>NZ_JAIOSW010000375.1 GCF_021107415.1 Desulfobacula sp.
GCAAAAAGGCGATATAGACATAGATGCTGAATAAGCATAAACCCAATAATAAAAAATCCAATGGATTTAATAATTATTTTTATAAAAAACATATTCATCATTTATCGTTTCAATCCATTGGCAGTGCTGAGCATACTGTCAGCAGTCTGAATTGATTTTGAATTCGCTTCATATGCTCTTTGTGCGACAATCATAGCGACTATTTCTTCAACAACATTGACATTAGACCCCTCAAGAAAATTATTGACCGTAGTGCCGGCACCATCTTCTCCGGGGGTTCTTTCTGTTGCATCACCCGAACCCTCTGTTTGCCTGAAAAGATTATTGCCCACTGCAAAAAGACCGGCATCGTTGACAAATGTGCTGATTAAAACATTGTCCTCTCCGAGGATATTTTCATCAGCACCATAAAAGGTCATTGTTCCATTATCCTGGAGTGTGACGACTATGGTCTCTTCAGGTACGGATATCTCAGGTTGCAGCCGATCACCCGACGGTGTGGTCAAAAAACTCTCACTATCCAGGGTAAAATTACCTGCCCGGGTATATAAATCTTCATCCCCGTGCCGCACTTTAAAAAAACCATTTCCCTGGATTGCCATATCCAGTTGATTGTCGGTCTGAATATAATCCCCCTGGATGAACAACTTTTGCACACTGGTTGGTTTTACTCCCATACCGACTTGTATTCCCGTCGGAACCTGTCCGCCCCCCGGGGTCGTCTGGCCGGCAATCTGCATGGTCAGGTACATGAGGTCTTCAAAATTTGCCCTGGATTTTTTAAACCCGGTGGTGCTGGCGTTGGCCAGATTATTAGCGACAACATCTGTTTGCATCTGCTGTGCATGCATGCCTGTTGCTGCGGACCAGAGTGATCGTATCATAAATTATCTCCTATTATCTTATCTAAGTTTTCCAACATCATTAATCGCCTTGGCGTCAATTTCATCAAATGTCATCATGGATTTTGTAAATGTTTCAAACATCCTGTGGTAGTCAATCATACGCACCATTTCTTCGACAACTATAATATTTGACTTTTCAAGGGCTTTGTGCTGTACAACAGCTTGTTCCGCCTGGAGCTCGTCTGTGGTTTCGCCCTTGTAAGACAAAAAATTCTGTCCATTCCTTTCCAATTTTTTCAAGTCTTTAAAGGTCACAATATCAAGCGTGTCAATAATTTCTCCGGAAAGCATAATTTCACCACTTTGATTGACGGACAAATCCTGTTCAACATTTTCACCGTCAATAGCAATGGCCCCACCCTGCCCCATGACAGGATTACCGTTCTGATCCACCAGGATACCATTAATATCCATGGAAAAATTTCCGTTTCTGGTATATTTGATGCCCTCTTGTGTCTCTATTTTAAAAAAGCCTTCCCCTGAAAGAGCAAAATCAAGCGGATTACCGGTTGTCAGTATAGACCCTTGTGTAAAATCTTTATTTATCTGGGCTTTAAATTTCTCGTCAAAGCTGATCCTATCCTTCTTAAACCCGATTGTATCTGTATTGGCAAGATTGTTTGAAACTGCTTCTAATTTTCTTTCCTGCCTTAATCCGCCCTGAACAGGCCGAGTCATTTCAAGAATCATTTCTTCTCCTTTTAAAGTATTTTCTCATAAACGAACTTGCAATATGGATGCCATATGAGTTTATTGGAAAGTCTGTATAAAAAGAACTATATTACTTGTTATCCTCTTCAATGTGGATAACTTGTAAAACCTTTACCCCCAAAGCATTCAAGAATGATCTGAAACAAAACAGGATTCCAATAACTTTTGATACCTCTTTCTTTATATATTACAAATTTTCTATTCGCCAAAAACCCGACAGATCAAAAGGTTAATAATTGACAGAATACAGAAAAATTTTCCTACCTATTATGAATATCGTTTGGAATTGATAGAATAAACAAAGGCTAAAAGCTCTGCCACTGCCACATAAATTTCTGAAGGGATTTCTTCATCAATTTCAAGGGATGACAGAACTTCAATAAGGTCTGGATCATCTTTTATGGGAATATCATGTTTTTTGGCAAGCTCAATAATTTTTTGAGCCACTTTGCCCTGGCCTTTGGCAATTACTTTCGGCGCACTGGCCGTTTCCCGGTCATATTTTAATGCAACAGCCTTTTTTTTATTTTTTTTATCCATTTAATTTAAATCACAATATTTAACATGCTTTCATCACGGGCTGTTACCAAGGATTCAATAAAACTGCTTTGCTGAATTTCTTCTTTTTCTGCTGTGTGACATTCTATCTTGCGAACCTGGTATTCGATCTTTGCAAGGCGGGTTGTAAGCTCGGCAATCATTGACTTAACATATTTACAGGTATCATCATCCTTGAGTAAAAATCTCCCTGTAATCTCTTTTTTCAATATTGAAAAATCGGCTCTCAATGGGCCAAGCTTGGTCATATCCAGTAAAAAAGAGATATGAATAACTTTATCAGCATCCTTGTTATTACTTTTGGCTTTATCTCCTGTATCTATTAAGAGTTGCCCGAAACTAAATGCCTGGTCACTAAAAATCGGGAAAGGCAGTAGAAATCGTCCTGAGTCCGAGCTGTGATGATTGAGCAACTGATAATTTTCTATGGTTTCCAAAAAAGAGGCTGCCATTTTCAAACCTTCAAATTTCTGGGGATCAACCATTAACATATTTTTAAGGATATTACCTTTAATATCCTGTTTTAATAGAATATCCAGGCCAGCTTTGATATCTGATGAAGATGTATTACCCAATAAAATCCGGGCAACTTTTTTTTCCCATACCAACCCACTCTTTTCTATTAACTTTGGTAAAAATGTCTCATCCGGTTTATCTGATTTTAAGGCCATATTATAAAGAAGGTCTTTCACACCTGATATTCTGGTCTTGGAAATATCAGGTATGGCTTCATTTTTTGAAAAAAATCGGACAAGGGATGATATCTGCCTATTTGTCATTTTTTGAATCGGACCAATGAGCTTTAAGATGATGGTATCCTTTTGTGCAAGGACTTTAAGTTGAACCTCTTCCCCGGGTTTCAGCAGCATGGCTGTTTTTGCCACAAATTTTTGACCGTTTACCAAAAGCAACGCTTTACCCTGTGGCAACAGCTGTATAACCTTTGCATTAATGATCTGGTTTTTTTTAAATTTGGGGAGAGTGTTTTTTTTACCGCCGTCCTTATTGATGACCATTTCCGAGGATGAAATATGAACGCCGGAGATCATCTGCTATTCTTTTCCATTTCAACAATTTTTTTTTTAAGATCAATCACCAGCTGAACTTCTCCTTTAGGGATTGATAGTCTTTGGGCAATGGAGTCAATATCGAAATTTTGATTATACATCTCTATGATTTGATTTTGCTGGTCAAGTACAGCGTTTGAAGAGGATTCTAAATTGAATTGATTGTTTCTTACTTCCAATTTCTTTTGCAATGCATCTGCCCGGGATAAAAGAAGATTGATACTGATGATCCTGGAATCCAACGCATCGTTCAACTCTTTTATTAATCTCTTTTTTTCTTTTATCTGTTTGTCAAAACTGATGGCAGTTTTTTTTGATTCTTTAACCAGAGGTTCCAGCATTTCAATAATATCTACAGCAGATCCAGATGCGTATTTCGCATTTTCGCATCCGTCATCACAATACTTTTGATCCGGTTCTCCCGGATTCAGTCGATTCATCCTTTTTACAAACAAAAATAATAAAATAACCAGAATAAAATTAATAAAAAAAAGAATTGCAATCCAAAATTCAAGTGAAAATAATTCTATCATACCATTGTGTCCAGAAGCCTGCCCGATGCATCAGGGTCCTGTTCCATTTCCTGTTGTTTTTTCTTTTTTTTCTCTTCTTCTAAGAGCTGTTTTCTTCTTAGGGCATCTTTTTCTTTTTTGGCTTTAAGTTTTTCAGATTCATCAAATCCCTGTACCGTCGTGTTTTTCGTAACCACATTGGCTTGTTGTTGCGCTGCAGCCTGTTCCGGGGAAGGTTTGGGCGTATGGGCCTGGTGTGCCAGCTCCTGGGCAACCCCGGACTGTTGGATAACGATATTGTGTCCAGGTACGGTTGTCATTTCAAACCCCTTTCTAACTCGCTTTAAAAGATTTAAAACTAACCCGGTTAATATAATGTCCGGGCAACACCTTTTTTAAAGTTGTTTCAACTACCCATAAAATATCCGCTTCTGTAATCTCATCTCTTTTTTCAGAAGCAAGACTGTTATTTATGGAATCATAAATTAAATCCCGATAAAATGATAAATTATTCTTAATTTCATGATAAGCTCTTTGATCAGAATAATCGATAGAGATATCAGCCGTGATATAGGCCATATCTTTTGACAAGTCAGATGCCAGTATAACAAAATCCTTTAAAATCATATTTCCTGATTTTTTAATATCACCTTGTTTTTTGATATGAATATCCACTGTCTCAATTTCGATTTCTCTTTCAACAGCGAGCTTTGCAATCGGGTCCGATTGAATCTCTTTACCAGATTCACCTGAAAAAAAGATAAAATAAGATAATGGAACCGTTATTCCCAGAACAATCAATGCAGATGCACAGGCAATCACAAGCTTTGATTTATACCATTGTGATCTTGCTTTTGTCTTTTTTTTCTTTGGTTTTGCAGGTGGTTCTTCATCATCGCCTTCCAGAACGACCTGATCCTCGTCATAATCTTCCTCGTCATAATCGAACGTATCATCTTCCAGTATATCTTCATCCTCGACTTCGTCATCCATACTGTCATCAACTTCTTCATCCATTAAATCGCCAAGGACATCTTCATCTTCCTGGTCAGCCGCCATTAAAAGCGTGTCAATATCATCCTGGGATATGAGGATATCATCTTCATCTTCATCTTCATCATCAGACTCAAGCAACAGTGAGTCAATATCTTCCTGGGTAACATCTTCGCTTTCATCATCATCAAAATCAAGCACTGTAACATCGGAATCCGGTTTTAAAAAATCCTCTGTATCATCTAAAGCCGTGTCTTCCTGCACTTCAGGTTCAGGCTCTGATTCAGGTTGTGTCAGGGCCGCAAGCTCAGATACCGGTTCTTCATCCAATATTACGGGCTCGGATATTACCTCATTGTCAAAATTTTTAATCAAGTCATCTATTGTCTCCTGGGCAATCAGGCTGTCCTGAACATCCACTGCTTCGGACTCATCAATGACATAATCATCCTCCTCTTGCCTATTGTCTTCTATAGCAAGTTCCGACGTTTCCTCGGCAATAACCGCCTTTTCTGTCTGATCAACATTTTCTTCTTCAACAGGTAGACTGTCCTGTTCTTTATCTTCTGGTTCTTTATTGTCTGGTTCTTTATTTTCCGGTTCTATATTTTCCGGGGCCTCACTTTCAACTTTTGTCTCTTCATCCGAAGAGGCACTTGAGTTCATCAACCTGTCAATATCATCCTGGGAGATCAGTTCCATATCATCATCTTCAGAACCATCTCCATCCTGTGAATCTGCCGGGCTTGTTGCATTCGAATTCATAAGCCGATCAATATCATCCTGGGAAAGCTCTCCCAACTCATCAACCCCATCAGCAGCGTCACTGCTTGAAAGTTTTTCTTCTGCTTCTTCAATGGAAGAGGAATCTAAAAGTTTATCAATATCATCCTGGGATATTAGACTGTCTTCTTCTAAAGTTGGATCAGACATGTATGACCTCTTTTAATTAAAGTAATCTTGAAGCCTGGCTTTTAACCGAACCAGAATCGCCGTATGGATCTGGCATATACGCGACTCAGTCAATGTGAGAACTTCACCGATCTCTTTTAATGTCAATTCATCATAATAATAAAGGGACACCACCATTTGTTCTTTTTGGGTCAATGTTTTTATGGTTTGGGTCAAAACAAATTTAAGTTCCTCTCTATCAAAACAATCGGCAGGATTTTCGCCCCCTTTAATACCGGACTGAAATCTTGTTTTTGAATATGTATCGTTTTTCTTTGTTTTTATAAATTCATCCAGGCTTAATACAGATGCCCCGTGGATATTTGTAAGCATATCATAATATGTATCAAGCGAAACACCCAGCTCCTCACAAATCTCTTCATCTGCTGCAGGTGAACCTTTCTGGTCTTCGATGGTCTTTACCGCCTTGGTAATATTTTGGATTTTCTTTCTCATAGACCTTGAATAGGGATCCATACTGCGCAATTCATCAAGGATTGCCCCTTTAATCCGATATTGAGCATAGGTCTTTAAACTAACATGCTTTGAGGGATCAAACTTATCCACTGCATCAATCAACCCGAGAGATCCTGCAGAAACCAATTCATCAAAGAAAACACTGGAAGGAAGACGCATGGCAAATCTTGCAGCAATATGCTTTACAAGATATGAATACTCAACAATGCTTTTTTCACGCCATGAGTCTCCATCTGTTTTATTTTCCTGGTATAGTTTTTTCATTTAGTAATAAAGTATCCATTTCAGGTTATGGTCTGAAATACTTTACTCATAAAAAATGTTAAATTCCCATTTGAATTGGTTCTTACAGAACTTTCCCCCAAGTTTATGGCAATCTCTTCTATTGCTTTTGCCGCCATTGAATCCGGGGTGCT
Organism: Desulfobacula sp.; assembly: GCF_021107415.1. The sequence continues at coordinate 6,591 of NZ_JAIOSW010000375.1, forward strand.
ATCCATGACCAGCTTCCTTTTTTGAACCGCTTTTTGCAGCTGTCTGTCAAAAGGGATATGACCCACATATTCCAATACAACATTTTTCAGGTATTTATCAAGGGCTCCGCTTAAAGCAGCATATACTTTTTTTGCCTCTGCAACCGAATCCACCATATTGACAATCAGTTTAAAATATTTTGTTCCGTATTCCTGTGACATCACCTTCATCATA
>NZ_JAIOSW010000307.1 GCF_021107415.1 Desulfobacula sp.
GATCTGTGCCGGGAAAAAGAGATTCATACCTGCCTTGATACATCAGGATATGCTGATATTAAGATTATTTTGAAGGCTGCAGAAAAAGCGGATTTAATTCTTTATGACATCAAGCTGTTTGATGAAAAGGCACACAGAAAATATACCGGGAAAAGCGGTGTTCTTGTATTGGATAATTTAAAACAATTATCAAAACAAAAGGCCAATATCAGATTGCGGTTTCCCCTTATTCCACAGATGACGGATATGGATGAAAATGTTGGCAGGATAATTGCTTTCTTAAAAAGAGATACAATTTATCGGGATATTCATATCCTGCCCTTTCATAAGGCAGGGGAGGCAAAATATAAAGTATTGAATATAAAAAATTATTTGCAGGATATACAAGTGCCCTCCAAAGAAAGGGTCTTAAAAGTAAAAGAACAATTTGAGTCCAAAGGATTCAGTGTGACAATCGGGGGATAAAAATGAATTCAAGAATAAAAAACTTAAGAAATAAAACAAGACAAAAAGAGGTGACCATCTCTCACGAAAGGGCAGACCTTGTTACTGATTTTTTCAAGACCTATGTCAGCATGGATGAATCTATTCCGGTTCAAAGGGCATTGTGTCTGAAACATGTACTGGAAAATAAAAAAATATTTATCGATGACGATGAACTGATTGTCGGGGAACGGGGACCCGAACCCAAGGCAGTGCCGACATACCCTGAAATTTGTCTGCATTCTTTGGAAGATCTTGAGATTTTAGATTCAAGACCCAAAGTGGCCTATAAAGTTTCTAAGACAACAAAGGTAATTTATAAAGAAAAAATTATTCCATTCTGGAAGGGCAAGACCATAAGGGAAAAGATATTTGCGGCCATGGAGGATCAGTGGATTGATTCTTTTAATGCCGGTATTTTTACAGAGTTTCAGGAACAGCGATCTCCGGGGCATACTGCCGGAGGGGAGTTGATTTATCAAAAAGGATTTAATAACCTGAAGGAAGATATTGGCCAATGTCTTGGGGGGATTGATTTTTTTGAAGATAAAGATGCCCTTGAAAAACAGGAAGTTTTAAAATCCTTTGATATTGCAGCAGATGCCTTGATTATCTTTGCCAGCCGGCATGCAGATGAGCTGGAATGCAGGGCAAAAGCTGAAAAGGATAAAAAACGAAAATCAGAGCTTGAGAATATGGCCCGTGTCTGCCGGCGAGTACCTGCCAATAAACCTGAAACTTTTCACGAGGCATTGCAGTACTATTGGTTTCTCCATGTCGGGATCATCACGGAACTAAACCCTTGGGATGCTTATAACCCGGGCAGGTTTGATCAGAATCTGTATCCTTTTTATAAAAAGGATATTGAAGACGGCAGATTGACAAGACAGGAAGCAAAGGAACTATTGTGCTGTTTCTGGATAAAGTTTCATAACCATCCAGCTCCGCCAAAGGTCGGTATAACTGCAAAGGAAAGCAATACGTATGTGGATTTTTGCCTGATCAATCTTGGCGGTGTCACACCTGACAACCAGGATGGTGTTAATGAATTGACCTACCTTGTCCTTGATGTGATTGAAGAGATGAGACTCTTGCAGCCCAGTTCCATGATCCAGGTGTCACGAAAAAATCCGGACCGGTTTATCAAACGGGCATTGCAAATTATTGCAACCGGATTTGGCCAGCCGTCAGTGTTTAACACCGATGCCATTGTTCAGGAGATGATCCTTCATGGCAAATCTGTGGAAGATGCAAGAAAAGCCGGCGCCTCGGGCTGCGTAGAGGCAGGAGTCTTTGGAAAGGAATGCTATATTCTGACAGGCTATTTCAACCTGCCTAAAATTTTGGAAATTACCCTTTATAACGGCTTTGATCCAGGAACAGAAAGGCAGATCGGTCTTAAGACAGGAGACCCCAAAATATTTGATACTTTTGAACAGCTCTTTGATGCCTATAAAAAGCAGGTGGAACATTTTATCAATATAAAGATCAAGGGGAGTAATATCATTGAACAGATTAACGCAAAGTATATGCCGGTTCCGTTGCTCTCCCTTGTTACCGAGGACTGTATTAAAAATGCAAAAGATTATAATCAGGGCGGTGCAAGATACAATACCTCCTATATCCAGGGTGTTGGCATGGGAACCATTACTGATTGTTTTTCATCGTTGAAATATAATGTGTATGATAAGAAGAATATTTCCATGAAAATCCTGCTGGACGCACTGGAAAAAGACTTTGAGGAAAATGAGATTCTTCTTTACCAGCTGGATCAGGCCCCCAAGTATGGCAATGATAATGATGATGCAGATGATATCCTTAAACTGCTTTTTCATGCATATCATGGATTGGTGACCGGAAGACCCAACGCCAAGGGAGGGGTTTACGGGATTAACCTGTTGCCCACCACCTGTCATGTTTACTTTGGTGAAATCACCGGGGCCTTGCCGGATGGGAGAAAAAAAGGAGTACCGTTTTCCGAAGGAATATCACCGGTACAGGGGGCGGACAGGTGCGGTCCAACTGCTGTATTAAAATCCGCAGCCAAGATAGATCATTTAAAGACAGGTGGGACACTTTTAAATCAAAAATTTCTGCCCGATCTTTTTAAAGATGAAAAGGCAGTTGCAGCCCTGGTACATTTAATCCGGTCTTATTTTAAAATGGATGGCCATCATGTACAGTTTAATGTGGTGTCTGAAACAACGTTGAGAAAAGCTCAGAAGCATCCGGAAAACTATCGGGATCTGATTGTCAGGGTGGCGGGATATTCCGATTATTTTGTGGATCTAACTTTGGCCCTGCAGGAAGAGATTATCCTCAGGACAGCCCATAATATAAATTAGACTCTGAGCGGGTATGAATAATTCCCTTTTTTTCTTGACTTGTTTGCCCGGTATTTATAAAAATGGATACTTTGTTTATTTTTGAATCCCGTAAATCACATGGTTTGATTTAAATGGATTCTTAAAATGTTCTGTTCAATTTTATAATTTTAATTATTTTAAGGGGAGAAAAAAGATGAAATGGCATAAATTTTTATCACTAGCAGGCGTTGCAGTTCTTTTCTGCATGTTTGCAGTATCTGTTCAGGCCAAAACCTTTGTTTATTGCTCGGAAGGAAGCCCGGAAGGGTTTACTCCGGCACTTTACACATCGGGCACCACCTTTGATGCTTCATCCAGGCAGATTTATGACAAATTGTCTATGTTTGAGCGCGGTGAAACAAAAATTGTTCCCGGGCTTGCAACATCCTGGGATGTGTCTGCAGATGGCAAAACCTATACTTTTCACTTAAGAAAAGGTGTTGATTTCCATACAACTTCTTTTTTTACACCCACCCGCCAGTTTAATGCGGATGACGTTCTTTTTTCTTTTGATCGCCAGAGGCTTAAAAGCCATCCTTATCATAAAATATCCGGCGGATCATATGAATACTTCAGTGGTATGAGCATGGGATCTCTTATCAGCAACATTGAGAAAAAAGATGATTATACGGTTATTTTCCATTTAACCAGACCTGAATCACCTTTTATTGCCAACATGGCAATGGATCTGGGTTCCATTCATTCTGCAGAATATGCAGACCAGATGATGAAAGCCGGTACTCCTGATGAATTTGACCAGAAACCGGTTGGAACAGGACCTTTTGTATTTATTTCTTATCAGAAAGATGCCACAATCAGATACAAAGCATTTGATAAATACTGGCAGGGACGTGCAAAAATTGATAAGCTCGTTTTCTCAATCACTCCGGATGCATCTGTCCGTTTTGCAAAACTTAAAGCGGGTGAATGTCACCTCATGCCTTATCCAAATCCTGCCGATCTTGCAGCAATGAAAAAAGATTCCTCCATCAACCTGATGGAACAGGAAGGTTTGAATGTTGGTTATCTTGCGTTTAATGTTAAAGTAAAAGAATTTGGAGATGTTAAGGTTCGCCAGGCATTGAGCATGGCCATTAACAAACAGGCTATTATAGATGCCGTATTCCAGGAAGCCGGTAAAATCGCCAAAAACCCGATCCCGCCGACAATCTGGTCTTATAATGACAATGTAAAAGATTATGCTTATGATGTTGCAGGAGCAAAGAAACTTCTTGCAGAAGCGGGTTATCCCAATGGGTTTGAAACTGATATCTGGGCAATGCCGGTGCAGCGTCCCTACAATCCTAACGCAAGAAGGATGGCTGAAATCATTCAGGCCGACTGGGCAAAAGTCGGTGTTAAAGCAAAAATTATCTCCTATGAATGGGGTGAATACCTTAAACGTTCCATGAATGGTGAACATTCTACAGTTCTCTTGGGATGGACAGGTGATAATGGTGATCCGGATAATTTCCTTGCCGTTCTTTTAGGCTGCGATGCAGTGGGCGCCTCCAATAGAGCGCAATGGTGCTACAAACCTTTTGATGATCTTCTCATGAAGGCAAAACAGGTTTCAGACATTGCAGAAAGAACAAAACTCT
>NZ_JAIOSW010000345.1 GCF_021107415.1 Desulfobacula sp.
TGACCGAAACATGCAGCAAATCGCAGGAACAGGCTCTTCTTATCAGCCTCGATAGAATACTGTCGGGCAGGGAAACGGTCCAAGTATTTCTTTAAAGTGACGTGGTTCATATCATACATGATAGGCGTCTCTACCTCCATAGCACCAACTTCAGCTGAGCGCTCCAGTACATAGGTCTCAAGCAGGCTCTTTATCATCCTGCCTTTGGGATAGAACCTCATATTTCCGCTGTCGCTGCCGGGTTCATAATCCGCGATCTCCAACCGCCTCATTAATTCCACGTGGGGTGGTGTCCTGTCTACTTCACGGCTTTTGGAAGATTTTGATGAAAAAATTGAAAAAACCATTGAAAAAATTATATCAAAGCTGGATCTTCCATCAAAATCCGATATTAAAGCACTCAATGACAGGATTGACGACCTTACAAAAAAAATAATTGATACAAATAAGTGATCATTGATCTTTTATGCTGAGTATTAAAAGCATTGGCAGGGTGAGCAAACGATACCGCCATTTAAGGCGGTATCAGCAAATTCTTGGTATTATTTTAAAATACGGCTTTGAGAACATTGTCCATGCCATGAATATTGACCGTTATATTGAATCCGGTCTTCAGCTCATTCCCTTTGTCAAAAGCCACGAAAAGGTTGAAAAGCTTTCCAAAAACCAGCGCATCAGAATGACGCTTGAAGAACTCGGGCCCACCTTTATCAAGATGGGCCAGGTTCTCTCTTCCCGTCCCGACCTCATTCCGGTTGATCTTTTAAATGAACTTGCAAAACTACAGGATCATGTTCCGCCTTTTGAATTTGAACATGTAAAAACAATTATTGCCTCTGAATTTGGCAAGCCCCATGACAAAGTTTTTAATTCAATAGAAGAAACGCCTATTGCCAGTGCTTCCATTGGACAGGTTCACAAGGCCAAAATCAATAACCAGGCCAATCACAATGACGAGATTGCTGTAAAAATCCAAAGACCCGGCATCCGGAAGACCATTGAAACAGATCTTGAAATTATGCTTCATCTGGCTTCCATCATGGGAAATAATATCGAAGAGGTTGCAGCCTTTAATCCCGTCAAAATTGTGGAAGAATTTGCCAAAACCATTGAAAAAGAGCTAGACTACTCCATTGAAGCATCCAATATGGAACAAATGGCCGACCAGTTCAAAAATGACAAAACCATCCATATTCCCAAAGTATATTTTGCCGAATCAAGTGAACGGGTTCTGGCCATGGAGTATATCAATGGAATAAAGGCTGATGACATGGATGCGATTGAATCCGCAGGGCTTGACAAAAAGCTGCTCACACGGCGGGGTGCTGATTTCATAATGAAGCAGGTGTTTGAATATGGACTTTTCCATGCAGATCCCCATCCCGGCAATATCTTTTTCATGGAAAAAAACTGCATCTGCCCTGTGGACTTCGGGATGACAGGATTTGTGGATCAAACCACTGGAGAAGTATTTATAGATCTGATCCACAGTATTACTACAGATAATTTTAAACTGACCGCAAGGCTCTTATGCGAACTGGGTGAATACGAAACCCAACCAGACCTGATACGTCTTGAAAAAGATGTGTCTCTATTTGTATCCACGCATCTTTCTAAAGCATTAAAAGATATTAAAACCGCAAAAATGCTGACCCTGTTTCTTGAACTGAGTGCCATTCATAAACTCAGAATTCCCCCGGATTTTTTCCTGATGATAAAAGCGTTTATCTCCATAGAAGGGTTAGCCAAAAAACTTGACCCTGACTTTGATATGCTTTCCCATGCCATCCCTTACGTAACTGCTGCAAAATACAGGAAGTTCAAGCCTTCAAGAATCGCTAAAGAATTCATAGGCCTTGCAAGGGAATCCTATAAATTGCTTCAGATTTTCCCCACTGATGTTCTTGAAATCATGCGTCTTACAAAATCCGGAAAACTCTCGTTCAACATGAAGATTGAAGGGCTTGACAGGATGCTGAATACCCAGGACCAGACCAGCAACAGGATTTCTTTTTCAATCATTATCGCCGCATTAATATTGGGATCGGCAATCCTCATTAATTCCGAAGCGCCGCCCATGCTTTTCGGGGTGTCCGTGATCGGGATTGCAGGATTTACTGCTGCTGCTGTTATGGGAATCTGGCTGCTGGTCGCCATTATTCGAAGAGGACGACTGTGATCACTAACTCAAAAGAATTTTGGCAATATTAATCGCATTAACATCCTTGGCAAGAAAACACCTTTACCATTTCGAATAGGGGTGATGAATCAGGTTTGAATTAAAATATCTGGAATCACCTGTTACTTCTTCCCCGATCCATTCGGGCATTTCAAATTTCTGATCTTCTGATTCAAGTTCCACTTCTGCAACTATCAATCCTTTATTTTCTCCAAAAAACTCATCAATTTCCCAGGTAAACCCCATGTAATCAAGCTTGTAACGTTTTTTTTCAATAATGGGTTTTTCAACAAGATCATCTAACATGGCATTACATTCATCTTTCGGGATCTCGTATTCATATTCAAGGCGTGTGGCTCCAACAGTAATTCCCTTGATTGTTAAAAATCCTTTATCGCTAATTGTACGAATACGAACGGTTCGCTCCCTGGCACTGTTTAAATATCCCTGTCGGTAATGAACACCTTCTGTAAGATCACGCCAGGCATCACCTTTAAGAAGAAATTTTCTTTCTATTTCCCTACCCATAAAAATATTCCTTTGCTTATTTAGTGCAACATAACCAAATATATTATCTAAAATTTTCAAACCATTAAACAATACATTTACACCCCGGACCTGTAATGGTACTTTTACCACCTAAAACCGGCCGGATATTTATTTGCGTACTGATTCTATCTTTCAAGGCTGAGATATGAGAAATAATACCAATCAATTTGCCATTTTGCTGTAATCCGGAAAGTGCTTCCAAAGAGGTTTCCAAAGCATCTTCGTCTAAAGTGCCGAATCCCTCATCAAGAAAAAGTGAATCCACACGGACATTACGGCTGGCCATATTGGAGAGTCCCAAAGCAAGAGACAGACTGACAATAAAGCTTTCTCCGCCGGAAAGATTCTTTGTGGATCTTATTTCACCTGCCTGGTAATTATCCACGATATTCAATTCCAAAGGTTGTTTTTCATCACGAATAAGCAGATAACGATCCGACATTCTTTCAAGCTGTTTATTGGCATGGGATACCATGACTTCAAATGTGATCCCCTGGGCAAAATTTCTATATTTTTTTCCGTCTGCAGAACCGATTAAAGAATGCAGTGCATCCCACCGGGAGCATTCTTTTCTATGGGCATCTACCAATTGTATTTTCTCCTGTAACTTAAGTCTTGCGGTTTTGTTGTCTAAAAGTTTCTGCTTTATGGCGCCAACTTCCTCACCAAGGGCCTTTAAGCTTTCCCTGGTTTCTATTAACTCTTTTTTCAGGTCATCAAGTGATACCTTAGTAATCTTTTTGGCGATTTCCTGATGAAGCCGGGTTTTCCTGTCTTTTTTCCGGGTTGCAATGTCAGTTAATTTTTCATCTAACGCTATAGCCCTCTTATTTAATTTGCTTCTTTCATCAAAGGGGAGTCGGAATGAAATGAATGTGGGTTCATCTTCAAAACCAAGTTTTTTGCAATGGGTCTTAAAAGTGGCCTCAAGGTTCGCAAGCTCAGGCTTTCTTCCGGCTGTATTTTCTTTTAAGGTGGCAATGCGGGTTTTTAAGTCATTCAATTGCTGTTTTATCTCATCCCGGCTGTCTCTTGCTGTTTTTTCAGCTTTTTCAGCCTTAAAAATCCGACCTTCCAACTGAGTCTCTTCTCTATCCGGATCTTTCTTACCATATAGCTCTTTACGGCCATCTGTGAGCTTTTCAAGACCTTTTTGATGAGCGTTAAGCAAGTCTTTCTTTTTATTAAAAGATTCATTAAGGGTTTTTAAAATAGCATCAAGGCTTTTTACCATCGCTATCAGTTCACTTAGATTCTTTTCGATTTTACTTTTCTGTTTTTGATAATCCTGCCAGTTTTCTTGGCGATGCCCAAGAGACTCTGAAATAACATCAAGGCCGATATCTGTAACCTCTTTTATACCGAATGGTTCCAGATTTGAAATAACTTTTCCTTTCAACTCAACAGATCTTTGTGATGCTGTTTGCAACTCTTTTTCCAAACGCTGGACATTTGCCAAAGAGTCCTCTTTTTTGTGCGATGTCTGGACAAATTGCTTGTCAGCTTCAGCCAGTGATTCAGTGGCTTTTTTTTCTCTGGACTCGTCTTTCTTTAAATTATTTTCCAAATTTTCTGCTTTTTCAATCAAACTGTACAGGTCATTGATTTTTTTCTCAATCTCATCAATTTTGGGAACATTACCTTGAGCAAAAGGATGGTGCAAAGATCCACATAACGGGCATGCTTTGCCATCCTCCAATTTTATCCGCTCATCTTCAAGGCTTTCAATCTTTCTAAGATACGCCATTTCACGCAAAAGACCGTCATATTCAGTCCGATAGTCCGGCAGCAGGCGGTCTCCTAAAAGTTTTGCAATCGCCTCGCTGGTTTGTAACACAAAATTTCCGGCTGCCTCATGCTTTTTTTTCAGTTTATAGCAGTGTGCTTCCTGGCCTTTATGCAGGTTTGTATCTGTTAAAAGCTGTTTTTTAAATTTTACGACCTGTCTTTCTATTGCCAGGCTATTTGTCAATAATATCTGCAAATTCTTAACCTGCTCATTGATTCCTGTCAGCTCTGTAACAAGGGCAGCATCATGAGCATTGGCAGACAGATAGCCTTCTATCCCGACAAGTTCCTTTTCCGCTTTTGCCTGATTGACCTTTGCCATTTGGCGTTGCTTTTTTTTCTCTGAGACCTGGACTTCAATCTTCCTGAAATCTGATTCATCGGTTTTTATAGCAGACTGCTTTTCTGAAATAAAAAGGTCCTGCGCTCTTACTTTTTTAATCAATACAAGTTCTTTTTTCTGTTCTTCTTTGGCCTTAGCCAGAATTTCCTGCGCTTTTTTTAAATCTGTTTCTTTTAACCCCAGTTTTTTTTCCTGATGGGGTACCAAGGTTTGAGAATCTGCCAAAGTCTTAAGGTCCTGCGTTTGCTGCTGCCTTTTTGATGATAAGGTTGCATAAACACTTTCCAGTTCGACAGCTTTTTGAGCATTGCGTAGTTTTGCTCTGTCCGGTTCAAATACCGTTAAGTCATTTGACAGCACCTCTGATTCCTTATCGATTTTAGACAGCTCATTTTTCAGTGCATCAATTCCTGTCAGCCACAGAATTGATTTTTCATGGTTCTCATTTTTTATGCTAAAGTCCTTTTCAATTTCCTGCTTCCTGACCAGTTCCTGATTTAATGCCGCTTCATCTTCATCACTCAAAAATACTATCCCGTCAGTCTGGGCCTGAAGTAATTCAAGTTTATTGAGTTCTGCACTCTTGCGTTCATGAACGCCTTTTGAAATCTCACTGTAAATTCCCGTGCCGGTAATCTGTTCAAGAATTGGAGCTCTTTGGTCCGGTCCGGCGGAAAGAAATGCAGCAAACCCTCCCTGAGCCAGCAACATGGACCGGGTAAACCGGTCAAAATCCATTCCTGTCTCTTTTTCAATCCTGACTGCAACATCCCGTTTCTTTGACTCCAGAACCTTACCGCTTTTCATATCCGATATTTCATGCCGCGAGTCTATAAGGTTACCATCTGCTTTTTTGCGGGCCTTGTGCTGGCTCCAGTGAGACCGGAACTCTTTTCCCTGGGTTTCAAAGGTCACTTCAGCAAAGCATTCCCCGGTTTGCCGGGACATGATCTCGTTGGTGGTTTTAGTAATTGATTTTAACCGCGGGGTTCTGCCGTAAAGCGCAAGACAGATGGCATCCAGAATAGTTGATTTGCCCGCACCGGTAGGACCTGTAATGACAAATATCCCGTCAAAAATATACTCGGGTGTTGTAAAATCTATTGCCCAGTCCCCGTAAAGTGAATTGAGATTTTTAAATCGAAGCTCAAGAATTCTCATGACCTGCCTTTATTATTCCGCATTTATATCTTCTTCCCGGAGAAATGTGATGATCTCGCTGTACGCCTGAATCAGTGCCGGACGTTCAGCCACTGCCACCTCATATGTATCCAGCAAGCGGTTAAAGACGTCGGTGACATCCAGGTCATCCAGCGTATCCTCCTGACAGGTTTGACGGATGACTCGTTCAGCAAGGCGTTTGTTTTTTATCCGGCGGATCTCCATACCGGTATCTGCAACGGCCTCCTGGATAAGCCCTCTTAAGTCACCGGCAATCTTGTTCCCTGTGTATTCAATCTCCAGCCACGCACTGCTGCCTTGCGATTTCAGCTCAAATATTCTTTGGATAATCTCATCCATCCCACCGGATAATCTTTCTAAAACCTGGAAACAGGGAACATCATGAAGTATGACATTTAAACCTTGTTTTTTCAAATCAACCATTACAACACTTTTCTTTTGGTTTGCTTCTCCATACCCCATGGGAATCGGCGAACCTGCGTATCTGATATGCTCTGATTTTCCAACGCTTTGCGGAACATGCAAATGTCCCAATGCCACATAATCCATACAATCGGGGAAAATATCTTTACCGACATGGGCCAGAGAGCCAACATAAAGCTCTCTTACGCCATCTCCTTCAATTGTTTTCCCGCCGGCCGTAAAAAGATGTCCCATCCCAATAATAGGAACAGCATCGTATTTTTTTTGTTTTTCCTCTGCAATCCTACAGACATCGGCATAATGTCTTTGCACACCTTCAATAAGATTGGTATTCTTGTCTTCTATGCTTTCACCGGCCTTTACAACCCGGATATCCCGATCCCGCAAATAAGGGACTGCACAGACGATAGCCTCCGGAACATCAGAAATTCCTTTAAGGAGAATGACCTCATCCCCGGGATTTTCAGTAATCGACCCGACAACATGAACATTCAAAGCCCGCAAGAGTTCCTTTGGTGCATTTAAAAAAGAAGGGGAATCATGGTTGCCCGAAATAATCACAACATGACGACAACCCGATGCAGAAACTTTACACAAAAACCGGTAATAAAGCTCCTGTGCACGGTTGCTGGGTGTACTGGTATCAAAAATATCACCGGCAACCAACAATGCATCGACACTTTCAGTTTTAACAAACTCCGCCAGCCAGTCGAGAAATGCTGAAAATTCATCATATCGTTTCCGGCCATATAGTGAACGGCCGATATGCCAGTCTGAAGTGTGAAGAATTTTCATGAGATCAAACTATATATTAATTATTAGAAAATCAACATTTTTTCAATAACATAGAGGGGTATCTCGGCCCTAAGGTTTATACTCAATAATTTTTTATAAATTGTTCAAGGGCATCATCAAATATTGCTAATAAATAATACGGCATGGAATACAGATAAAATATTTTTCCTGACTGAAGTTGTATTTTATGCAATCATAGGTTCTCCCCTGGGTGGGTTCCTATCAGATGTATGGATGAAAAAAAGAGAAAATGCCCGCCTTTTGTTCCCGGCCGTATCATCCATTCTCACCGGAATCCTTCTCTTTATCGCCTTTGGCTTTTTACAGGGAAACCTTCAATATTTTGTCCTGTTTCTCATCGGCATGACTGCCTTGGCTTTTGTCCCCTCCGGTGTAGTCGTGACCCAGGATGTTGTGCACCCGGGACTTCGCGCCATTTCTTTAAGCCTGAATGATTTATTTTATCAGCTTTTATTCACTCTCCGGACCACACTTACCACGTTATTTTCTTTTCACAATTACCAGTGTCATATCATCTTCAGGTATTTTGCTTCCGGTATAATTTTCAACACTTTCCATAATATTATCTAATATTTCCCTTGCAGTTTCAGCATTGTTTTCCTTTAGTATTTTCCGGATGCGTTCCTTTCCAAACATCTCACCCTTGCTGTTTCTTGCCTCCCATAGTCCATCGGTTTCAAGGATAACCATCTGACCTGCTTTAAAACCCCTTCTTTCATATTCTGTGTACTGAAAATCACCGTCAATACCCAGTGCTATGCCTTTTCCTTTTAATTCTTCAAAAGAATCCGTCAAAGAATCATAAAATATTGCGGGTTCATGGCCAGCGCGCACCCATTCAAGGGTATTTTTTCCATACTCAACAGATAAGAAAAAAAGTGTTATAAACCGCCCTGAATCTTCAACATCCCTGCTGAATTGGAAATTAACATCATTGACAATACTGGCAAGACTTCCCGGAAGAGCAACACGCTGACGCATAAAAGCACGGGTTGACGCCATGAGCAGGGCTGATGAAATACCATGTTCAGAGACATCGCCCACAACAATACCGATCTTTTTGCCGGCCGGATCTGTTGGGTAAATATAATCATAATAGTCTCCCCCGGTTTCATCGCTGTATATGATTCTGCCCGCAATATCCAATCCTTCAATTTCAGGTTCCTTTTCCGGCAGTAGACCCTGCTGAACTTCCCCTGCCAGGGCAAGTGACTGTTTTATCTGGTAACGATCCCTTAAGCCCTCTGTCATTTTATTAAAATTATCGGCAAGTATCCCAAGCTCATTGTTATCAGATACCTTCACAGAAGCGGCCAAATTACCCTTCTCAACCTGCTCCATGGCATTTTTCATTTCAGTTACCGGTTTGACAATGATCCTTGAAAGAAGATGTGAAAGGATCATGGCAAGGGAAAGGTCCACAAAAAGTATAAATATAATTAAATTACCAAGGCTGGAAAGAATTATTTCAGGATCGGTTCCCACCATCTCTTTTGCCTTTGAATAAGACAGCAGTGCAAGGTCTGTTATCGGAATAAAAGAAGCAAAAACAAAAGTTGTCATTATTCTCAGCCGCAAACTAAGCCGAAACACTCCTTTGATTTTTACCAGGCCTCCTGTGGGAAAAAAATACGGCATAATTTTTCGACAAAAATTTTCCATAATAAAAAAGATCATGGCAACAGTAACGATTCCGCCTATGATAGTTCCTGCAAATGTCCGCAAGACATGAAACCAGATGTCAGTTGTGAGATTTGAAAACCCGTTGTCAAAGAGAACCATACTGCTCATAATTATGGATGCCAATCCCCAGTTGAACAATGAGGTCATGGATGCTGCAAATGGCAGATTAAGGATTTTTCTCTGGACTGTTTTCAAAAGGGCTGACTCCGTATGCCTGCGCATTGATTTGAGCTTGATATATCTGTCAATATCCCTGAACCATTTTCTGTAAACCGTAACCCCGATGAATATCAGAAAAACAGTCATGACCATTGGAACTAAAAGCTCATCTGCAAGACTTGTATAGATAATGGAAGTATTATCAAAAAACATAAAATAAAGGGTTACAAACAGTGCCCCGGTCAAATTGGCCAGTATCTGCACAAAAAGGGACATTCTGCCCAGGTATTTACCGACCTTCACCCATGTAATGTCTTTATGATCATCTTCTTTTTTCATAATCTTTTTTTTTAATACAGGTTCCCTGCAAACTTTTAATCAAGATTAAGATTAGGAATACCAGATAAAAATTCATCTGTCTTTTGAACATTTTCTCAAGATATGGTTATTCTATACCAATCCAGGTCGGTTTTTTCAACCAAAACCAATATGAACAATATTTGAATTAATGTTAAAAATCCCAATGCAACCAGTAACAAGACCTTTTATGATTTCTTTAAACTTGTGAAGTTTCCAAGCCTGTGCTAATAATAAATACTTAGTGCAATGGCAAATTTAAGAGGTATTAATGAAGGATAATCCCTGTCTTCGTATCGGGCATTTAAAAATTGTTGACCATCTTATTTTAGGCATTGCCGATCTTCAACTAAAAAATAATGAAATAAACCTTAGTCATTCAACCCTTGAAACACTTGCCATGAATTCATGGGAACAAGTCTGTGACGGTCTAAAAGAAGGGGATATCAACAGTGCATTTATCACTGCCCCGCTGGCAATGGATCTTTTTGCAAAAGGTCTTGATATCAGGGTTTTAATGTTCACCCATCGATCCGGCAGCGTGATTGTTAAAAACAAAGCCGCAGGCATAAACAATATTGCTGATTTTAAAGGCAAGACTGTTCTTGTTCCTTCAGAACTCTGTATCCAAAACATGCTCCTTCACAGGCTATTGTCCACTGTTGGACTTAAGCTCGGACCTCATGACGATATCAATGCAGACGTAGCAGGTGAAGTTGTCAACCCGTTTCTGATGACTGAATTGTTAATGAATGACCAGGATGATGACATTGCTGGATTTGCCGTTGCAGAACCCTTTGGCAGTGAGGCCGTTGATAAAGGAATTGTCACAAAAGTCTGTACTTCTCAAAGTTTATGGAAAGATCATCCCTGCTGTGTCTTTGTCCTGAATAAATCCTTTATGGGACACTATCTTGAAGCGGTAAAAGAAATCATCTCTTTATTTATTCAAACCGGACAACGCATTGAAAATGCAAAAGACGATGAAATTCTTTCCATGGCACACCATTTTCTTGGGCAAAAAAAAAAAGTAATCCAACAGGTTCTTTTAGAAACAGGCATAGGCTTTAATCCTTCCTTATTGATTCCGGATATTGAAGCACTGAATATTATTCAGAACTATATGACAGACGTCATGAGGGTCTTAAAAAATAAAATCGATATGAATCACTTTGTGGACAGCACATTTATAACAAACACACTATCGGAAGCCGGGCAGTGAAAATAGAAATTGAAAAAGTAACAAAAATTTACAATAAATCGGCAAAATCCGATCATATTGTGCTGAAAGATATCACTTTTTCCATTGATGACGGTGATTTTGTCATTATACTGGGAGAATCCGGTTGTGGGAAAACAACACTTTTAAATATGCTGGCAGGGCTGGAACGGCCGACATCGGGAAAAATTTATATTGATGAACAGGAACTCAGCGGCATACATCCGTCCCGTGCAATGCTTTTTCAGCAACCCACATTGATTCCGTGGTTAAATGTAAAAGAAAATGTGGCTTATGGGTGCAAATTACGAGGTGATACACAACAGCTTGATTATCGGGTCAATCAATTTCTCGAAATAATGGGAATTGCAGGATTTGCCGATGCAAAACCCAACCAGCTGTCCCTTGGTATGGCCCAGAGAGCCTGTCTTGCCCGCGCTCTGGTTGGACTTCCGGATGCACTTTTATTAGATGAGCCCTTTGCCTCGTTGGACACCTTTACCCAGGCACATATTCAGGAAGAGCTGGTAAACTTATGGCTTTCCGAACAATTTACCGCTGTATTTGTCACCCATGATATTGATGAAGCCATCCGAATGGGAACCAAGGTCATTCTTCTGGCAGGAGAACCGGCTGATATTAAAGATATTTTTGAAATTAATGAGGAATACCCAAGGGATAGAAATAATCCTAAATTTAAAGAAATACGTACTAAAATCCTTGAAAGGTTTAAAAACTCCTATCTGGCCAAACGGAGTCTTTTATGAAGAAGGATCACATCAAACCTCATTCAAGACGTCAATTTCTTAAAACTGCAGCTGCAGCCTGTTCAAGCCTGTTTCTTCCCTCCAGCGTCACCGCCTTTAAAAAAAATGAAACCATTCGACTGGGGTATCTTCCCATAACCGATGCCACACCCTTGCTTGTGGCCCATGGCCTTGGATATTTCTCAGATGAAGGACTTGTGGTTGACAGACCTGTTATGGTAAGATCATGGAATATACTGATTGAATCATTCCTTGCAGGCAAATTTAACTTAACACATATGGGATGAGATTTAAACAAAAAATACCGGTGAAGGTTCTTGCCTGGAACCATACCAATGGGAGTGCGGTTACGGTGAAGGGTGATTCCGATATTCACAGCTTCAAAGACCTTGGCGGCAGACAGATTGCCGTTCCTTCCTGGTATTCCATGCATAACCTGATCCTGCAGATGGGTATCCGGTCACAGGGATTAAAACCTGTGATAAAGCCGCAATCGGCCAGGCTTGCCAAAGATGAAGTTAACCTGTTTATTCTGCCGCCGCCGGATATGCCCACCGCCTTGTTAGGAAATAAAATTGACGGATATATTGTCGCAGATCCTTTTAATGCGCTGGCCCAGGTAAAATTTAATGCCAGAATCATGAGGCTTACCGGCGATATCTGGAAGAATCATCCCTGTTGTGTCATTGCTGCCAATGAAAATTTTATAAAGAACAACACTGTATTAATACAAAAATCCATGAACGCAATTGTTCGGGCTCAGGCCTGGTGTATCAATAACCCAAAAGAAACCGCCCATCTATTAAGTCGTAACGGTGGAGGATATCTGCCAGTCTCCAAAGATGTTTTAAGCAAAGTGTTTGAGAATCCTGAAAAAAGTGAGGTTACTCACCCGGATTGGGATATAGCAAGGATTGGATTCCAACCATTTCCTTTTCCCTCGGCCACACGATTTACGATTGACCAGATGAAACAAACGCTTGTGGAAGGAGACACTCTTTTTCTTAAAAAATTAGACACCTCAATGGCAGCTGATGATCTTGTGGAAAATCAATTTGTTACAAAGGCTATAGATGAAATGGGCGGCATTAACCAATTTTGCAATTGTAGTCTGAGCCAACCCTATACAAGGGAAGAAGTCATTGAAATCAATTAATCGATTCATATACAAAGATCCCAGGCAAGTCGGGCTGAATGCTGTTTTCGGCAATCGTAATTTTGGCTGGAAATTTGAACTGATCGGGCTTTTGATTTTTATCTGTTTCTGGATGGCAGCCGCAAGTTTCATTGTTACAAGACCTGAATTTGCACAATTTACTGGTTCTTCCCCCGGCCCAACCTTTAAGGCCCTGTTTGCAGCCACCCAGGAAAGCAAATTCGGGATAACTGTACTTGCAAGTTTAAAAAGAAGTATCATTCGCATAGCCCCTGGAGCGGTTATGGGTGTTGCAGTCGGTATTATAGTCGGGTTTTA
>NZ_JAIOSW010000172.1 GCF_021107415.1 Desulfobacula sp.
CGCTCTAAAATTTCTCACTGACCAATTTTCAAAGATCAAAAAAAAACTCCTCGAAGAAACTCAAACTGTCTCTTGAGAAGACCGGCGTATAATGCATGATAAAAAACCTTATGTCAAACCTTTTTTTCACATAAATTAAAAAAAAATATATCTATTTGAATTTATGAATAATTCAAACCATTGTTTTTATGCCCACCAATCAAAATAAAAATAAAAAAGCATTATTTAATGTACTGATACAGGGTGTTTTTTTCTTCTCAAATTTACAATAATCACCCCTGACACAATAAAAATGATTGAGGTAACCAAATGAGTTGTAATGGTCTCTCTTAAAAGCAGCACTCCAAATAGAACACCGGCCAGAGGCATGATAAAGATAAAAGAATGCAGGGCTGTTGCCCCGAATTTCTGAAGCAGGCTGTTCCAGGCAATAAACCCGAAGGATGCCGTTACAATAGACTGATACAGCATTGCCTTAATAATAGTCGGGTTAATCATTCGTATCATTTGATCGTCCCATAAAAAACCGCCGAGAAAAAAGAAGGGTATACCGAAAATCATGGGAAATATGGTAATTTGAACCACATTATATTTGGAAATAATTCTTTTTACAAAAATTACACTTGAACTCCACATGAATACAGCAGCAAGAATAATCAAATCCCCTTTTTTTAAATCACCGGTCATATCCTGTTCATCAAAAAACAGAAACATAACACCAATAAAACCAAGGGTTATACCGAGCCCTTTTTTTAAGGATATGCTGTCACCGGGAATAAAAAAATGGGCCATAACCAATACAATAAACGGCAGAACATTTGCTATCAATGCCCCGTGGGAAGCGGTAGTTTTGCCAAGCCCTATATAAAAACAGGAGAATTGAACAACAAAAATAGCAGCCAGTATCACCATCTGGCCCAATTGTTTTTGGGTGAGTTTTAACGGTATGTTTTTAACCCTTGCCCAGATAAAAATCACAACAGCCGCAATAGTGAACCGGATGCCCACTGCGGTAAAAGCGCCTAATCCTGTAAGGCTAAATTTTATAGCCACGGGATTGGCACCAAAAAGAATGCATATAAAAATAGTCAAGGCAGTTGCCTTAACGGTCAGATCATCATTATTTTGCAACTTGCACTCCAAGTTGATTGTTATTTTAAATAGTTGTCTGATCAAGATAACTTATTTGAATCTGGCAAAGCTTATAGAAATATTAAAAATAGGTAAAGCGTTTTTTGATCCTTATTTTTGGTGATCCTTTTCCAGATGAAAATTAATCCACGAAGAGGTCTTATTTAACTCCCACATTCTCGGGGGAACAGAATCTTTAAGAAAACCTGTCAAGGCATTGGCCTTTTTCAATCGTTCATACGCCCTGACCCAGATACAGAGATTGTCCGGATAAACCTCGCAATATCCATCCCTGCTGCCGCCACAGGGACCATTTCTGGTATGCTTGGGGCAGCCCGATTCCGGGCATTGAAATGCAAGATGCTGAATGCCGCAATCCCCACAGCTCTGACAGGAAAGAAAAAGAACTTTCAATGGATCTTCCAGACAGCGTTTCAGCAGCCAGGTTTTATTGTTTTTCTCAAAAAGAGTGGCGATTCTTTTATAAACCGGCGCAAGCATGGCCTTTCTATCAAAAAAAAAACCATGGGCTCTGTTTAATATTTTATAGGGATAATGATCTGTAAGCTTTTCTTTTAAGCTTTCCATTACAGTCTGTTTCTCAACGGATTCTGTCTTTTTATCAAAATAATAATAAGTGTTGTCGGCTTTATTTTCAAAGTCAGAGAGATACTCTTGCCAGGAAACTTCAATTTCTTCCATCCGATCCAGGATCGCCCCGACGGTTTTAAAACTTCTATGAATCCCGCCGATATGAATCCCACGGTATCCCAGGCCTTTTAATATAACACCCAGTTTTGCCGTTCGGTCAATAGCTGCTTTCAGCCCCTGTCTTGCATCTTTCCATTCTAAAATGATCTTATTAAAAAGATCATCGGAAACATATGCTCCCGGAACCCTTCCTCTATTCATGGCTCTGGCAGATCTGGGGCTCAACAGATAAACAGAGGCCATTGCCGGAATATCTTTGTTTTTAGCATTGTGATATAGTATGAGATCATGGAACTTTTTTACATCATATCCCAATTGTGTAATCACAAAAGAAGCGCCGGCTTTAATTTTCTTATCCATTTTTTTATACTGGGAATGCGTTTCTGCTTCCTTGGTTTTAAACGGGGAGACAGCACATCCTGTAAAAAATTCTTCCGGATCACCCGATGCAATAAGTTTTTTACTGAGTGTTTTGAACATGGCATTTAAAAGCACAGAATCCAGATCAAATACAGGAGCCCCCTGGCCCCCAAACCCTTTTCCATTGTAATCTCCGGTCAGGGCCAGGATATTTTTCATTCCCATGCGTGCCAGCTGAAGAGCCCGGCTTTCCATTCCTACCCGGTTCATGTCTCTGCAGGTAAAATGAACAATTACATCCAGTCCGTGCTTAAAAATTTCATATCCCAGCACATCCGGACTTAAAGACGGGTTACCTCCTGGATTGTCCGTAATGGAAACAGCAGAGATCCTGCCGTCGGCAAATGCATCCTTTGCAATCCCGACCAGAGTGTCAGTGCTTCTGCCAAAGGATTCCCGGCCCGGAACCAGCTCAAGGGTAACAACAAAATTTTTCGGATTCAATAATTCATCACTGAAAATACGAAGCACAACTTCCTCCTGATTATATTTTTACTTTTTCTAATTTCAACAGACAAAATTATTTGAGTCTATATAATTTATAGAAATATTAAAAAAAGGTAAAGCCTTTCCTTTAGTTAATATTCGTTGTTTTTTGTAAACTTTCGCCGGTTTGCTAAAAATATTTGTCAGAGAAAGACGAAAAGGGGGAAAAAGCCACGGCTGAGGATAGTTGGCATCAGTGGAAATGATATCAAACTATATGCAAAGCATATCAGGAAAGTAGAACTTGAAGCCATTGCCAATAAATCAGGAGCAGATATTATTTATCTGCCGGGTCATGGCACGGGCAATAAAGATGGTTCGCGTAAATAGTCAAAATCCGGCACCATTTCAAAAAAACTGTGAAACCGTGCCGGATATGTTTTACTATTTATAAATGATCGTGCCCACAAGTTTTCCTTCCAGCGCATCCCGAATAAACTCCGGATGGTTAAGGGCATCAATTATCTGGAGCTCTTTTAAACATTTTGCATGTTTAAACATTTCTAAAATCGGGCGTTCTATTATCAGATCATCAAGATCCAGCGCAATCAGTTCGTCTACGGAAATTTTATCATAAAATTTTAAATCTTTAGCTTTCTTTCCCGCCTTTTTCGGATCACTCTCAAAAAGACCTTTTTCATCTTTCAGATAAATAAGAGATCGGGCACCAATATTCTCCGCCAGAAAAAATGCTCCGCAATCTGTTCTATGTGGAGGAATGGAACCAAACTCAGCCGGATGCTCAAAAAAACCGTAAGGCGGTATACCAAAGGTAATGGGAAGATAACCCTCCTTGCAGAACATGGTTAATTGTTCCAGATGGTCCCCGTGGCCAATTTTTACACCACCATGTTTTGCCAGAAGGACAGAAAGTATTTCTGCATTCTGCCAGGAAACCTTATCCCCCAGTTTTGATAAAACACCTGTGGGCATACCTAAGTCCACACCGATATTATACACATGCCTGGCCCTTGTTCCACCACCAGTCATCAATAGTAATTTGTATTCATCCTTTAACTTTACCAATTCATCAACAATCGGAAACAGGGCTTTTGCACCTCTGTCCATAATACTTTGACCGCCTATCTTCAAAATATTGATATCCAGGTGCATCCTGAAATATTCCTTGGATTCGGTTGTTTTCAAAAACTCTTTGCTTACAAGGGATTCCCCCAAAAAGGGTGATCAATATGCAATCTGCCCTTATCGTCTTCTTCTTTTATTAAATTCCCCATAATTACCTCCTCTTTATAAAATATAGTTTTATACGTTCAAACGATTAGACTTTAACAGGTTGGCCAACACCAGGCCGACACCAAACCCTATGGCAAGATTGCTGGCAAGGGTCACTCCTAAAATACAGACAACCACAAAC
Source organism: Desulfobacula sp. (assembly GCF_021107415.1). The sequence continues at coordinate 4,124 of NZ_JAIOSW010000172.1, forward strand.
ATTTGTTTTTGACCACTGACATCCAGTATGGTCATGGCAAGCTGGCTGCCTGCAAAGATAAGCAATATACCAAGAATTGACATGGGTATCAAAGAAAGGAATGAAAAAATACCATCACCAAGTATTAGGACCAGACCCATTAATATAAAACCGATCATCAGGTTAGATCCGGCCGTTCTGGCACCAAAGCGATAATGGGCACTAAGACCCCCTGCGCCATGACAAAGCGGCATACCACCAATGGCAAAACTGATAAAATTTCCAATGGCCATACTGATACAAAGGCTTTTATATGTCATCTTTCCTGATTTTTCACCAAAATACCTGTTTGCCAAATCTGCATTTGCAATAACTGCATTTCCGAGGGTCATGGGAATCTGCGGTAAAACAAGGGCAAACACAGCAAACATAAAATCCATTTTTACTGGAAACCCGAATGGCATCCACTGGGGCAGATAAAACCCTAGCCGGATCGGTGAAAGTTCCTGTCTGTTTCCAAGGACCAGACCGATAACCAGACCTATTAAGACGATCACAAGGCCTGCTGGCATTTTTTTATTATCCAGCAATATCAGAGTAATGAATACGCCAACAATACCAATAACTATACCAATGGGAACAGGGCCAAAGGACTGTATTTTCAGATAAGGCTCTGCCATTTGATATAAATTCTGAATTTTTGAGCTGCCGATCATCATTTTTACACCCTGTGCCATTAAAAGGGTGCCTGTTGAAAGCTGAATTCCCCTGATCACTGATTTAGGAATATATTTTCCAATAATACCGATAGTACCGGTCAACCCAATTACCAATAAAATTGTCCCCATCAATAATGAGGATGCCAATACCTGCTGGGTACTCATCATTGTTGCTATTGAATAGGCACCAATGACCTTCATGGGCTGGACAGGGACTGTAATCCCAAAATAGACGCCTGTTAA
>NZ_JAIOSW010000390.1 GCF_021107415.1 Desulfobacula sp.
ATCCCGGCGAGTTAAACACGGCAACAGGGAATATTTTTTCTCCCGGGTCAAACGGGTTGTCTTCAATAATTTCAAATTTGTTTTTTACAATATTATAGACAATGGGCTTTCTCTGGGGCAGCATCATGAGTTCACTGCCATGGGGTATGGTCACGGTCTGTCCTTTCTTCAACACAACAGGTGTGTTGCCGGACATGCCTGCGGCACCATAGCCTTCCAGTTCAAAAATGTCTCCGTTTTCTGTAGCCACAACAGCCGTCAGAATGTTTTTATTAATGTAACCGATATCTTTCTCCTATCACTCCAGGTAAAGAGTGTGGCAATGAATGCCTGCATAACGGGATTGAATTGTTGTATGAAATCAATCATTTTCACTCAGACTTAAAGGCTCTGCCGGAGCCTTTAATGGTTTGTTATTCATAATTGGAAATTCAACTTTAAATAATGATCCCTGATCAGGTCTGCTTTCAACATAAATTTTTCCGCCATGCCCTTCTGTATAAGCCTTGACAATGGCCAAGCCTACTCCTGATCCAGTACACGCTATTTTTTTTATATTACTGGCCTGATAAAACCTTTCAAATATATTGGGAATTTCATCCTGGTTGATACCGATTCCCGAGTCCTGAACCTTTACCTGAACTCCCAGATCACAGGGTACTATGCTCACCACAATCTTTCCATTTTTTGGCGTGTATTTAATCGCATTGCTGATCAGATTACTGATAATAATTGAAATTTTTTCCGAATCTGCCATGACCCTGGGAACTGCATCAAAATTCAGCTCTAAATCGATATTTTTTGATGCAGCAATAAGTTTTGCATCATCTACAATAGGCTCGACGATTTTAGGGAGATCGGACAATTCCATGTTGTATTGCATGACTCCGGATTCAATTTTTGCAAGATCAAGGTATTGTTTACTGAAATTTGCTATTTTATCGATGCCCCTGTCAAATACATCAAGCATTTTAATCTGGCTGTCCTTCACTGATTTTGATACCTTTAAAACATCATGGGCTGACTGCATTGCCTGAAGGGGGGTTTTAAGCTCATGGGAAATCTGTTGCATCATTTGAGTTTTCAGTTCATTTACATCATTTATTTTAGCACTCATATCATTGACTGCATCTGCAAGCAGAGCGATTTCATCATGAGAAGATACAAGGATTTTTTCAAATTTACCACGGGCAATTTGTTCAGTCCCCTTAATCAGGTCACCTATGGGCCTGGTAATGGTACGGGTAATGATTAAGGCAGCTGTTATCGCGGCAAACAAAGTTCCTGCGATTAATAACAGGGCGACTTTAACAGAACGGGCTGTTATAGACTCAATACGGATCATCTTTTTTTCGATGGAAGAGTGGTTCTTACTGATAAGAATATCAAGAGAATCAAGAAGTATAGCGATATTTTTCTGTCTTATTTGTTTCTGGTTTGCATTTGTTTCCGGTTTTTTATTCTGTATGTGGGCAACAAGAGTGTCATGAGCTTTTTGCATTCTATATATCAATGACTGCTCTTCATGGGAAGATTGTTTTTTAAGCAATAAATTTAAATTTTGATCAACCTGTTTGCTGGTTTCAATAAACAAAGAAAAATAGGTTTCATCATTTGAAATCAAATATTTTCCGGCATATCCGTTTTCATCCTGAATAATGGCTTGCAATTGTCTTGCAAGTTCCTGAATCCTGACATTTGAGCTAAGGATGATTTTTGCCCCATTTGCTACAGTATTCAGTTCAAATAATACATAAGCGCTGGAGATGATCATTATTGTAATAATGGCACTAAAACCCATTATCATTTTTTTATATATAGTCAGCTTCATAATACTGGTCTCTAAGGAAATATTAAGATAGGAGTAGCATATAAAAGTCAAGCCATTTTAAAGTTTTTTATGTCTTTTATCCCTTGACTTTTTATATCACAACACATAGTTTTTTTGACAAATTGGCATCCGGCAGGCATCAATACGGATGCATGGTATAAAAATAATTGAAAGGTCCACAAGGTTATGGCCTCGGATATGACTGCATCAAAAATAAATGTATCAGAAATTACATTGACCCCTTATTATGTTATCGGGCTTGCAGCAATAACAATTGGTGTGCTGGTTGTAGTCATTCTTAACTTTTTTACCCCGCTTGACTCAATTCAAGATCGCATTCTGGGACTGGATCAAGTCTTGACATTGGAATTTGTACTAAAATCTTTTTTCCCCAGGCTGCTTTTAGTCCTCACTCTTTCATATTTCGCCGTCATTAAAACGATTGGTCAAATGCTAAAGCCCATCTCTGCATGTTTAGTTCTTTTCAAAAAAGGATCTACACCTAAACCAGAACAGATTGAAGCTGCTCAAAAACGGCTTTTAAACCTGCATTTTCTCTTTATTCCCGTTAATGTATTTATGTGGATTTTGATCCCGGGTTTTATTGGCTTGTTCACAGTTCTCACGGGAATGATAGATCATCGAACGGCAATTATTCTTTCAGCCAGGGCCAGCATGGTGGGCTTAATTGCTTCTGCCATTGCATCCCAGAGAATAGAAGCCTTTTCACGCAAACGACTGATCCCCTTTTTTTTCCCAGAAGGCCAATTAAGTAAACTGAAAGGAACAGCAAAAATATCCATATCCAAACGGATTATATTGGCAAACCGGTTGGGTGCAGTGATTCCTCTCACTATTTTGCTGGTGACATTATTGACACTCCAATGGGAAGTTGAGACATGTCCGGTTTCTGCCATTACCTACGGTCGCGGGATCATTCTTTTTACCTTTGTATTGTTTATTTGTACTTTGATCTTTTCAAGGGAATTAAACCGGCTGCTCAGTCATAATATCGTTGATCCGATTAACGATCTGGTCAGGGTGCTTCGGGGCGTTCAAAAAGGACGCTTTGATGAAAAAGTTCAAATCATGTCCAACGATGAAATCGGTTATGCCGGGGATGTGGTGAATGAAATGACCAGAGGCCTTCAGGAAAAGAAAATTATACAGCGCTCTCTGGATCTGGCAAGGGAAATTCAACAGAATCTGCTGCCCAGACAAAATCCTGAAATTCCCGGACTTGATATTGCCGGTACCAGTATCTATTGTGATGAAACCGGGGGCGATTATTTTGATTATCTTTTGCCGGAAGATAATCAAAAAGATCGCATTCGAATCGTTTTGGGTGATGTTTCCGGGCATGGAATTTCCTCGGCGCTTCTCATGGCAACTTCAAGAGCCCTGTTTCGCCAGCGATCATCCATGCCGGGAAACCTGGCTCAAGTCGCATCTGATGTTAACCGTCATTTATGTGAAGATGTAAAAGATTCCGGTAATTTTATAACCCTTTTCGGTATTGAGATGAACACAGTGAAAAAATGCCTGAAATGGGTGAGGGCAGGACATGATCCGGCAATGTTATATGATTCCCAAAAAAAGGATTTTATTGAACTTAAAGGAGAAGGTATCGCCCTGGGAGTCGATGAATCATGGCAATATAAGGAAAATGAAATTTCAGGAATATCAGATAGACATATTGCCGTTCTTTATACAGACGGTATCTGGGAAGCCAGAAATTTTAATGGAGAAAGATTTGGAAAAGAGAAATTGTGCAGGATTATACGGGAAAATGCCCATTTATCTTCTCAAGAGATATTAAAATCAATTATTGACGCACTAAATCAGTTTCTCAAAGAAGAAAAACGTCAAGATGATGCCACGCTTATTATAATAAAAGTTTGTAATATATCTGATGGAATCATATAAAAATTTGGTTATAAACTCCATTTTTCTGTTTATAAAACAATGATCATGTGAAAATAAAATAAGGTTTGCCCAATTGAAATCTTGTGTTATATTAACCTTTTATTATTTAAAAGGAATAGGTGTAAATATATGTGTTTAGCGGTTCCGTCTAAAATTATTGAAATCAATGACACGGTTGCCAAAGTGGATGTGGATGGTGTGATCCGGGAAACCAGCATCATGCTCCTTGATGATGCAAAAATCGGAGATTATGTTATTGTCCATGCAGGATTTGCCATCAGTAAGATTGATGAAGAGGCTGCCCTTCAAACCCTGGAGGATATGCGCAATATCCTGGCTGCAGACGCCCAACAGGGAAATGGTTTGAATGACCATCTATAAGCCTTTATGAACGGTTCATTAGCTGCAAAAAGGCTGGAAATCAGCGGAGTGGTTCAAGGTGTTGGTTTTCGGCCATTTTTATTTGTTCTGGCCAAACAATATCATCTCAAAGGCGAGGTCTCCAATACTGCTGGCGGTGTACTCGCTATTGTGGAAGGCACGCTTAAAAATATTGAGAAGTTTACCCATGATATTTATCATAAAAGTCCTTTGCTTGCTTGTGTGACAAGGATTGAATCCTTTGATACTCATCCTCATAATTTTTCTTTGTTTCAAATTGTGAAAAGTATTTCTTCCAAAGGTCGTACCACTTTAATTTCTCCCGATGTAACTATCTGTCCTGACTGTCTGGCTGAAATGAAAGATCCTTGCGACAGGCGGTATGAATATCCGTTTATCAATTGCACCAATTGCGGTCCAAGATATACCATTATTGAAGATATCCCCTATGACAGGCCCAAAACGTCCATGAAGCAGTTTAAGATGTGTACAAGATGTCAGCACGAGTATGATAATCCGTTAAACAGAAGATTCCATGCCCAGCCCAACGCATGTCCTGAATGTGGTCCACACGTTTTTTTAACCGACAATAAAGGTAAAAAGATCGGTTCGGATTCAAAAGAAGCCATATCTCTTGCCGCACAATATTTAAGCCAGGGTAAGATTGTTGCGGTAAAGGGACTTGGCGGATTTCATCTGGCCTGTGATGCATCCAACCAGGAGGCTGTTCAAAGTTTAAGACTCAGAAAAACAAGGCCCCATAAACCCTTTGCTCTAATGGCAGAATCAGCATCTGTCCTGTTTGATCATGTTCATGTAACCCCTGAGGAAAAACAACTCTTAGAGTCCTATCACAGGCCCATTGTCCTGCTGAACAAGAAGAATGTCAGGCAGGACGATATTAAAGGACTTGCACCGGATGCAGCACCCTTTAACAATTGTCTCGGGATCATGCTGCCCTATACGCCATTGCACTATTTATTGCTTGAAAAGGGACCGGATGTGCTGGTGATGACCAGCGGCAACCGATCAGGAGAGCCGCTTTCCATTGATAATAATGATGCTTTGGATGCCTTTTCCCATATTGCCGATTATTTTTTATTGCACAATCGGGATATCTATTTTCGGGCAGATGATTCCATTGCCAGGGTCCAGGCAGGTGAACCAAGATTTATAAGGCGCTCAAGGGGGTATGCCCCTTTGCCAATATCTTTAAACAAAAAAATGCCAAAGATCCTGGGCTGCGGGGGAGGGCTTAAGAGTACAGTCTGCTTGACCCGGAATAATGATGTCTTTTTAAGTCAGCACATCGGGGATCTGGATAATAAAAAGGTATATGACTTTTTTCAGGACAGTATTAATCATTTAAAAGATATCCTGGACATTCAACCTGAGATCATTGCCCATGACATGCACCCGGGCTATATGAGTACTGATTACGCCAAAGCACAAAATAATGTGAAAAAGGTGGCAGTTCAACATCACCATGCCCATGCTGTGGCCTGTATGGCAGAAAACGACCTTGACGGCGAGGCTATTGCCATAACTCTTGATGGTACGGGCTATGGGACAGACGGCCATATCTGGGGCGGGGAAATCCTTTTATGCACGCAAAAAGAGTTTAAAAGAAAAGCACACCTTTCCTATATTAAAATGCCGGGTGGGGATGCTGCTGTTATAGAACCCTGGCGCATGGCGGCATCGGTTCTTTATCAGGCTTTTGGAGATGAGGTTTTTGATATGGATATACCCTATATAAAAGAGATGAAAAAAGAAAACCTGTCCTTTGTATACCAGATGATGGAAAAAGACCTGAACTCACCTTTGACATCCAGTGCAGGAAGGCTGTTTGATGCGGTTTCTTCTCTTCTTTGTATCCGGCATAGGGTTTCCCATGAAAGTCAGGCCGCAATGGAACTTGAAGCCGTTGCAGATAGGGAGTTGACAGAAGATGTCTATAGGTTTGATATCTTAAGAAAAATCAATGATGACAGGGATACATCCTTTGAAATCGATATGATTCCCTGTATCCGGCAAATAACAGGTGATTTAAAAGAGAATACGTCTCTGGGCATCATCAGTTCAAAGTTCCATAATACAATTGTTCAAGCATTTGCAAGTGCAGCGGTCAGTGTAAGCAAAGAAACAGGCATCGGAAAAATTGTTCTCTCAGGAGGGGTATTTAATAATGATATCATCCTGAATTCAATGATCAGGACCCTTGAAGAAAAGAACCTTAAGGTATATACACACACAAAGGTTCCAACCGGGGATGGTGGAATCTCATTAGGTCAGGCAGTAGTTGCTGCTGCTTTGGAGGCCAATTAAAAAAACAGGTTAAAATATGGCTTTAAAATATATTGAAGAATACAGGGATGGTTCTCTTGCAAGGGATCTTGTAAAAAAAATTCAATCTGTCAGTAAAAAAGACTTACGACTGATGGAGGTTTGCGGAACCCATACCACGTCCATTTTCAGGCATGGCATCAGGAGTGTTCTGCCCCAAGGCATTACGCTTCTTTCAGGTCCGGGCTGCCCTGTATGCGTGACCGCACAGAAAGATATTGATGCGTTTGTGGAGTTTGCAAGGGTTAAGAATGTGATTGTGACAACCTTTGGCGATCTTATGAAAGTGCCGGGGTCAAGTTCAACCCTTACAAAGGAAAAAGCATGTGGGGCTGATGTGAGGATTGTCTATTCGGTCTTTGATGCCGTAAATATTGCCAGGGAAAATAAGGATAAAGAAGTTGTGTTTTGTGGCGTGGGATTTGAAACAACCATTCCCACCATTGCAGCCGGCATTCTCATGGGAATCCAGGGAAAACTAGATAATTTTTCCATTTATTCAGCCAATAAACTCACACCGCCGGCCCTTGCCGCCTTGATGGAAACAGACGGGGTCGAGATTGACGGGTTTATCTTGCCTGGCCATGTTTCAGTGATTACAGGAACCAATGCCTACAGGGACACATTTGAAAAATATGATATACCGTCTGTGATTGCAGGATTCGAACCCATTGATATTCTAAAGGCCGTTCTTCTTTTAATTCAGCAGAATGAGGCGGGAAAACCCGCCCTTGAAAATGCATACCCAAGGGCAGTATCCGATCAGGGGAATGTAAAGGCAAAACAGATCATGAACCAGATTTTTGAGGTTTGCAATGCTTCGTGGCGAGGGATCGGGGAAATCCCTTCAAGTGGCATGGAATTGAAAAAAGAGTATCAAAAGTTTGATGCCGCCATAAAATTTGAGATGGATATGCCCGATACACCGGAACCAAAAGGCTGCGCCTGCGGGGAGATTCTCATGGGATTAAAAACACCGGAAGAATGCCCTCTTTATAAGAAAAAATGTACCCCCATGAATCCTGTGGGACCCTGTATGGTCTCAAGTGAAGGGGCTTGTGCTGCATTTTATAGATATAGTTAGGCAAAAAAACAGGAAGAAAAATGACTGAAGAAAAAATACTATTAGACCATGGTTCCGGGGGAAAAGTCTCCCATTCAATGTTTTCCGATATGATTCTGCCCTTGTTTGAAAATCCTGAATTATCAAAGCAGGATGACGGGGCAACCCTGGATATTAAAGGCACAAAGCTTGCTTTTTCAACAGATTCTTATGTGGTTGATCCCATTTTCTTTCCCGGCGGGAATATTGGTGATTTGGCTGTAAACGGGACAATCAATGATATCTCCATGTGCGGTGCCATGCCTGAATTTATCAGCGTGGGCCTGATCTTAGAAGAAGGACTGCCCATAAAAGATTTCAAGATCATCCTTGAAACCATGGCGGCTGCTGCTAAAAAGGCTGGAGTCAAGATTGTAACCGGTGATACCAAGGTTGTTCCCAGGGGAAAGGCCGACAAGATATTTATCAATACATCCGGTATCGGTATCATTCCTCCTGATGTCAACGTGTCAGGAAGTAATGCAGAACCCGGAGATAAAATCATTATCAGTGGTACGATTGCAGATCACGGTATTACAGTCTTAAGCACAAGGGAAGGTCTGAAGTTTGATTCTGATATTAAAACCGATTCAGCCCCGTTAAACAAGATGGTGCAGTCCATTATCCAGTCTGACTGTGATATCCATGTGCTGAGGGATCCCACAAGGGGCGGGCTTGGAACCACCTTAAACGAAATTGCTTCACAATCCCAGGTGGGCATTAAAATAGATGAGCAGTCCCTGCCCATCAGGGGACCTGTCCAGGGAATCTGTGAGCTTTTAGGGTTTGATCCCTTATATATTGCCAATGAAGGCAAATTGATTACCTTTGTGCCGCAAAAGGATGCCCAAAAAGTACTTGAGATTATTCAACAGGATGAATTTGGTAAAGATGCCGTGATGATTGGTGAAGTGATAGAAAAAGATCCCGGCAAGGTCTTTCTGCAAACCGCCATTGGCGGGTTGAGAATTATTGATATGCTGACAGGTGAACAGCTTCCAAGAATCTGTTAAACAGAGGGAATTAACAATGCTGAATTTTCTCCATGGTCTCGATAATGACCTTCGCAAAGCACTTTTGATCCAGCTGCGTAACCTGTGGACTCACACATCCACGGCCATTGAAGGAAATACGCTGACCCTTGGTGAGACAGCCTTTGTGCTGGAAGAGGGATTGACAATATCCGGAAAACCTTTAAAAGACCATGAAGAGGTGGTGGGGCATGCCAGGGCTATTGACCTGGTCTATGATCTAATACAAAACGAAACGGCTTTTACAAAAAAGGAATTGTTTTCTCTTCACAAGGCAGTGCAGACTAAAGAAATTGTAGATGTGTATAAGCCCATTGGTGGATGGAAAAAGGAACCAAATTCCACTGTTGCTGTTGTTGATGATAAGCAGGTCGTTTTCGAATATGCTCCTCCTGATGATGTTTCTTTTCTGATGGAAAGTTGGTTTGATTTGTATCGTGAGATTGATCAGTCTTTGAAATCTAATGACAGGAAACAGGCACTGATGGCATATGTGCAATTGCATGTTGCCTTTGTTCGCATTCATCCCTTTTTTGACGGGAATGGCCGCTTGGCCAGACTGATTGCCAATATCCCGGTTCTTAAGTCAGGGCTGCCACCTATTATTATTCCCCGACAACAGCGCAAACAGTATATTGATGCCTTGTCTGCCTATCATTTTTCTGCAGGGCAGATAAAGACGGGAGAATCATTGCTTCCGAATCAGTATGCGTTGAAGCTCTTTATTATATTCTGTGAACAGGCTTGGAGGGAAACTCTTGCCCTGGTAGAAGAGATCAGACAAACGCAGCGGAGCCGGTAGAAATAGTGGGAAAAAGCCCAACAATGAGTAAATACGCCGAAGATTACGGTGGACCCCAAAGCCTGAACAGGTTCAATGCTGAAATAAGATTTAATTTTTTTTTAAAAAAATAAAAATCGAAAAAACTGCAACGTCTGGCCTTATTTTTTTATGCGCCCGGAGGCTAACCTATAATTGAGCTACTATAGTATTAAATTACATCCACAAACAGGGTATAAAAATAATCCTTGCCACGGGAAAATTAAGGTGGCACTTTATTTTTTTCCAAACTCAGCTGCAAATTCTTGAATTGTTATTGTATTTGTTCCAGCTACAAGCTGTCCTGCAAAATCAGCGAGGTCATTTCCATCAACATCACCATCTGGTTCAAAGTCTGCAATGAGTTCAACAATTTTTATGAAACCATTTTTCGTTTCAATGTTTGTGTATTCTTCTCCATTCTTAATAGTCAATTTTACATTATATTCTCCAATAGAATCATAGATGTGATGAGGAGAAAATTCATTACTCGCCTGCCCATCACCAAAATCCCATTCACATTCATAAAAAGATCCAGCTGAATGATTTGTAAATTGTACCGTTAAAGGAGCTTTGCCAACAACTTTGTCAGAGTTAAACTCAGCGTCCATATATGGGTTCGTTACTGAAACCCATATTATCATTGGGTTTTTACCAGGAATCTTAACTGTTACAAATGTATTCCCAGGTGAAACTGCTTTGCATAAACCCATAGGATCAATTGTTAAAATGCTTTTATTACTACATTCAAATGTAATATTTTCAGCTTCTGGGTTTAAAATTCTATTGGTACTGTCTGAATACAATCCCTTTAGCTGAATGGTTAATTCTTCATTTGTTTCCAAGCTCAATGTTTGCGGATTAATTAAAATACTATTCAAAACAGCTTGATTGTTGATATTCAAAGTTATTGAGGAACCATAAATTTCTCCATCAGTTCCCTCTCCGAGTGCTGTTATGATGAAACCACCATAAGCATTTTGGGGAACATTTATAGTGGTAATATATGGAGAAGTGAAAAATTCAATTGGATTCGATCCAGGTGCTGTTAACAAAAGGTCGGATAAAATCAGTCCGCCTATTGTCTGTATCTCAATATTTAAAACAGCACCAGGTAATACCGAAGATCCATCAATGGGTTTTATAAAAATTATACCTTCACCATTCTCAGGCGGCGTGTCTTCTTTTGAAATTAAACCTTTTGTTAAAACTTCTTGAGGACTAAATAGACCTAAATTTACTATATTTGCACTTGCTTGAAAACCCTCTGCAAATGACGCATCTTCAACACTGAAATTTAACAGATTAAATAAAGTTGTATTAACATCGTTATTAAAACAAGCCATATGCCAATGATCAAATTCTGTTGTGTTTTGAACATCCAATCCTCCAGTCTGGCTCTCAAATCCAACGACATAATCCATGTTGCTTCCAAAATCAAAAACATCAAACCAGTTTTCACAACCAAAGTCAGGATTTATTTTTTTTAATATTTTTTCAGATGTTTTTAAGATACTGGCGACAGCTTTAGTATGTGGATCTGGAATGAGAGTTCCAATGGAAAGCAAAACACATGAAGTGTCGATATATTTATTCCCAACCATGGCATGAGTTGGGACATTTACTGCGTTTAAAAACTCTGCGCACCCATAAGATGTCAGATTTTCAATTGCTCCATATGTTATAGGATGATTGTGTTCAATTGCAATACTTGCTAAATAATCTTTTGCATTCAACCCTATTCCCCATATATAAAAATCTGCATTATCAATTACATACTGTCCAATATCTGCAACAAAAGATCCTGCGTGAGGAGTATCCAAGGTAATCAATTTATGGACATAACCTTTATCATAGGTAAATTTATTATTGCTGAATTTATCAATTATCCAACGTCCCCAAATACCTCCCATACTGTGACCCATATAATCAACCTTTGTCACAGTTATCCCTTTTTTTCTTAAAAAATTGAGATAATTTTTAACATTTTCTTTGGTGCATCTCCCTGCAAGGGAAAAGCTGTCAGCATTAAATTTTGTACAATCATTTAGCAGGATATAATCATTTATATTTTCCCCGGAATTGTCAAATCGATCCCAAAGGTTTGTATCAAAGGCGGCATTTTTAATCGCATATGGATTTGACCAAAGACCATGGGATAGGACAATTGGTGGCCTTCGAAGCGTTAAATCAATACTGCCAGACCCACCAGGATAAACAACGTCTAAAATGATTGGTCTTGTTAAACTGTTTTGATAGCCAGGAATTGTAAAATCTTCTGGAGCTTTATAAACAACAATCGCAATGTATTCATCACCATAGAGTGCCAACGGTACTGTAACCGATGATTGATACGTATCTTGCATATGATTTTCGATCGTTGATAAGGAACCATTTTTAAAATTATTTTCAACTTCAGAAACAGTTACATTACCTGGAATATCTGATTTGATTCTGATTATTAGTTTACTTATACCATCAGCAGCAATAATAGTTGATTCAACACCACCCTCAATAAGGTTTTCAGGATTTTGGCTCGGGAAGAAATTTTCATAGATTGAATCAGTTGCCTGGGGATTAATAGTAACGATTTGCGCATTTACATCAATTCTAATATGAAATGTATCGGAAAAGAACCAAACTGTACCATTCTCAGCACTTATTCCAATGCGATAGTCTCCTCCGTCATCTAAATAATCAGGTGGTATGAAAGGGTGCTCGCCATCAATAAAATCAGCTGCTGCTGCGAGTTGTAAAATATTTGTATTACCTTTATATAAATCTATTTGCATTGGAGTTGTAATATTTGTACCATTCCATGTAATAAAATATTCTTTATTTTTGTTTAAAACTTCACCCCCTCTTGGATAAGTGAGATTAAGCTTGGGTGTTTGCTCAGGCTGTTTTATGTATAAATTGTGAATTTCTGTTGCGGATAGGGCACGATTATAGATTCGGACATCATCAATTACCCCCTCAAAGGAGCGATACCCTGAATCAGTACGTGATCCTATTCTAAGAATCCTTGGAAGTGTATCTACAATATCTGGATGATTACTGACACAAGATCCTATAATTTCAACACCATCAATAAAAAGTTTTAGATTAGAACATTGACCACTACCAGTTAATTGACCAACTATGAAATGCCATTCTCCATCATCAAAAGCATCATTTGTATATCTGACATTAAAATCACTATATCTTTTGTGGTTGATAATTCCCATATTCTCCTGCCAGTCAGAGGTTAGTAAGAGTTCATCCTCAACATAATCATGAGATAATGAAATAATTGCACCGGTAGAAGTGGTTTGTATCCATGCGCAAACTGTTGTGGTTGTATCAAAACCCCAAATTTTTGAATCCGTTTTTATAAAATCATCGATCCCATCAAAGCTATAAGCGCTATTCACATTACCAAACCGATCTGTTGTTAAAGTCACACTGCCATTTTCGAATCCATGATTTCCATTACCACTCTCATCATTTGCACTACCGTTGAAAGGATAATAGGCGACAAGGCTGTTATCATAGTTATCACAGGCATCCCCAATGCCATCACCATCTGCATCGGCTTGATCTGAGTTTGATATCATAGGACAATTATCCACACCATCATCAAAACCATCTCCATCGTCATCAGTGTCTGAATTGTCTCCGGTACCATCCTGATCTGTGTCTAACCATTCAGTCTGATCTAATGGGAATGCATCTATAATATCAACGTATCCATCATTGTCATCGTCGGTGTCTGCATTGTTGCCCATGCCATCGGTGTCTGTATCGAGCCATTCATTGGGGTCGTTAGGGAAAGCGTCAGAATGGTCATAATAGCCATCGCCATCAGTATCAAAAAAATTATTAGTTATTGAATATGCAAGATCATCAATAGAATACCCATCATCATTCCATTGGTCTGGTCCATGAATAAAGCTTACATAGCTTATTTGACTGGTATTAAAGGAGATATAATCTTTATTTTCCAAACCATAACCACTACCTGGATTCTCTATATTGATTGTTTCTAAAAGGTTGTTTTCTTTGTCAAAGGCTTTTATCTGTACACTCCATTCACCAACACCAAGTAACCAGGTCGAAACATCATCTGCTGGAATAGGAAAGTATATTTGTAGAGTACTTTGCACTCCATTAGGTGCACTTGGACGTAATATATTTGGGACAGATATTGCTTGGGCGTGGGTATCTTCATGAGTTATTTCCAATAAGCCATTTGATGAAAAAATAGCACCCAAGGGTTGGTATTGATCAGTAAGAGATGATCCTTCAGATAAATCATCGAAATTAATAAGATAATGTGTCGTTTCGGTATTTTCATTATATAGAGTACTTATCTCAGTTTGAGAAAGGACTCTATTGTAAATACGGATATCGTCGAGCGAACCTTTGAAATAAGAATTCCTCTCCGCATGTTCAATAATACCTCCGTATTGTCCGAGTAATAAATTATTATTCTCCATGATGGGGTGTTCAATATATGATTTTTCACTTTTAAGCACGGTGTTGATATAAGTTTTTATCAACATACCATCTGTATCACATAAAGCTACAACATGGACCCATTGTCCCTGTAGATATCCTATATCAAATCGATTGCTGGCTTCTGGGTTACATTTTGGCCCACTTTGAACAAGTCCCTCTAAGAAGCCATAATCTTCGTCATTTGTATTTATAAGAAAACAATATCCATTGTTATCACATGAGGTTTTATTATGTCCAAAAGATGGACCCCAAATCCTATGAGGTTGCCAATTAAAATTCATCCAAAAGGATAGGGTATAACTATCTCCAGTATTTATATTGCCTGAATTTGCTGCAACATAATCATCAATACCATCAAAACTATACGCACTCTCTGGGTTCCCGAATCTATCTATAGTTAAAGAAACCCCGCCATTAACAGTTCCATCATTCCCATTCCCACTTTCATCATCAGCATTGCCATTAAACGGATAGTGCGCCACAAGTCCATCATTCAAGTTAACTTCACAGACATCACCGATACCATCGTTGTCTGTGTCAGCCTGATCTGGGTTGGCATAATCCTGGCAGTTATCGTCACAATTTTGTGTTTGACCACCAATACATGGATTATCCCCTTCTACACCACTTTGATCTCCATCATTAGGAATTCCGTCGAAATCAGTATCCCAGTCATCTTCATTGTATAATGCCTTGATTTCATCTTCGGTGAGGGCGCGGTTGTAAATGCGCGCGTCATCAAGTATTCCACTAAAATGCGAGTTTAGATGATTTGGATGACCGCCAATTAATAAGTTACCAGAATTATCAATTGAATTTTGTTGATCGGTGGGATCAAAAACATAAACAAGATTCCCATTTACATAAAATTTACCCCCGTTTATTTGATTTCTGTCAATTGAAACAAAAATATTTATCCATATGTCATCACTATCAATTGAAAAATTTGAATCATAATTCGTGTACGATACACCATCCCCTAATTGAAACCCTAAATAGTTCGATGTATGGTAAAATACGTACCCTAATTCAGGCAAACTACGTTTACCAAGAATTCTTGTTGGAGCCGCATTTACAATGCTACTACCTTTTACCCATAAACCAATAGAAAAATCTCCTTCACCAAAATTTAAGATTGAATTATGAAGCACTTCAATTTTATCATCTACTCCATCAAAGGAATAAGCACTATTAGTATTTCCAAACCGATCTATTGTTAATGCTACCCCACCTTGCTCCGTTCCATGGTTTCCATTCCCGCTTTCATCATTGGCATTACCATTAAAGGGGTAATAGGCAACAAGTCCATCATACAAATGGTTTGAAATTTCTATGTACTGTGGCTGCTCTCCTATAGTTATTTCTGATTGATTTTCTAAGTTTTCGTTTATAACATTTCCAAGCATATCATAGAGAATTGCATCATTGTGATCCAAAGCAACGGTATGTGATATTGTTTCACTGGAATAGTCTGGGTTTATTCCTGTTTGATCAAATTCAGTATACCAAATAACTTGTGTTTTTTTTCGGTCATTCCCATAAAAAATTTTATAGATACCATTATTTTGCTCAGCTTCTGAATTGGTCCCCTCAAAAGTTAATCCTTCAGTTTTTTCATAGAAAATATCCATGGCTTTTATCGATAGCTTTGGAGTAATTATTTCTAAACCTCCAGTACATTCTGCTTTATACAATCCATATACATTTTCCCAATTGTTTGGAATGCTCGTATTAATATCTTTTAAGTTATAAATAAAAATATTCTCAATACCAGGAAGATTCATTAAGTTAAAAAAACGAACAAGCACTGAAGCTTGATCATCTTCTCTAATTTCTCCTCCTGCGTCATTTTTAGTAGCAACACCAATCTCTGTAATCCAAACCGGTTTTGAATGAAGATTATAAGAAGAAAGTAATGATGAGATTTGCTGGTAATTTTGATCAAAAAACTCAGGGTTTTGGGTATCATAGTAGTAATGGATAGAAAGTATATCCATAAAAAAATTATTCTGTTCACCATTTTGACTCTGAATTATAGTTAGCATATTTTCAAAATATGAAGTATCAAACCCTGAATCACCGCCTAAAAATAACCCCGCATTTAATACAACTGCATTTGAATTAGCATCTTTGGCTGCTCTATATGCGGGTATCAATCGATTATTTACATAGTTTTCAATCGTAATACCATGACTGTGCTGTAAACCACCATCAACCTCATTACCAATTTCAAAATGTATTACAGGACGTACAAGTCCTGGCATATCTTTATATCCATCCCCGTCATATCTTTCTACAATTTGGTAAACATAGTCATAATATTGCTGATAAGTGATGTTATTTGAATCTGAATCGATAGTTTCATTATGAATATCTAATAGGAGTAATAGGTTTGGTGAATCAGGGTCTTGATACTTTTTAACAAGCTCATCGTAGCCAGATTGATATGTTGTGGGTTCGTTACAGATATCAGCATTGATTGTATATTCATAGCTCCATTGAGCATTATCCCATTGGGACTCATTGATATAATCAGACGGTTCTAATGGACTCCACCATGCAGCATCTCTTACAAACTCAAATCTTTTTATATAACTTTGGTATTCTGGAAAAGAACTTGCCCAGTTATACCAGTGTGCATTAACGGAGATTCCATTAACTTTAGAATTCGAACAAATGATAAAATACCCATCACTAAAATCTTCAATATTCCCGTCACTTGTAGAAACCCTGATGTGATAATCGTTCCCATCGTTTAAATATGCAGGAGGAATGTAATTTATACTCCCTGTGTCTATTAACTCAGAGGATATTTCTTGGACTAATAATTCTCCTTTATACAATTCAATTTTAAGATTTCCTACTATATTTATGCTATCCCAAGTTATTGTATATTCTTGATTTTTGAACCATGTCTGGTCATCAATGGGATTGGTAATGGTTAAATGAGATGAAGGACCAGAACCAAATTCAATATTATCACAGCCTGCTTCGCCATCTCCCCCCTCTAAATCAGGAATGTAAAGAGAGGAAACTGATGTGTCAAAGATCAACGCAAAGAAATTACTGTTGTAACCATTTGCACCACCGTAAGGGATGATTACGTCTTCACTTGAACCATTGGAATAATTGATTCTTAAAGTTGTCTCACTATTGTCCATCATATAAAATCCAAAATAGGAAATGGGTGTAGTGAAATTAAAAGTATAGTTATCGCCTTCATCCATTGCCAGCGCGTATGTTCCAATGGGATTTGCATAACCAAGCTGATTGGAATTGTCTGTTACAAAAGCGTATCCACCAGAGCTTGATGCAATAGTCAATCCTCCAGAAAGTGTTGTGTTTAATATATTCTGTTGATCTAAAAAACCTGACTCAAAATCAATAGTAACTTCTGGAGAGCTTATTCCAAGATCACTCAACCAGGTTGCACGTATGACGTCCATTTCGCTATAGCTACTTGTATAAATAGTAAACGCTAAAGCAGGTATCACGGTGAAAATCAGAAGGCCGCATGTTAACATTAAAAAAATCCATTTTTTCATAAACTTTTTCCGATCGATCAGTTGTTCAAAATAAAAAAATATGGCAACCCGGCTATCTCAATCTCAGACCCGCAGCTTTCCGTCCCAGTGTTTTACTGAGTTGGCTTTATCATCATAATTTACTTTCATAGTAAACATGCAATGTTTATTCCAGCATTGCAATAGAAAATAGCAATTTTACCAGAGCACATAGTCAACAAGGGTTGCCGCTATATAATAAATATTATGAATATAATTTAATAAAACGAGATAGAGTGAGTTAGGTAAAAATAGTTATAAAATTAGGAAATAAATGTAATACTTTTGAGTAAATATTTTCATAGGGTTTTTACCTATGTTTAATTCATTGAATATTTCCGTTGAACTTGCAGCTACAGTTTCCTTTTGAGAATTAAACATCAGAGAACAGATATCCATCAATGATTCTTTTCACATGAGGTGGGCATTATCAATAACAAATACCGGGAACATGCTGCGGTGTTCCGATGTTATGCTCGTGATCTGTTTTTGCAGGCGTCACTCCCCATGCGGGAGTTATGATCAGTGGGAAAATCTTAGCCGCCAGTGCAGGTGTGGCTTTCCTTGCAACGACCGGATTGTCTGCGATTTTTGTAAAAGTTTAAAGGCCTGGATTGTTAAAACGGTGGAATGTTTGAGGACATACCTGCCGCAGTTTTCACCGTTAAATGGAAGGGCTTTGAAACTTTAACCTGAAGGTCATACGTAAAAAATCGTTCAGGCACTAGGGAGTGTAAGGTGAGCCATACCGGAACGGGTATTGATTAAGTATCCCTTCAAAATATTATTTTAAAAGTGCTTCAATATGTTTCTTTGCCACTTTCATAAAAGATGGGAAAGCCTTGACAAGAACAGGAGTCATTTCAGTCCCCCAGTTGATTTTGTCGGGTTCAATGCCAACCACCTTTAATTTGGGCCTGTGGCCTCTCATCTGGGCCATATCCAGGGAGTCCAGAAGATCAACGTCATGGAGAGACAACATCTGTTTTTTATTTTTCACCAGATCGTCTTCATCAAGGCTGTAGATGGTGCCAGGCGTATGCCCGGCCCTGACAATATCCAGTACCAGCAGTTGTTCGTATTTTTCAAACAGGAAAAATATATCCTGGGTAAAGGTTCCCCCGTCAATAAAATCAACCAGAGTTTCATCATAATTCTCTTTTTCTTTCAAGAATTCATTAATGGCATGAACCCCTGCACCTTCATCCATCATAAGGGTATTGCCCACACCCAGTACCAATAGTTTTTTCATTTATCTAAAATTTCCGTTCTTTTACAATTGCTAAAACATAGCTGATATACAAAAAATATTTTCATACAAGCATAAGAGGGGATGAAAAATCTCATCCCCTCTTATGTTCCAGTAAAAATCAGTTTAAATTATAGCGGAATTTCCACTTTAATTTTTCTACCAGTGTCTGCGTCCAGCACGTGGACGGCACAACCCAGTCAGGGGTCAAAGGAGCGGATTAAACGCCCCACATTCACCGGATTTTCAGGATCAGGAACCGGAACACCAATCAGTGCTTGCTCCATTGGTCCTCTCTGGCCCATGTCATCCATTGGGTTGGCATTCCAGATAGTCGCCGAAGTGATCTGGTAATTTGCAATCTTTTTATCTTTAATATTAACATAGTGAAGAAGACAACCGCGAGGTGCTTCTGTAAGTCCAAGACCTTCTGCTGAATCAGGAATTGGTGCAGGAACAAAAGTTTCTTTGCCGGGTTGTGCTTCTGAAAGCCATTGTTCAACAGCATCAGCAACCATGGCGGTTTCTTCTGCTCTTGCAACGTGTCTTCCAAGAATAGAGAAAGCAGCATCACCAATGTCACGCATTTTTTTAACACCCAGTTTTTCCTGGCCAATTTTAGACAGTTCAGGATTGGTAACCCACATTCTTGCGAGCGGACCTGCTTCATGGGGTTTGCCGTTGTATCTGGGTGCCTTGATAAAGCTGTACGCATCTGCTTTATAAGGATCAGGAATCGTTCTTCCCTCGGAAGGATTCAAGCCGGTTGTAGAATCATCAAAATAGGAATATTTTACATACTCTTTGATGAGTGCCGGATCAACCGGATAATCTTTTCCATCTGTGACAACACCTCTTTTCAGAAGGGTATTGCCTGCGTCATCCATTGGGAATACACCCCAGGCAACACAGTTTTGATAGCCGCCACCTGTTTTTAGAAGATCTCCATAGGGACCTGCAAGCAGGTAAACCAGGGGAACATATTTTTCCAGGATAAACTTTTTGACTTTTTTGAAACGCTCTGCATAGGCATTTAACGCTTCTCTGGTTGGAATCTCCGTGGTTCCACCCACAACGACACCTTGAACATGCGGCATTTTACCGCCAAGAAGTGCTACCATTTCGTGGCAGACTTTTCTTATGTCAAGGGCTTCAATATACTGTGCAACACCAACGTCATTGACCTCTTTTGGCACTCGGACATCATTGTTTGTGTATCTTGGAATAAATGGTGCAACATCAGGGCCATTGACATAATCAAGTGCTGCAAGATGATAGAAATGAAGAATATGGGATTGAAGG
>NZ_JAIOSW010000480.1 GCF_021107415.1 Desulfobacula sp.
TGAAATTTATTAAACAAGCATAATTTATCAAGACTTCGTTCCCTTTGCTTGCGCGCCTTGGCTTGCTAGTAACGAGAGAACCATTAACTATAAAGGGCATGAAAAATGGCTGAAATTGATGCGTTTTTTAAGCTGATGCATCCATCTGGCTTCAGGCCAGCAGCCTGCATTAAGGCTTCATGGCGATATTGAACGTATAAAATATGAGACCCTGACCAGTGATAAGCTAAGGAAACTATTATATGAAATAACCTCACAGGAGAAGATCAAGGCTTTTGAAGAGACCGGGGATGTGGATTTTGGTTATGAAATTCCAGGGCTCGCCAGGTACAGGGCAAATTATTTTATGCAAAAAAGCGGTATCTCAGCAGTTTTCCGTGAGATTCCTTCCGAAATACTGACGGCAGAACAGCTGGGACTTCCTCCTGTTATTTCAAAACTGGCCGATCTTCCAAGGGGGTTGGTACTGGTCACGGGACCAACCGGTTCCGGTAAATCAACCACTTTAGCCGCTATTATTGATCAGGCAAATCAAACTAGAAAAGATCATATTATAACAGTAGAAGACCCCATCGAGTTTGTGCACAGAAGTCAGAACTGTATTGTCAGCCACAGAGAAGTGGGGCTGCACACACAGACCTTTTCATCGGCATTAAGAGGGGCTCTGCGTGAAGATCCGGATATTATCCTCGTGGGTGAGTTAAGGGATCTTGAAACCATCTCCCTTGCCATAGAGGCTGCATCCACAGGACATCTGGTGTTTGGTACCCTGCATACCTCCAGTGCTGCTAAAACCGTTGATAGAATTATTGAAGTATTCCCCTCCACTGAACAGCCCCAGATACGGTCTACCCTGTCAGATGGTCTGAGGGCTATTGTTGCCCAGACACTGTTTAAAAGGGTGGATCAAAAAGGCAGATGTGCGGCTCTGGAAATTCTTGTTGCAACGCCTGCAGTACGAAATCTTATCCGGGAAGCTAAAACGTATCAGATCCCATCCATGATTCAGACAGGTAAACAATACGGGATGCAATTACTGGACGATGCGATTATGCAATTGTATAAAAAAGGATGGATCAGTCCTGGTGAGGCATACACCAAGGCAAATAATAAATCCTTGTTTCGGCCATTCCTAAAAACTTCCCCGGCTGATTTTACAGAAGCTTAAGGTTTTTTTTAAATTAAAACTAAGAGGAAGACGGCATGAAAAAACAGCAGATTGACCATATCCTTTCCAAAATGCTGGACTCCCATGACAATGTTTCAGACTTGAACTTTACGCCGGGCAAACCGCTGCAGGTTGAAAGTTCCGGTGAATTGATTTCCGTGAAGATGGAGCCGGACTTTAACCTGCTGACACCATTTCAAACTGAAATATTTGCATTGAATTTGGTTAATAATAATCGGAAATTAACGGAGACACTTATTAGAGAAGGCTCTTGTGACCTTTCCTATCAATTGGAGAATAAAGCGCGTTTCAGGGTAAATATATTCTCCAGATCAGGCAAGTATTCCATTGTCTTAAGAAAGCTTGAAACAAAAATTCCCACCATTGAGGATCTGAGTCTTCCCCGTGCATTTCACACCATGGCAGAAGAGAGAAACGGTATTGTTTTTGTTACCGGGGCCACAGGTTCTGGAAAATCAACATCCCTTGCCGCACTGTTGGATAAAATTAATGAGACAAAATCCGTTCACGTGATTACCCTTGAAGACCCGATTGAATATCAGCATTCCCAGAAAAAATCCACCTTTAACCAAAGGGAACTGGGAGCTGATTTTGATACCTTTGCAAATGGTTTGAGGGCTGCCCTGCGCCAGGCACCCAAAGTGATCCTGGTGGGTGAGATGCGTGACAGGGAAACTGTGGAAATTGGTCTTTCAGCTGCTGAAACAGGCCATCTTGTTTTGTCAACATTGCATACTGTAGATGCGGGTCAGACCATTAACCGTGTTTTGGGAATGTTTTCCACTGAAGAAGAAAGACAGATCAGAATCCGTCTGGCAGATACAATCAGATGGGTTGTCTCCCAGAGGTTATTGCCAAAAAATGGTGGCGGCAGGGTGGCGGCCTTTGAAGTTATGGGGTCTAATTTGAGGGTGAAAGACTCTATTCTCAATGGAGAATCAGAGGGTAAGACATTCAATGATATCATTACAGCAGGCAAGGCTCAGGATATGGTCTCTTTTGATGAATATATTATCTCTCTTTATGAAGAGGGAGATATCAGTGAGGATGTGGCATCTTCATATGCATCAAGGAAGGATATTGTTGCAAGAGGCCTTGATTCGATAAAAAGTTCCCGTGGCGAGAACACAACAAAGATTGATTCATTGGAAATTGATCATGGATATCAAGGAAGTTAAACTATGAACGTGATATGTCATAATTGTAAAACAAAACTCAATATTCCGGATCACAAAATTCCTGAAGACAAAGACACAACATTTAAATGTCCCAAATGTAAAGAAAAGGTCCATATCCCTGCTGTAAAACAGCAAAAACCATTCAAGGAAAAGAAAAGGCAAGTCTTTCACAGCTCCTTTGACGAACAGTTGAATGCCCTTGTCTGTATTGAGAGTGAGGATTTGAAAAAAAAGGTATATTCACTTGTTAAACAGATGGGGCTGAATGCAGAGACGGTAACCAATACCAAAGCTGCATTGAAAAAATTCGAATACCATATTTATCACCTGGTGATCATTGATGACGCTTTTGATCAGAACAAGGGGGTTTCAGGTGTTATCGACAGGATGAATACCATTGATATGTCTTTAAGGCGCAGGATCTGCCTTGTCTGGATCAGCAATAAGTTCAATACCAATGATAACATGGCTGCCTTGCATTCCAGTGCGAACTATATCATTCACTTAGAGGACATTAATCATCTGGAAGCATTTTTATCCAGGGCTTTGATGGAACATAAAAATCTTTACACGGTCTATAGCGACTCCTTGAAACTGGCCGGAAAAGCCTAAAGGAAAGGTGTGTACAAAGGTGTGCACAAGAACCTTTTATGATCCAGCAATGGTATGAACCTTTAAGTTTTTCCGAGTGGCTGAAAAGAACCTTTTCTTTTCTAAATATTGCCGTTTTTATCATTACGGCAACTTTTATTTTTTCTGAATTCAGGTTTGACTGGTTTGAAAATCTTGTGGGCTCTTATCTTGTCTCAACAAATGAATCCCGCCCTGAAACAGGCGCCATCTGGGAGATGGGAAAACAAACCTCCGATGCCCACGACTACCTTAATGAGATTATCAGTAAAAAAGAGGATACCCGGCAAAATGTTCATCAGGCAGCTAGCTTTTTTGATCTTGCCTCGAGTATCTTGCCGGGGGAGTGGGTTACCTTGGAGAAACAGCAGTTTAGAACACTTTATCTAACCCTGGAAAAATCTGTTGCTTTAAAAATAATTGAATCAGCTCAATTGGTCTGGCTATTGAACGGCAGTTCTCTGGACAGGATCTTCTGTGAAGGCGTCACAGGGGGTATCAAGATATATTTTATTGATTCTGACAACAGGGTGATTAAGCAGATTGATCTTAGCCGCGAAGATATCCTTGAAATTGAAGACGGTGAGAAGCCTGTTTCGGGGGAACTTGCTGATATGGAGGGGTTTTCAGGACGTATCTATCCGGCAAAGAATTTTTTTGATGCTCTGTTTAAGCTGCCTGCGGATATTATTCCCGATCTGATAGTGAATCCTGAAAGCTTACTGAAACAGGATGGAAAGATCATTAATATTGGTATCTGGAATGAAACAGAAAACGGTTATATTAAACTGGGGTTTGAATTTGAAGAAACAGGCGGCAAACAGGTTGTTTTTATAAAAGGTCGTGAATGGGCTGTCTGGCAGCTGAGCCTGAACCTTAAAGGAGATGAGAATTGAATCTGGTTTTAAGATTCATAAAGTTTATCCGGTTCTGCCTGTTTTCCGGTTTGATTCTTGTTTCCCTGGGATGTCTTTGCGGAATGTTTCTGGTGTTTTTTGTTGCAAAAGACCTGCCTAAACTGCCTTCGCCTTTAAGCCGGATTATTGAAAGACCTCAAACCCGGATTTTTGCCTCAAACGGGCAAGTGCTGATTAGCCTTGGAGAGAGAAAAACCATTCCCTTGAACATGGTGTCCCAGGATTTTATCAACGCGATTCTTGCAATAGAAGATCACAGATTTTTTGAGCACCACGGAATTAATAAGCTTCGAACCTTAAAAGGGCTTTATATTACGCTCTTTAAAACAGGAAAGGTTCAGGGTGCGTCCACCATTACTCAGCAGCTTGCAAAAAATTTGTTTTTCAGTTTTGAAAAAACATATCAACGCAAATTCAAAGAACTGCTTGTGGCATTACAGATTGAGGCTTCCAATACAAAACAAGAAATTCTGCATGCCTATATTAACCAGATCTATTTTGGTGCCGGTGCCCAGGGAATTGAAAAGGCTTCAAGGGTGTTTTTCGGTAAACCTGCCATGGATTTAAGTCTGCCCGAAGCAACGCTTCTTGCGGGGCTGCCTAAATCCCCCACAAATTATAATCCGTACCGGCACTTGGACCTGGCACTAAAAAGGCGCGAGCTTGTATTAAAAAGAATGGCACAGGTCGGGTTTATATCCGATCTTGAAGCTAAGCAGGCCATGATGAGTAAACCTGCACTTCATCATGCACAATCCGATTCAAGAACCGGAAGTTATTTTTTAGATGCATTGATAAATGATCTGATCCTAAAGTATGGAGAAGATGTTGTTTATCATGGCGGTATCAAGGTATTTGCCACCATTGATACACGGCTGCAATCCCAGGCCCGGCACTCTTTAAAAAAAGGCCTTGAAAGGCTTGACACCATGATGGGTATCACCCGGGAAACCGCGGATCATCCTCAAGGGGCACTTGTGGCCATTGATACCGGGTCCGGGGCTGTGAAAGCCCTGGTCGGGGGCCGCGATTATTATAAAAGTGAATTCAACAGAGCTTTAAAAAGCCTTCGGCAGTCGGGAAGTGGTTTTAAGCCTTTTCTTTATTATGCGGTATTTAAAAGTTTAGGATTCCATCCTGCAACCATCATGACGGACAAGCCAGTCATTATACCGATAAAAGGAACCGCAGACTGGGAACCTGAAAATTTTAACAAAATTTTTTCAGGTGATATGATTTTAAAAAAGGCGTTAATTAATTCTGTGAATACGATTGCGGCCCAGATAGTCGAAAAAATCGGGCCTGAATCGGTTACCGGGGTTGCCAGAAACTGCGGTATTAAAAGCCCGTTACAGGATGTATATTCTGTGGCCCTGGGAACTTCAGGCGTGACACCCTTTGAAATGGCATCCGCCTATACGGTTTTTGCAAACCTTGGGGTCAAGCATGAACCCTTTTTTTTCTGGAGGGTTGAAGATGCTTTCGGTCGTATCATATTTGAACACATTGTTCAGGAAAAAAGAGTGCTTGATCCTGCCACCACTTATCAGGTGGTGGATATGATGAAATCAGTCATTGACAGGGGATCAGGACGATCCATCCGGCACTTGGGATTTAATCGGCCTGCTGCCGGGAAAACAGGAACCACGGACAGCTATAATGATGCATGGTTTACAGGATTTACACCAACGCTTTGCACATCGGTCTGGACCGGTTTTGATAAGAAAAAGAAATTACTTGATGTCAACAAGGTTGGTATTACCGGTGGTAAAGGTGCAGCACCGATCTGGGCTGATTTTATGATGAATGCCCTTAAATCAGAGCCTGACAGGGATTTTCCCATTCCTGATAATATCCGGTTTGAAACTGTGGATACAACAACAGGGTGCAATCCAAAAGAGGACAATGAGATTTTTGAAGTTTTAAAAGTCCCTTTAAAATCTGACCAGCACTTGTGCGTGGAAGGGGAGCTATGATCTGGATTTTAAGAAATATAGGGATACATTTGTGGATTACTACTCTTATTACCATACCACTGAGTTTTTATATTTTACCAGGAATTTCAAGGCTCTTTCCCGGTATCAACCCGATAACCACAGGGCTTGTGACCATCATGGGTGTTGTTGTGGCTATCGGCTTTTTAATGGATGGTATGGCCAAAAAAGCCCTGACGGATTTGCTTAAAGAAGGGCAGGCCTGGGAAAGGTCGGGGATTCATCATAAGGCAGAGAAAAATTATATCAAAGCATTAAGGATGTATGATACATTTCTTCTCTGGCCGTTTTCTGCAGGAAAGACAGCCCGGATCATATCCGGCACCGTTGCAAAATTTAAATTGAACACTGCCATTGAAAATCAAAATTTCAAATTGGGCACAGCGGTTTATCTGAAGATGAACCCGGCAGATGAGGATATTGCCAGACTCTGGCTTGAGCAACTTCGACGATACGCCATTGTGACATCATTTGAGCAGGAAGTATTATCTGCCCTTGCTGAAAAACATTATGCCAATAAACGGCTGTCACCCCTGATGATTGATATCTTTCTTGCGTTGGAAAGAAAGGATTATATTGCAAAAAAACTGTATCAGCATGTGCGAAAAGACTCTGTGTTTGAAGAGAAGTATTCAACGAAAATCCAGGATATGATTGGCAGACCTGATGAAACTCTTCAACAGGAAGTATCCTATATAAAGCCTGAAAAGAAATTCTGGCAAAGAATTGAACCGGGTAAAAACATACAAACAGCTGCACGAAGATGTGTTTCTTATCTGAAAAGTTCATGGATGCTCATTGGATCTATATTGAGCTTTTTGATTTTATCTGTGGGCAGGGTAAGTACGTATGTAAAAGAACATGAAAAGGCACAATTTTATTTAAAAGCGGGTTTTCTTTTGATTGTTTCGGTCTGGCTTGGATTTTTCATGATAAATACCATGTCCCATATGTTTAAATCCAGGGCAGTTGAAAAGGAAAAAATAGAAACTCAAATTCAGGTGCCCAAGCCGTTTACAATCCAGGTAGCAGCATATTTAAAGCAGAAACATGCGGACAGGTATGTTGATATTTTAAAGAAAAAAGGAATTGATGCAATCGTCAAAAAGGTGGATGGTGGTGGAAAAACCTGGTTTGTGGTCCGGGTTTCCGAATTTATTGATAAAAAAAGTGCGACGGCTTACGGCCGGAAGCTTGTACAGCAAAAGATTATTGATGACTTTTTTGTGAACAATAAATAAATTTTGATCAGGAATTAATCATTTTTCTAAATTAAAAAGATTTGACAGTCATGGCCTGATATGACCATACTTTTACTAAATTGAACTAAATATAATTATTTTAAAAAAAGGAGAAAAATATGGTCATTATTTCGAACGTCACTTATCCCCCTGAAAGCACAAAGGAAATTGCAAAACGCTATCTTAAGGCGCCTGTCCTGCCGGAGTTTATAAATAAAAAAGGGCCTTATATCTCAGCCAGCAGAACCGATGGTATGAATTCCATCACCTATTATGAACTGGATAATAACAGGCTTGCAGAAGGCTTACAGGCCATTGCCGAAAGTCTGGCCATCTATTTTGGTGTACCGGGGTATAATTACGACCTTAAACCATACTTTGAACTTGAAGAAGGGCTTAATATCCTTGGGCTTTAAGCATTGATTTGTTGGAACAAATACTCTCATGACCGGGAAAATTTGTTTGATAAGAAATTTTATAA
The DNA here is from genome assembly GCF_021107415.1 of Desulfobacula sp. Next base: position 7,631 of record NZ_JAIOSW010000480.1, read on the forward strand.
TATTCATTATAAAAAAGAGGGATTAATGAGCCTCAAAAATATTTTAATATTGTGTCTGCTGACTGGATTATTTATGCCCGTGAATTCAACTTTTGCCAAAGGTAAAGATGCTAAAGGCAGTATGGATCATGCTTTGATTTCACGGTTCGATGGCTCCATCATTAAGCACTATGAGGTAAAGCAGTTTGATGAGTATATTCTTCCTCTAGGAAAGTTTGTTGAAAAAGACGGGAGAAAACCATGGAAAATAGTAAAGAGTAAGCGGAAATTATCAAAAATTAAAAAATTAGAAGGGAAAATAACAAGAATTCAATACAAAGCACCGGTCGGACGTTCAACATTTGAGATTTTTTCCAATTATAAGCTGGCTTTAAAAGATGCAGGGTTTGAAATTTTGTTCATCGCCATGGGCAAAGAGCTTGGAAGATATAATGTCTGGCCTGATCACCTTTATTCTGTGTTAAATCCTCTGGTCGGCAACACTAAATTTGAATTAAATGGTGAAGATGGATATCAGCGTTATCTTTCTGCAAAACTATCCCGACCGGAAGGGGATATCTATGTCTCTCTTAACATATCCCTTGGCTGGAATAAATGGCCGGTGATTCAGCTTGATGTTATTGAAGTTAAGCCAATGGAAACTGATCTTGTAAGGGTAAATATGGATGCTCTGGCCAAAGAAATAGATAAGACAGGACATGTGGCTGTTGATGGTATCTATTTTGATACTAACAAGGCCCAGCTGAAGCCGGAATCTGAGTTTGCTCTTAATGAAATAGCCAAACTGCTTCAACATAATTCCAGGCTCAAACTATATGTTGTCGGTCACACAGATAGTGTTGGCAAGCTTAATTATAATATGAAGCTTTCGCAAAACCGTGCCGACTCTGTGGTAAAAAAGCTTATTTCCGATCATGGTGTGGATGTAACCAGGCTTATCGCTTTTGGTGTTGGTCCATTGGTTCCGGAGGCTTCCAACAGCACAGAGGATGGGCGTACAAAGAATCGTCGTGTGGAATTAGTAGAACAATAATATTTTGACGTAACCAACTGGTTTTACCATGGATATTTATATTCTCAATAACTTCTAATGACTTGTGATTTTAGAAACAGCGCCTTGGGGATGAAATTCCATCAGTTCTACAATTTCAATTGAAGTCTTATCTTTTTTCATATGTTTAAGATCAATGCTCCATGCCGGAGAAATAAAAAGAATTATAAAAACACCTGTTGCAATGGCAATAGATAGCCAAATTTTAGTTCCAGGGTAATGTTCAGTATGCTTTTTAAGTTTCATTATCATCTCAGATAGTTATTTGTTATGAAAATAAATTCAGGTTTGGCCTTGAAAGGGTTTCAGGATTGGATTCAAATATTGAATCAAGGTTATCTCTGATATCACTCATGGTTTGTGCCCGGACCAGCTTTTTTAGGATGTGATGTCCGAATTTGAAATTAGCGCAAAAATACGGTGAGAATTTTTTGAACAGCTTGGCGGCAAAATGATCATCATAATGTTCTAAAAGAATTTGTGTCATTTTCATGGCAGAGGTGAAAAAAATATCATCTCCAGGAGAAAAGCCCTTTGTCCACTGGGCAAACAGCCAGGGCTTTGCCACTGCCATCCTGCCGACAGACAGTCCCTGGCAGGATGTTTGATTGATCATTTTAATACCATCTTTTTCCTGGAAAAGATTTCCATTGCCAAAAACAGGGATGCATACGGCTTGTCTGACAAGTTTTATGACATCCCATTGGGGAGGCCGGTTCCTTCTGTCAGGTGCAATCCTTGGATGGAATGTCAGTGCATCAGCCCCGGCATCTTCAAACCGCCTGGCCATATCCACGGCAAACTGAGGAGTGTTATCCCAACCGGTTCTGAATTTTACAAAAACAGGGATAGATACGGATTTTCTTACGGCTTTTACGATTTTTGATGAAAGTTCAGGGTTTTTTAAAAGAGCGGCACCGCAGCCTTTTTTGCAGATGGCTGCCACAGAACATCCAAAATTAAGATCAACCCCGAAAAAGCCCTCTTTTTCTATTCGTTCAGCAGCGCTTGCCATGCTTTCCGGATCAGACCCAAAGATCTGGCATACAAGGAATTTAAGCTCTTCTTGCCGCCATTTAAACACCAGGGAGGTATTGGGGTTTTCATGGGGAACCGCCTTTGCACTGCACATTCCTGTAAACAGCAGACCAAACCCGCCAAATTCACAGATGAGCTGCCTTAAGGCAATATGGCCAAGGCCTGCCATGGGTGCGAGCACTATCCTGTTGTGGATGAGTTGGTTTTTTATGGTCAAGTCCTGCAAAAGATATTGGGAAAGTGTCTGGGTTTTCATTATTTATAGGGTACCCCACATTTTTAAAATCATATTGCATGGCATTCTTTTATAAAGATTTTATTGAACAAAAGTCAAATTTTTCCATATTAAAAAACGGGTTGTCTTGGTTGTTTACTTTATTTATACTACATTAATGGTGGCGGTAAAAGGATGCATGGAGACAAAAAAATGAGGCAGATAACCTTAAGGCAAGTTCCGGAAAATATAGATATCCTTATAAGAGTGATGTCAAAAAAACAAAACAAAAGTATTAATAAAACAATTATTGCTTTATTAGAAAAAGCTTTAGGGCTTAGGGACAATTCAAACAAAAAAAGAGATCTTTCAAAATTAGCAGGCACCTGGGACAAATCACAATCAGAAGAGTTCATAAAAAATACTGCAATGTTTGACAAAATCGACAGGGAAATCTGGGAATAATGAGAATCTGCATTGATACCAATATCTATTCTGCGTTTAAAAACGGTGATAAAGAGATCATTGAATTATTGGAAAATTCTGATGAACTTTTAATTCCAGTTGTTGTTCTCGGTGAATTGTATGCAGGTTTTCATATTGGAAGCAGGCTAAAAGAAAATTTAAAAGAATTAGATCTATTTCTTAATATGCCAGGGGTTTATACTGTTAAAATTGATAGAGAAATTGCAGATAGATATGGAATGCTTATAAAAATATTAAAAGAACAGGGAACTCCAATCCCCACTAATGATGTATGGATAGCAGCGACTGCTTTGGAAAAAGGAACAAAACTTGCAACTTTTGATACTCATTTTAGAAAGAGCTTTAAGCAAAGAAATAGTGTTAATGGCAAAGGTTTTTCCGGTAATTTCCCTCACCGGACTTCCATGACAGAAACATTTAACCCCAGGATTATTATCCTTCCTATATCCAGACCTACATTGAACGTGATGTCAGAAATATGAAAAATATTGGTAACCTCAGCAATTTTCAACGATAGACTAAAAGCAAGTTCTATGTAAAAAATGTTATATGATTATGTAAAAAAGTTCCTAATTATATAACGTTTTTTACATACTTGTGTATTCATAAATTTTAAAGACACATATTTCTTATAGTAATAAATAGTAATCAAATTAAAAGAATACAATTTCACATCTTTAATTTAAGAAACTAAGTGGTAATACTCATAGGGTGTTTATTTTCATTTGATAAGTTTTCCTGTGACCTCTGATAGTTAATATTAAAAAAATTTAATGTACTAATACTTTTAAAGGCTCAAAAATTGCATGATAACTTAGGGATTTAAGTGCTCAAAAATATTGAAACTTCAACATACATTTAATTGAATTATATATTAACCATAGTGATTGGGGAAAAGAGATGAAAATGCTTGTTTTGTTTTTGATAACGAGGTGGCGAATATTACTATCGACTCTTATTACAAAAGTTAACCCGCCAAATTTTATAAAAATATCTAAAACAATTTTTTTGATATCTGTACTGTGTTTATTAAATTTAGCAGCCCTTTCATATGCAGAAACAATTTCGGGCATTCTTACGGAAGATGAAACCTGGTCAGGCATTGTAAATATCACCGGTGACATCACAGTACCGGAGGACATAACACTCACCATTGAACCAGGAACTCAGATCATTTTGTCTGCCCAATCCGATGACACTGCAGGCGGCCAGGATTCCAATCTGTCCGAGTTTATTATAAATGGTTCCCTGGTTGCTGAAGGCACAGATGGGAACCCCATCCTTTTCAGCTCAAATGCTGTAGCCAAGACCAAAGGTGATTGGGGTGGAATCTATGCTTCCTGGGAGTTGGGGTCAAAGACTCTTAGTTTGGTACATTGTGAAATCGAGTATACCACAACAGGAGTTTATTTTGAATCATCCGTTGGTATCCACGCAGTTGATATAAGAAGTTGTGATATTCGTCATACAACTGTGGATGGGATATTTATTAACAGCAATACCGGAGCAAAAATAGATCTGGATATCAGCGGCAATGAAATATTTGATGCGGATCGATATGGTATTTATTGCTATGCCAATGGATCAAACACCCAGATAGATGGGAGTATATCGGGTAACA
>NZ_JAIOSW010000117.1 GCF_021107415.1 Desulfobacula sp.
ATATCAAGGGTTGCCCTTACATTTTTTCTGTTTACTTTTTCTATCTGTTTTTTCAGGGCATCGGGTCTTTCGGCATAGCAGTACGGGCTGTTAAAGAGATAAGGCCTGGCATTTTCCATACAGATAATAATATCCGGATATTCGTCAGCAAGCTTCTTTAGTGATTCTGACTCTAAATCAAGGAGCCTTCGCTTTTCATCTGGGGAAATTTTAAAGTTGCCTTTTACAGGAAAGGTCTCTTCAGGAACAAATCGTCCTGAATGATAGACAAGGATCTTTGAACCGATTTCAGAGGCAAATTCAAGGCTCGCCATGAAGACGGAAACGTGCAGTTCGAGGGTTTGTCTATTCATAAGATTAAGAGGATTAGGAGAGTGAATGCTGTATTCGAAATCAAAATCGGCCAATATCTCTTTAACCCTTTTTACCTGCCTTTTATCGAGCAACCCATTCTTTATTGCATCCAGACCGTGAACAGGCAATTCTACTGCTTCTATATTAATTTTTTTGTAATATTCCAGATCTCTTTTCAAAGCATCAAGGTTGCCGTCAATTCTCACCTCATCTATTTTGCTTCCTATTTTATGCAATTCGGGCACCTCCTGGTAAACTATATAAAATAATTCCTTAGCTTCCCGCACAAAAAATCGATAATACTGACTGAAATGATAACCATGATCATCATTGTGCAGACTTCGCGATAAAGATAGCCGTTTAGTTTATCAAACATCAAAAACCCAATCCCGCCTGCTCCGCAAAAGCCCAGGATTGTGGCACTGCGAACGTTTGATTCGAATCTCAGCAGGCTGTAGCTGACTATAGTCGGCATAACCTGAGGAATTACGGAAAAAGAGATTACCTGGCCGGCTCCACTCCCGGTAGAGACAACCGCTTCTACCTGGCCGGGTTCGCTGGCCTCGATAGCTTCGCTGAAAACTTTTCCGAGAATACCGGTAGTGTGGATGAATAACGCAAGGATACCCGCGAAAGGCCCAAGTCCGATTATAGCCACAAACATAAGCGCCATTACAAACTCATTAAATCCACGAGCTGAATCCAAAAAACGTCTCACTACAAAATATGATATCCATCGAAGGCTGCGGTGAAAGAAACTGTCTCCGGGCGCAATGATTTTCAGGATGTTTTTGGCTGCAAAGAGCGAAAAAGGAATAGCCGCAATAACGGCAAGGAGACTCCCCCATATAGCCATCATAACAGTCTCCAAAAGCGCTATTGAGTACGATTTTAGTTTGGAAGAGTGGGTTTCAGGGGGAAAAAACCCACCCCTTTTTTCGTCAAGGAGACGGATATATTCTTCATCGATTGTCTTTTGTTTCTCTATAGGGTCTTGATTTGCAAGCATCTTTTTTGCCAGATTTTCAATCTCAACGTTTCTGCGCCTGTAATCCGGTTTCTGGTCTGCTGGAAGTGCATCATGTTTTTTATCTATATCCCTGCGCGCTTCTTCCATGGCAATAATTTCAGGAAGCCGTTTTGCATGCAGCTTCGCTGTCTTCTTGTCGATTTCATCTGTCTGTCTGCCAAAAAGGTATTCAAAGGCGTTCTGCCTTTTGTTCCAGATCTTGAAGGGATTGATGTCGCACCAGATGTAACTGAAAATCAATATGGCTGCGATAGTTATTCCCATGACAGTCAGGATAATCTTGCGCCGTGGAGTTAGTCTCGGCGCAAGATCCTCTAAAGTGGTCTCTTGATGCATCCTATTTCTTCCCTTTCAACTCGGCCTTTAATTTTTTAAGATAACGGATCGGATCGTAGGTGCTGTCATCACATTGCGCATAACCACCGATTTGAAGCTTCTGAAGTCCCATTTTATCGCTGTTAAACATCATCAACGCGCCGCAAAAGGCTGCCTTCAAGCTATCCGGCAGATCGCCACGCACACACATGGGAGACCCTGGAATAAGATCAGACGTCCATATAATATTAAACTCATCATAACTCACCTGGCCCTTTTCAGCCATGCGTCTCAGATCGATATCATTTGTGGAAGCAACCTCAATAGTGCCGTGTTTTACTCCCAGAATAGATGCTCCGTGAGAACCCGACCACTTTACATTTCTGAAATATTTTTTCGGGTCCACCTTCAGGTCTCTTTTAAACAGTACCATGGGAACGAGGTATCCTGATGTTGAGTTGGGATCATTAAAGGCAAAACCCCTACCTTTGGCCTGCTCCAGGGTTTTGATTCCGGATCCTTTTTTGGAAATGATGACGCCGTAATAGCCTTTCTGACCGGACTCGCCCATTTCCAGAGCTACGGCCTGGGCATTTGCCTTGTTTGCCGCATCTGTGTAACTCTTGGGGCCAAAGTAGGCAAATTCTATATGTTTATGAGTCATAGCCGTGATGATCCCGGCATAATCCGAAGCGCTTTTCCCTTCAACCTCTATTCCGAGAACGCTCTCTAAGTGATTAATGAGCGGTTTAAATCGTGCAATAATATCCGCACCACCCTCGGTAGGAATAAGGCCGATACGTACTTTTTTCGGCCAGTCGGCCGGGTTGGCATTGGCAAAAGTAGCGGCAAACATAGTAAGAGCAACACAAACAATTAACACCATCAACGATCTTTTTTTTAACATCTTCTTTCCTCCTTTTTTTGCTTTCAATTTTCAACTAACTTACGCACATGCGCGAATCCTCTCTGTTTCAGTTTCTCCTTCTTTCAGCCCCTGATAAACCCATGCTACCGTATCCGGTGTCATGTCCTTTCCCTTTCCATCGAAAATCATTTCCCCATCCGCCATTCCTATAATCCGCCTGCCGTAACGCAGTGCAAAATCAATATGGTGAAGGTTTACAATGACCGGGATTTTCTGGCTCTGGTTGATCTGAAGCAAAATTTCCATCACCTTTTCAGCGCTGCGTGGGTCAAGGCTGGATATCGGTTCATCGGCCAGAAAAACATTCGGCTCCTGGGCAAGAGTCCGTGCAATAGCCACTCGCTGCTGCTGACCGCCGGACAGCGTATCAGCCCGCTGAAATGCAAAGTGTTCAATGCCCACCTGTTTAAGGCACTCAAAGGCTATCTCTTTTTCTAATTTTGAAAATAGTCTGATTATTGATGATCCATATGATATGGGCCCCTGGTTGAATCGAAGCCTTCCTGCAAGAACGTTGTTTAGAACTGATAACCTTGGCACTAAATTAAACTGCTGAAAGATCATCCCAACCTTCTGTCTGACTTTCTTTAATCCTGAACCGTTTCCATAGGTGATATCTTTTCCGTTAAGTTCAATCATTCCTTCCGTGGGTGTTATCAATCGGTTCAAACAACGAAGAAAAGTCGATTTGCCGGCGCCTGAGGAACCGATGATCGATACAAATTCATTGTGCTGAAGCGTAAAATCAACATTTTTAAGCGCTCTGGTTCCATTGGGGTAGGTTTTACCAAGCCCCCTTGTACGTATAACAGGTAGGTCTTGATGTTTTGTTTTGATTGATATTTTTTGTCCCATTTTTTCTCCTCTCATGCATTTATCAGTTTGAATTATAGACACACTTGCCTGATACCCATGTTTGTGCTGTCCTTGTCCATGGTCCGTCATTATCTACTACAATAAGATCTGCCGGGGCGCC
>NZ_JAIOSW010000280.1 GCF_021107415.1 Desulfobacula sp.
ATGAGTGCCACAACCAGCCTTTTGGCCATGCTGCCCATGGTATTGTCCACCGGTTCAGGCAGTGAACTGTATCGGGGACTGGGATCGATTCTGCTGGGTGGTATTGCCATGTCAACGGTCTTTACCCTTTTTGTGATCCCGTCCCTGCTCGTTTTTATTATTGGGTTTGAGCCTGAAAAAACTATGAATAATTATTTGGAATAATTATAATGAAATCTTTTGAAGAAGTCCCGCTTTTGTATGAAATCAGTGAAGCACTGAATCAGCACATGGACATGAAAAAATCATTGTTCAAAGTATTAAGTGTTCTGTCTGAATCCTTGAATCTGGTCAGGGGCATTATTTTCCTGATCAACTCTGAAACCGGTGAAATACGGATTGAAATTGCCCATGGTATTTCTGAAGATGCCACCCGTCAAATCAAGTATCTTCCCGGTGAAGGCATCATCGGCAAAGTTATTCAAAGCGGTGAACCGGCTGTGGTTCCGCGGATCAGCGAAGAACCCTTATTCCTGGACAAAACCCATTCAAGGGGTCTTGCCCAGGGCCAGGATTATTCTTATATCTGCGTCCCCATAAAAAAAGGCAACCGGGTTGTCGGTGCCATCAGCGCGGATAGACCCTTTGAAGGCAAGAAATCCCTGGAAAAAGGAGAAAAACTTTTATCGGTTGTGGCAGCCATGGTGGCCCATCATGTGATCAATATAGAAACGATCCGGGTTGAAAAAAAGCAGTTAAAATCAGAAAATATCCGGTTGAAATCAGAGCTTGAGAACAGATACAGCTTTACCAATATCATTGGAAATTCCAACAAAATGAGGGAAGTCTTTCAAATGATCTCCCAGGTATCTTCCTCTTTTGCAACGGTTCTGATTCGGGGAGAAAGCGGTACAGGAAAAGAGCTTGTGGCCAATTCCATTCATTATAACAGCGATAGAAATAAAAAACCTTTTATCAAAATAAATTGTGCCGCCATACCGGAAAACCTTATTGAAAGCGAATTATTCGGCCATGAAAAAGGAGCATTTACCGGTGCATCCCGCCAGAAAAAAGGCAAGTTTGAAATGGCAAATCAAGGCACCATCTTTTTAGATGAAATCGGTAATATGACCCTTGCCGCCCAGGTAAAACTGTTAAGAGTCCTACAGGAAAAGGAATTTGAAAGAGTAGGGGGATATAAGCCCATAAAAACCGATGTCAGAATTGTTGCCGCCACCAACTCAAACCTTGAAGAGATGGTTCAACAGGGCAAATTCAGGGATGATCTTTATTTCAGACTGAATGTCTTCCCCATTTATATTCCAAGCCTTAGAATGAGAAAAACCGATATCATTCTGCTTGCCGATCACTTTCTTGAAAAATATAGCAAAGAGCAGGATAAAAATATCAAAAGGATCACGACCCCTGCCATTGACATGATGATGGAGTATCACTGGCCCGGAAATGTAAGGGAGCTTGAAAACTGTATTGAACGAGCGGTCATCCTATGTAATGAAGGGGCTATCCACAGCTATCATCTTCCGGCCACCCTTCAAACAGGAACCAAATCCAAAACCCTGCCCCTCTCCCTTGAAAATGCTGTGGCCCATCTGGAAAGAGAAATACTGATGGATTCTTTGAAAAATACCAGAGGAAATATTAATAAGGCGGCCGGACTCATTGGGATTACAGTAAGAAAATTCTCTTATAAGGCGGTAAAATATGATATCAATTATAAAGATTACAGATAGCCATCGAGAGTTAACATGATCGTTCTCTTTTAGATTCTGAACTCCCAACACCGGATTTGGAAATCATGGGGTTTATTGATACCGGAAGCACAAAACATTGTGCTTCGCCAGATATCAAATTTATTTTTTGATGTCATACTTTTTTAACAACTGATAGAGACGTGCTCTTCTAAGCCCTGAAGTCCGGCATGCTGTTTTAACATTCCATACCGTATTTTTTATCAAACTTTTAAGGTATTCCTTTTCAGCTTGCGCAAGTGCTGCCTGACGAAAATCTTTTAAGGTCACCATTTTCTGTGTAGGGGTACATGTTATTTCTTGATCACATTCCCGATTTGCTGATCCCAACGCCTGGATTCTGATATAATTGGGAAGGTGTTTTGAAAAAAGAGTTCTGCTGTGAGAGCCCATTGCCACAGCGCTTTCCATGGAGCTGACAAATTCCCGGACATTTCCCGGCCATTTATATGTAAAGAGTGTGTCCAGAAAATCGTCTGATAATTCTTTTTTATCAAAATGGTAATTTCGGCAAATTTTTTCAGTGTAGTGACTGGCTAAGTCTTTAATATCTTTATGCCTTCCTCTGATGGGAGGGAGTTCAATAACAAATGTTCTTAATCTGAATAAAAGATCCTGCCTGAAGCTTTCGGATTCCACCATTGCCTCAAGATCCTTGTTTGTGGCGGAAATCAGTCTGAAATTGCTTTTTATTTCGGTCTTGCCGCCCACCGGACGAAAAAGCCGTTCCTGTAACACCCTTAATAATTTTTTTTGAAGTGTTTTAGGGAGCTCTCCAATTTCATCCAGAAAGAGCGTGCCCTGGTCTGCCTGCTTTACCAGGCCGTCATGGGAACTATCGGCTCCAGTAAAAGCACCTTTCACATGTCCAAAAAGGATGCTTTCAGCCAGATTCCGGGGTAATGATGTGCAGTCAACCACAATAAAAGGCTTGGAATTGCGCATGCTGTTTAAATGAATTGCCTTGGCAAACAGCTCTTTGCCCGTGCCTGTCTCGCCACCGATGAGAACATTGGCATCGCTTTTCGCAGCATGGGCCATGAGGGTTATACACATAAGAAGTTTAGGGTTGCTTCCTATGATTCCTGTCCGATTTATAGTCAAAGGCGTTTTTAAAACTTGTTTCTGGCTTCTGTACTGAAGTGCCCGTGTAAGGGAAAGCTCCATGGTGCCAATGTTTGAAGGTTTGTCCAGATAATCCCAGGCTCCGCTCTTTAAGGCAAGGTCAGCACCTCCTTTTTCCCCATAAGCTGTAATGATTATAATTTCAGGCGGAAAGGCAATGGATCTGAGGTCCGGAATGATATCCAATCCGTTTCCATCAGGTAGTCGTACATCCAGAAATATCACATCATAATTTCCCGATACAGCCTTTTCCAGGCCTTTTTTTAAATTAAAAGCAACATCAGCCGAGTGCCCTGCTTCTTCCACCATGCGAACAAGAGTGTATGACATTCCCTCATCATCATCAATAATCAGGATTTTATAACCGGATGCTATCTCTTTTTTGCTTTCTATTATCATCAAGCTCCTTTCTTATGGCAAATACAAGATCGGCATTTCTCAGGGGTTTAACTAGTATTCGGTTGAACCTTACACTTTTATAATCCTTTTGATCAATTTTTTTTTCATGAATTCCTGTAAACAATATAACGGGGATGTTCTGGTTGGATTTTTTAATTTCAGATATAAGATCCGTCCCGGTCATATCCGGCATGAGCTGGTCAGTAACAATAAGATCAAAATAATTAGAGTTCTGTTTAAAAGCGTCCAGAGCTTTAAGACTACTGGAATATGCGTGGACATCATAGCCAAGGTTGCTCAAGATCCGTTCCAGTATATCCAGCAGGGCAGTTTCATCATCCACCAGCATGATTTTCTCTTTACCTTCTGGAAGTTCAAGGCTTGGCTCAACATTGATTTCAATATCAGCATGCTCAAGTCTTGGCAAAATAATGCAAAAAGCGGTTCCGACCCCGACACTGCTCTTAACAGTTACTGTTCCACCATGTTTTTTTACGATACCATGGATAACTGAAAGGCCCAGACCGGTCCCTTCCCCAATACCCTTGGTGGTGAAAAACGGATCAAATATTTTATGCATGATCTCTTCGGAAATTCCACAGCCATTATCCTTTACTTCAAGAAGAACATAGGAACCTGGTTGGATTTCCGGCGGTAGATCATCGCCTTTTTGATAATCCATATTAGAGAGTGCCATATCAATTCTTCCCCTGTTTCTCCCAATTGCCTGGGAAGAGTTTGTACACAAATTCATTAGAATCTGCTGCATCTGTATAGGATCAGCCAGTACGATTCCGGATTCAGTATTGAGGGTTACCCGGATTTTTATTATTTTAGGAAGGGTTGCTGTTAAAAATTTTACCACTTCTTTAATAAACGGAGAAAGACTCAAAGGAATTTTTTTGCCTTCCTCCTGCCTGCTGAATGCAAGGATCTGGCTTACCAGAGACTTGGCCCGGAGGCCTGCAGTCAAGACCTGCTCAATATCTTTAATCGCCCTGTGGTTTTTTGATATGCTGTTCATGGCAAGCTCACTGCAACCGATTATCACACCCAGGATATTGTTAAAATCATGGGCTATCCCACCGGCCAATGTGCCGATGGCTTCCATTTTCTGGGATTGTCTTAATTGGTTCTCAAATTTTGCCTTTAAGGTTACATCGCGGTTTATGGAAACATATCCTAGAAAATGCCCCAAAGGACTTTTTATGGGAGAAACAATTGTATCTTCAATGATCAATGCATTATTTTTTTTCCTGCTGGTAATCCTTCCAGTCCAGACTTGATCATTTCCAACGGTTAACAGCGCTTCATCATAGATTTTTTTCTCTGTTTCATCTGCGCCAAAAAATCGATGACTATTATTATAAACTTCTTTTAGATTGTATCCTGTACTTCTTTCAAAGGCAGGATTTACATATTTTATTTTACCTTCCGCATCTGTAATGATAATATTTTCAGCAATCTGTTCCACGGCTGTTGACAGTCTTTGAAGCTCTGTCTCAGCTTTTTTTTTCTCTGTTATATCCTGAACCAGGCCTTCAATGTGACGAAGATCACCATGGGAATCATAGATAGGGAGCGCATTTAAAGAAACCCAGATAATGGTTTTATTTTTTTTTCTAAATTGTACCTCATAGGACTTAATTACTTTATCTTTTTTCAGGATTTCTAAAAATTCATCTCTTTGGTCAGGGTGAACATAATGCTGATGCCCAATGTCATATACTTTTGATATCAGCTCTTCTGGAAACCTATAGCCAAGAATCTGTGCAAAAGCAGGATTTGCATTTATAACCTTTCCATTCAAGGTTGATTGAAAAATTCCTTCAGTTGCATTTTCAAATATGCTTCTATATTTTTTTTCTGCTTTTTTTAATTCAGACATCCGAAATTTTATCTCATTTCCCATATCTTCCAAGGTATCAATCAATGGCATGAATTCAAAATACGGCATATTTTCATGAATGGAGATATCTTTTTTTACAGCATAAGATTTAACAATCCTGTTCAGTAATTTCAAAGGTTTATTTAATGACCATCTTAAAAG
>NZ_JAIOSW010000198.1 GCF_021107415.1 Desulfobacula sp.
AAAGTACCAACATGTATCGTTTCATGAACCTTGTGAATGAAAAATTTAATAAAGATTTTAAAGAATATGCATCTTTGTGGGAATGGTCTGTGGATAATCTTGAGGATTTCTGGGCAACCGCCTGGGATTTTCTTGATATCAAGGCCTCCCAACCCTATGAAAAGGCAATTGATGATCCAGATAAAATGCCCGGTGCAAAATTCTTTGTCAATTCCAAACTTAATTTTGCTGAAAACCTTTTACAATTTAAAAATGACAACCTGGCTTTAATTTTCAGGGGGGAAGATTCCATTAGAAAAACCCTGACCTATAACCAACTCTATGACGAAGTAGCAAAAACAGCTGCCTCTTTAAAAGCACTTGGCATAGAAAAGGGTGACCGGGTGGTTGGATTTGTCCCCAATATGCCCGAAAGTATCATTGCCATGCTGGCCGCCACAAGTCTTGGCGCCATCTGGTCTTCGTGCTCACCGGACTTTGGGATCAAAGGGGTTCTGGACAGGTTTGGCCAAACCCGGCCAAAAGTATTGTTTACGGCTGACGGATACTTTTTCAAAGGCAAACCCCTGGACAGCATTAAAAGAATCGCCGGCATTGTTAAAGAAATTCCTTCCATTGAAAAAATTGTCGTGATCCCCTACGTATCAGAGGAACCCGATATCAGTGCCTTGCCCAATGCCGTTCTGTTTAAGGATTTTAAAAATCCTGATGCCACCCTGATCGAATTCGAGCAGATGGATTTTGATGATCCTCTCTATATCATGTACTCTTCCGGGACCACAGGACTGCCCAAATGTATGGTACAGAGTGTTGGCGGCGTTCTTTTACACCAGAAAAAAGAGCTGGTACTTCATACGGATCTTAAAGAAGAAGACAACATTTTCTATTTTACCACCTGCGGCTGGATGATGTGGAACTGGCTGACCTGCTCGTTAAGTGTGGGTGCCACCCTTGTTCTTTTTGACGGCAATCCCTTCCATCCCGGCCCTGAGGCTTTATGGAAAATGGCCCAGGATGAAAAAATTACTATTTTCGGCACCAGTGCAGGATATATTGAAGCATTAAAAACTGCCGGAGTTAAACCTAAGAAACAATTTGACCTGTCTGCCTTAAAATCGGTCCTTTCAACCGGATCACCCCTATCAGATGAAAACTTTGAATTTATATACAATGAAGTAAAAGAGGACCTCCAGCTTGCTTCCATATCCGGCGGATCAGACCTTAACGGCTGTTTTGCCCTGGGCAACCCCATCGGCCCTGTGTATATTGGAGAACTCCAGTGCCGAGGCCTTGGCATGAAGGTTTATGCCTATGATGAAAATGGCAAACCCATAGTGGGAGAACAGGCCGAACTTGTCTGTACCGCTCCCTTCCCGTCCATGCCCATCTTTTTCTGGGGGGATGAAGACGGCTCAAAATACCATTCTGCCTATTTTGACGAGTATCCGGGAATCTGGACCCATGGCGACTTTATCATGGTCACTGAACACGGTGGTGTGATCATGTACGGCCGATCCGATGCCACACTCAACCCGGGTGGTGTAAGAATCGGTACGGCTGAAATCTACCGCCGGCTGGATGCCATGGAAGAGCTTGAAGACTCTGTTATTGTGGGACAATCCTGGAACAATGACGTCAGGGTCATACTCTTTGTTAAAATGGCCCAGGGATTTGAACTTAACGATGAACTCCAAAATAAAATCAAGGCGGATATCAGGGTCAATGCCTCTCCAAGGCATGTCCCGGCAAAAGTCATTGAATGCCCGGATGTCCCCTATACACTCAACATGAAAAAGGTTGAGCTGGCTGTTAAAAAGATGATCGAGGGAAAAGAAGTGAAAAACAAGGATGCATTAAAAAATCCTGAATCCCTTGATTTCTTTGGCAATCTTAAGGAACTTAAACCATAAAATAATGGGTGGTGAGTAGTAAGGAAAGCTAAACTGATAGTCTATTCCTTACTACTCATAACTCATAACCCACATCCCCAATATGGAATCAGAAATAAAAAATCACTATAATTCAGACAATCTGACTCAAAATATAAAAACCGCATTAATCAAAGCAGGTAAAAACCTTTCAAACCTTGAATTGAAAGATCTTTCCCCCATTGATCAGATCCACACCGGCGGAGCACGGTCCAGCATTGAGCTGTTCAAAAAATTAACCATCCCCCCTGATGCACGGGTCCTTGATGCCGGATGTGGTATTGGGGGATCTTCAAGGCTTCTTGCCAAACAATTTAACTGCAAAGTTATCGGTGTTGATCTGGCAGAAAAATTTATTGAAGCGGCTACCTTTTTGACCCAATGTACCAGACTTGAAAATCTTGTTTCATTCCAACAGGATTCCGTTCTTGAACTGCCATTTGAAGACAATACATTTGACGCTGTTTTATGCCAGCATATTTTAATGAATATTGAAGACAAACCAGCAGCAGTCAAAGAATTTTTCAGGGTATTAAAACCCAATGGAAAGCTGATATTACATGAAATAGCAAAGGGTGAAAACGATCCCCTTCTTCTTCCCGTTCCCTGGGCAGACAAGTCTTCCATATCATTTCTTGAATCCTGGGATGTCATGTCCCACATTTTTAAAAAACATGGGTTTGACATAGAATTCTTTTCAGACCAAACCTATAGTGCATGCACAGGGTGGGAAAAATTTAATGCAATTTCCCAAAAAAGACCTCCCCGACCCAACGCTCTGGGTCTCGGTATCATTTTTGGCAAAAATGCAAAATTTTTTGGCAAAAACATGTATTCAAATTTTACGAATCATTCCATTTGTCTTGTTGAAGCCATTTTTAAAAAAAGCTATGATAAGTAAACATTAATTTTTAATATTAAGGAGGGAATATAATGATTTCACAAAAACTGCAGGATGCAATCAATTACCAGATAAACCGTGAATTATTTTCAGAATATTATTACCTTTCCATGGCATCATATTTTAATTCAACGGGCTTAAGCGGGTTTGAAAACTTTTTTCTTATCCAGGTGGAAGAAGAAAGATTTCATGCCATGAAACTGTATAATTATTTAAATGAAAGAGGCGGACGGGTACTTTTACAAGCGATTGAAGCACCTAAAACAAAATTTGAATCTGCCCTGGAAGTCTTTGAGCTGGCCTATGAACATGAAAAGCTGGTTTCAAGCCTCATCAATGATCTGATGGATCTTGCAATTAAAGAAAATGATCATGCTACCAGAAACCATCTGAACTGGTTTGTGGATGAACAGGTGGAGGAAGAAGCATCCATGGAGACCATTGTGAACAAATTGAAACTGATTGGCGGTGCAGGGCATGGCCTTCTCATGCTGAATAACGAACTTGCCCAGCGAACATTTACTCCACCCTCAAAATAAGACACTTCTATTTTTCCAAACTAAACCCCGGGCTGATATCCATAAAATGGTATCAGTCCGGGGTTTTTTAATAGGTACCTGTAATTTGTTTTGATGGACCTGGGTTAATATTCTCTACCTAAAAAAAAGCTGAAAAATTATCTTTAAAAATTTTTCCTGTCATTTGATCAATCAATTTCTCGATCTGCTTTCTTGCATTATCAATGGCATTATAGGTTGACATCTCTTCACCTTTGCTTTTCTTTGCATCTTCAAGGTGGTGTCTAAAAAGTTTATCAATGGGTTTCTGGGCTTTATCAACCAGTTTTTCTTCAAATTTTTCCAAATTTTTTGTCATTTTATCAACAAATTTATCAATATTGTTTATGGTATTCTTGCTCTTTCTGCGTGGTTTGTGATTTTCAGGAAAAGGCTCTGTTACGGAAGGAATAGCGTTACTCTCTTCTTTTGGCAACACCTCGGTTTCAGGCACGGTTTTTACAGTTTCAGCCCGGGTCTCGGATGCCATTGCATATGATCTTTGATAGGTAATATCTGCAGCATACATGGAAACACTATCATAGCCCCCCATGGAAATAGCTTTTGCAACAGCACCATTCATATCTCCTGCAGCCATTTGTGAAATAATTTCATCAATGCCTTTCACAATGGCTTCTATATCCCCAAGCTCTTCTTCACTTAAATCCCCAACAACCGAGAAGGTAAAACTTTCTCCTGATGTTAAAGTGATTTCTCTAATGTTTTGAGTGACCACAGCCTTTCCCGAATCTGTTTGCAAAACACCTTTGCTATCATACATAAATGCATCAACTTCAGCATAGGAATGGGATGTCAATGTGACAAGATCACCCTCTTTTGTTTTTATGGTCAATCCGGCATCAAGGCTTTCATAGGCGCTAAATGACTGTTTTCTTATATAACTTAAAAATTGAGCATCCGGCAAGGTATTTTGCCGGGGTGATAGTCCTGCCATTAAAGACTGGTTTGGTATGCTGCTCATCTTGCTTCTCCTTAAAATCTGCCCATATTATAATTCTTAGTTAAGGTTCTTATCGGCAGGAAGAAAGGAAACATTTAAAAAAATGCCATATTTTATAAAATATTGTGTATATTCAAAAATCATTAACTAATGTAGAGCCGGTTCCTTAAGTTTAATTTGGAGATCATGAATGGATACGTTTGGATTTACAAAAAAAAAGCTGCTGTCACTCTGCCATGAAACCCAAAACAAGCATATTATCATCTGGTTATCCAAATTTTATCAAAAATTAACCACCAATCGTGTCAATCAGGCCTCTTTAGAACTCTTTACACATCAATATAACGAAATCCTTAATTGGACAGGAATGAATCCTTTTATTCAACCTGAATCCAATAATACCAGATTATGGATTGAAACAATTTCCGATCAAATTCACTTTTATCGATCTGCCACAGGCAACACTTTCCGTGACTATGACTTGCTTGAAAAAATTCAAACAAATGATTTATCCTTTTCTTGTCATCAAATTGATTTTCATTGCCACGTGGCCTTAGATGGACTAAGGAGTCTTTTCAATGTCGGTTCAATTTTCAGGACCTGTGAAGCTGCCGGGTTTAAGTCCATAATTCTCGGGAACACTTTAGGGAAAGAACATCCGGGTGTCCGAAAAACCGCCATGGGGGCTCATAAATGGGTTGAACAGGAAAAGGCCGCCGATCTTGCCCAGACCTTGCTTGAAAAAAAGGAAAAAGGATTTCAGATCATTGGTGTTGAGACCATTGAAGGTGCCCGGCCTTTTTATGACATTTCATGGAAAAAGAAAACCATTGTTGTATTCGGAAATGAAGAATATGGAATTTCATCACATGTCATGGAAACATGTGACAAGTTTATTCATATTCCAATGTTTGGCAAAAAAAATTCCATTAATGTTGCCAACGCCGTTTCTGTCATCTGTTTTCACATTGCAAGATCATTGTGTGACAAATAAGTTATTCCTGCAATTGTATTTCAAGAACAAAGCCGCCTGTTTCGATTGTATCACCCGGATATATTTTTTTTCGTTTTCGTGTTTCAATACTCTTGTTCACTTTTACAAAGCCGTCAACGATCATAAATTTTGCTTCCCCGCCGCTTGAAGCAAGATTTTCAAACTTTAAAATTTTATAAAGTTCAACAGGCGCCTTTTTAATCTTAACAATTCTTTTTTCCATTATTTTTATTCCTCATATCTCATATCTCATATCTGGCATTTGGCATTTGGCATTTGGCATTTGGCAACAACAATCTTGCATTACAGGCAAAATATTTATAATAATACATAAAATAAAAATGGACATTAAATAAATGAACTTTTTTAAAATCATAATTTTTTATTTATTATTCTCTTTTCTCATTTTTCACTCAACAGGGGCAACAGGACTTGCCTCTAATTTCCACAGGCAGCACACCATTTCAGGCAAGACCATGGGCACTTTTTATACCATCAAATTTATCTCACGCAAAAAAGAGTCCCCGGCATTGTGGAAAGCCAGGGTGGATATCCGTTTAAAAGCAGTGAATAAAAAACTTTCCATGTACGACCCTGAAAGTGAACTCTCTGTTTTTAACCGCCAAAAAATTTCAAACCCTGTACATATCTCTTCTGATTTTTATACAATTTTATTAACGGCTAAAAAATTATACCGGCTGACCGATGGTTCCTGGGATGGAACAGTGAAACCCCTGGTTGATCTTTGGGGATTTGGAACAAAAAAAAGAATAAACCAAATTCCCAAACCCGATAAAATAACCCTGGCATTATTAAAAACCGGATTTAATCACATCATTATCAAAAAACAGCAGATAATTTATAAAAATGCAGACATCACCCTTGACCTGGGTTCCATTGCAAAGGGATATGGAGTGGATGCCATTGCAAAACTTTTTACCTCCTCGGGCATTCATGATGTTCTTGTGGAAATAGGCGGAGAACTCTATGCTTCCGGCAAAAATAAAAAAGGAAAGTACTGGTCAGTGGGGATCAGCAGCCCTGATAAGCAATTTGCAAACCAGAGCTTATATAAAATTGTCCGCCTGAATAACCAGGCCCTTGCCACCAGCGGGAATTACAGAAATTTTTTTGAAATAAATAAAAAAGTCTTCTCCCATATCATTGACCCTAAAACAGGGTTTCCAATTGACAATCAAATCGTCAGCGCATCTGTCATTTCAAAAGACTGTACCTTTGCTGACGGCCTTGCCACAGCCCTGATGGTCATGGATGTGCAAAAGGCAATCAAACTTGTTAACCGTCTTGAAAATACAGAATGCCTGATTATCCAAAAAAAAGATCAACAATTTATCAATCATGTATCAAAAAACTTTGGTGACTTTGAAATGTCATCTTATGATTGACACAAAATGTTCTATATGACAATCTATGTAAACCGATATACTATATTTAGTGAAGTGTATGTGACATGTAAATCATAAAAGAGATGAAAATGTTCAAGAGTCTGAAATTATATAAAAATTTTGGTTTCACTCTTATCGAATTGATGATTGTTATCGCTATCATTGGAACTTTGGCCGGCCTAGCCGTTCCCTCTTATATAAATTACATAGAAAGAACAAAAATGCTTCGAGTCATATCAGAAATCAGATTAATCGAAAAAGAATTGTTCGCTTATCAAATGGAGCACAACACGCTTCCTGATAATCTTGATGAAATTGGATTGGGAAACCTGAGAGATCCCTGGAATAATCCTTATGAATATCTGCCTGTTGCAGGTACCCCAAAGGGAAAACTGCGTAAAGATCATTTTATGGTTCCGGTTAATACTGATTTTGATCTCTATAGTAAAGGACAGGATGGCAAAAGCCGCTCTCCTTTTACGGCTAAGGCCAGCAGGGATGATATCGTTCGAGCGAATAACGGCCAATATGTAGGATCTGTTGCCGGTTATAATTAGAGGAGGTTTAAGAATATGAAGATTGGTGGTTCATTTTTTCGAAGCAAGGTCGCGCAAAGAATTTTCTTTTTATTTATTTTGTGCGCAATGCTCCCTGTTATAGTCCTGTCTTTTTTATCTTATACCCAGGTTTCAAAACAGCTTAAAAGTCTTAGTCTTAACCGTCTTAAAACCTCAGTAAAAGCACACGGCATGTCGATCTATGAAAGATTTTTATTTCTTGAAACAAATATGCAGATGATTGCCTCAGGGGATTTTAAAGACAACAAATATCTTCCGGAAATATATTCAACAGATGATTTTAATAAAAAAATACTACAGCGATTTGAGGGTTTAGCTTTAATAAAAACATCTAAAGAATTAAATCTGCTGTACGGCCGTTTTAAAGACCTTCCTAATGATTTTATTGATAAAGCTTTGACCATTGGTGATGATAAAACAACCCTTGTTTTTAAGACCTCTCAAAACAGGACACCTGCTAAAGTATATATGCTGATAAAAACCATCCCCGATAATACCGGCATTAAAGTCCTGGTGGGAGAGATCAATATTTCATATTTATGGGGTATAGGACATGACAATATCTTACCGCGTAAAACCGACCTTTGTATCGTGGACCAGGTTAGAAAAGTTCTCATCACTTCCTTTCCTCCAACCGATGACCTGCTGCATCAAGTCACTGTAAAAATTGATGGCACAACCCCTCTGGCTTTTAAGTATAAAGATGGGGAAAATACCTATTTTGCAAGTTATTGGCCCATGTTTTTAAAATCAAGATTTGATGCACCAAGTCTAAATGTTATTTTAAGAAGCAATAGTTCTGATGCGCTTGTTCCCCTTTCAAACTTTAAAAAGACCTTTCCTCTTGTACTGCTTTTGTCTCTTTGGATTGTATTGCTTTTAAGTATTATTCATATCCGCAAAAGCCTTGTGCCTCTTGAAAAACTTAAAGAAGGAACTCGAAGGGTCGCTAAACAGGATTTTAAAAATCGAGTGATCGTTACAAGCCATGACGAGTTTGAAGACCTTGCTGATTCTTTTAACTCAATGTCAGAGCAGCTTGATCAACATTTTGTTGCCTTATCAACCCGAGCGGATATTGACAGGGCAATATTATCTTCCCTGGATACAAAAAAAATTATCTATACCGTTCTGAAAAGAATGTTTATCTTTTTTTCGTGCGATTCCATCAGTGTAAATCTTGCTGTTGAAAAGCAGCCAAATACTTTCCATGCCTATATATCAACCGATATCAAGGTGCGTAAACCCTTTGAAGAGTTCTTTCGTATTACCCCTGAAGACAAAGAGATATTATCTCTTAATTCAAAACATTTGATTGTTCATACAAAAAAAAACAAACCTGGGTTTCTGTCTAAAGCCGACAATCGAACCGGACATTTATTCTTAGTTCTGCCTTTATTTTTTGATGGTGTTTTAAAAGGAACCATCGCACTGGGTTATTCAAAAGAAAAATCATTTTCTGATAATGATTTAAAACATGCCCATCAAATGGCGGATCAAATGATGGTTGCCCTTTCCAATTCATCCCTGGTTGAAGACCTGGAAAAACTGAACATAGGAACTTTAGAAGCATTGGCACGGGCCGTAGACGCAAAATCCGCCTGGACTGCAGGTCACTCTGAAAGGGTAACAGATCTGTCATTAAAAATAGCTAAAGTGATGGGATTTACAACAGAAGAACTCGAGGTGTTGCGGAGAGCAGCTTATCTGCATGACATCGGAAAAATAGGAGTTCCTCTTGCAATACTTGATAAACCAGGCAAATTAAATGATGAAGAATTCAATAAAATTAAAGATCACCCCTTGATAGGGTTACGAATTTTAGAGCCCATCAGTGCCTATGAGGATGTATTGCCCATGGTATCGCAACATCATGAAAAATTTAACGGTAAAGGGTATCCCTATGGTCTGTCGGGTGAGGACATCGCTTTAGGAGCAAGAATTCTCGCAGTGGCAGATGTCTATGATGCAGTGGTATCAGATAGGCCCTATCGAGATGGCTGGGTTGAAGAAAAAGCCATTAAAATGATAACCGAGGAGTCAGGCAAACATTTTGATCCAAAGGTTGTGAATGCATTTTTAGCTGCAATTTAATAATTTATGCATAGATCATTTGATTTTGATTTATTATTAAATAGGAAAAGAGATGAAAAAGAAAAAACCATTACGCTTAATTAAGAAAGCAATCCTTGCAATGGTCTGTTTTATTCTCATCACCTTTTGTATTGCAGGTTGTAAACAAAAAAGTTCTGATCCATTCCCTTCTATTCTTATTGGAACATGGGTTACGCAGGAACCCCGATACAAAGACAGATACATTGAGATCAATGAAGGAGAAATCATCTTTGGAACCGGAGGGAATCAATCCAATACATTTTTTATTGATAGCATAAAAAAAGGGGATCAAGTAGCAATCACCGAATGGACCTTGTTTTGTCAGGACATGGAAGAAACTCTTTTTGAAATAGTCATATTTTATAACGCTGGTACAAAGAGTGCTTCAATAACGTTAAAACATAAGGAAAAAATTGTCTGGCATAAAGTTGAAGAATAAATTAACTTGAAAACTTCTATCCCTTATACCTTATGCCTTGAAAAGAGTCTCTTTTTTCAAAAGTATGTTGAATCATGTTAAAAGTTTCCCTGTATCGGGCCGCCCACATGGGAACTCTCAGCTCATCCGAGTGTGGATCTCCTGTGATTCGCTGGATAATAATCTCTTTTGGCAGCAATTCCAGAAAATCACAAACCATATTTACATATTCATCCTGTTCCATGGGGATATAATCCCCGTTTTTCCACATTTTGTCCAGAACGGTTCCCTTGATGACATAGAGAAGATGGATTTTTATCCCGTTAATACCACTGCCTGCCAATATTTTTGCAGTTTCACGCATCATCTTTTTATCTTCCCCGGGAAGCCCGAGAATCACATGGGTGCAAATATTTATCCCTCTGCCCCGGGTTAACCGCACAGCTTTGGAAAACTCTTTAAACCCATGGCCCCTGTTAATTATCTTAAGCGTTGCATCATGGACAGATTGGAGGCCATACTCAAGCCAGACCAGATAATTTTTTGTATAAGACTCTATTAAATCAAGCTTTTGTGCATCAATACAATCCGGTCGTGTTCCAATGGCCATTCCCACCATACCATCACAAGAAAGTGCTTCATCAAACATTTGTTTCATATGTTCGCAAGTGGTGTAGGTGTTTGTAAAAGATTGAAAATAGGCCAGAAATTTTTTAGCCTTATATTACCGCTTTTAATCTGCTCTTTTATGGAAACTCCCCTGGCAAACATACCGGAACCAGACCCCTTTGAATTGCAATAAATACACCCTTTTCGGGAAAGCAACCCGTCCCTGTTGGGACATGACAGCCCTGCATCAATAGAAATTTTTTGTACCCTCTGGCCAAACAATTGCCTTAAATAGGTATTATAATCTGAATACCGTTTTGTTTTATCCATTCAACACATCCCGCTAAAGTAAAGTCTTTTCTTTAAAATATCCTGTTTTAAATTCCCTTCTGGTTATTTACCATTAACAGCAATCAAAAATCAATTGACCAAAGCATCAAGTAATTATATATTATCAGGTTATGAATTTAAACTTCAAAACATATGATGTCATTGTTATCGGTGCCGGTCATGCCGGATGCGAAGCTGCCCTTGCCTCTGCGCGCATGGGGTGTAATACGCTTCTTTTAACCATTGACATGGATAAAATAGCCTCCATGCCCTGCAGCCCTTCAATAGGCGGCATGGCAAAAGGACAGCTGGTTAAGGAAATTGATGCCCTTGGCGGACAAATGGCAAAAATCACGGATTCTTCAGCCATTCAATACAGGACATTAAATACACGCAAAGGCCCTGCTGTTCATTCAACAAGAACGCAGAATGATAAAGCCCTGTATTCAAAAAATATGAAAGCGGTCATTGAAAAAACAGACAACCTTGATGTAAAACAGGCCATGGCCCAGGAACTCGTGCTGGAGAACAACACCGTGACAGGCCTTATTGATCAGACAGGTTTTGAGTACTTAACAAAAACCATTGTCATTGCAACGGGAACTTTTTTAAAAGGAATGGTTCACATCGGGGCCTCAAAAATAGAGGCGGGCAGGGCAGGAGAATTTGCATCCATAGGCCTTGCACAGAATCTTGCAACGCTTGGGTTTACCATTGGAAGAATGAAGACCGGTACATCGCCTCGGCTCCATGCCGATACCATTGATTTTTCCAAATTTAATATCCATAATTCAGAAAGTCATCCAAAACCGTTCTCTTTTTCAACAACGAATATTACCAACCCCATGCTGCCAAGTTTTATGGGCAATACAAA
>NZ_JAIOSW010000190.1 GCF_021107415.1 Desulfobacula sp.
AAAATTGAGGAAACCAGTATCACGCCAATATGATTCCATGAAAGGCTCCTTTCTTGGACCAGCCTACGACTCTATCACGATTGAGCGGATGTGTCGGAGATATGGTGCAGTTTTGGAAAAAATTGAACCTGAAGACTCTTTGTTTAGGCGTGTTGCCTCCTTTCTGGCAGAGGGTCAGATTGTTGGCTGGTTTCAAGGGCGTATGGAGTGGGGCCCTCGCGCACTGGGTAACCGTAGCATTCTTGGTGATCCTAGGAATCTTGAGATGCAGAAAAAACTTAACCTCAAAATTAAATTTCGTGAAGGTTTCCGACCTTTTGCGCCTTCGGTATTGATGGAAGATGCTTCTGAATATTTTGAGATCGATTCGCCATCTCCTTATATGCAACTGGTGGTCCCGGTTAAGAAATCGCACAGGAGACCTTTACCTGAAGATTATGAATTTATGCCGCTTTATGAGCGTTTATACCATATCCGTTCAGATATTCCGGCCGTTACCCATGAGGATTTTACGGCCCGAATCCAAACTGTTCATAAAGAAACAAATGCGCGGTATTGGAAACTTATTTTAGCCTTTAAGGAGCTGACCGGTTACGGTCTGCTGGTTAACACAAGTTTTAATGTCCGGGGTGAGCCCATTGTTTGTTCGCCCGATGATGCCTATCGCTGCTTCATGAGAACCGAAATGGACTGGTTAGTGATTAATAACTATCTTTTTTCTAAGCAGGAGCAGAAAAATTGGCAGGATGATGAAGATTGGCAAAATATGTATGAGCTTGATTAAGACCTGAGATCCATTACGACTGCATCAACAATGAGGTAAGCTGAGAAAAGATATATGCCCGCCCCCAACAAAACAGATTTGAAAGGTTCAATTTTGTTGAAACTTGTATTAGTGACCTTTTCAATAATAATTTCATGTGTCATAATTGAAATTTTTATTAGAGTATCAGGGTTATGGATAAGCTTCGGACCACTCGAAAGAGATTACTATGCAAGATCAGCCATTGATGGTGTCCCATATACGTTAAAGCCTGATATGGATAGTAATTTCCCTCCAGGAAGAATAATATCAAACCATGATGGATACAGAACGACAATAGGTGAACAAAAAAAATCAAATGTTATCAGGATTCTTGCCATAGGAGATTCTATCACATTTGGTTTCGGTGTTGACCAGCGCCATGCATATCCCCAGCAACTTGAGGCAAAATTAAATAAAAGTAATTCAAACTTAAAGATAATGTATGAAGTTTTCAACGCGGGTGTTGACGGTTATAATGCTGAAGATGAATATTATGTATTAAAGAATCTGATTACAAAATACTCACCGGATCTTATTATCTGGCTCCTTGTGAGTAACGATTGGGATGATTCATTGCAAGTCAATGAAAATGGACAATTAATCACCTCGCATGAGTCCTATTCAGTATCAAGTGAATTCTTAAGATTGGCCTGGGGGTGGACAGAAGATAGATTTGACCCGGATAATTATTATTTAATGATGGATCAAAGAAGACGAGCCTGGGCAGATTCCAGGCCGAT
The DNA here is from genome assembly GCF_021107415.1 of Desulfobacula sp. The sequence continues at coordinate 1,546 of NZ_JAIOSW010000190.1, forward strand.
AGGGCCGGAACCTTTATTTAAAAAAATGAATAGGTTTTTAATAAAGAATTATTACACCTATCCATTCGTCAGGTCTCTGTTTCCATCAAAAGGGAGACTGGAAAATTTTTCCGATGGTGAATTAATATATAGAAATAGACCCGTTGTCATCAATGGGACAGAGGATTTTTTTCCTGAAATAGCATCTATTACTTTATCGCCCCTTTACAATAAGCGGCTTTATTCGTCAATTAATAAAGGGGTGGGTCTTGCTAACGCAAATAATATTCCGATCATAATATATGGTCTAAATATTTTGTTGAAAACACACAGTATTCATGGTGAGTATATATTCGAAGATATAAGTAAATACTTCAGCATGCCATTTATGAGTTTTAGGCAGCGGTATAATTTGAGATGGGACGGTCATTTAAATCCAAAAGGAAACAAAATTCTTGCCGAATCTGTTCAGCAATCATTATTTAATAATAAGCTTGTGCATGATATAACAATACCAAAAAGAAAAATATATGATACGACATTGTACTGGCAACAATATAAACAATATCGAAAAGAGTATATTAAAAAAAATATAAAAAATCATATAGATTTTAATGGATTTAAAGGTATTCACCAATTATTAGGCGGTCTCTATCCGCCAAGGACCTTTCCCATAAGGGGGGGAGCAACACTTGCTCTCATATTAAAGCATAGTCAGGCAAGGACACTATATATATCCGGATATAATCGGTCAGATGCTATGATAGAAATAGTTGTCCAGGTGGGTATTAACGGGTTTGAATCAGTAGTGTCAATTCCGTCAGGTTTATTCCTTGAAACGGTTGATCTGACTAGAGTTGATCTGGCTCAAAAAGATATGAAAGATTGTGCAGAAAGGATTATTGATGTCCGGTTGAACTGCAAATCAAAAAATGATGTTATCCGGATGGATTATATTGGATTTGATAAACCAAAGATAATTGCAAACAATTAGTGAAGAGAGAGATTTTTACTGTTTTTTTGAAAAAACTGCCGGACCAAGCTTGATCAATTGATACAAACGTCTTCTGCGTGAATTTTCAGGTAGAATGAATTCGATGATAGA
>NZ_JAIOSW010000496.1 GCF_021107415.1 Desulfobacula sp.
CATGGCAGCACCTTTGGCGGCAACCCCTTGGCCTGTGCCGTGGCAAGACAGGCCCTGAAGGTATTGGTGGAAGAAAATATGATTGAAAATGCGCAAAAAATGGGAGCCTATTTTCTGGCAGAACTGAAAAAAATCAAAAATGATGCCATCAAAGAGGTCCGGGGGTTAGGGCTGCTGATTGCCGTCGAATTAAAGAAAGGAACCCCGGGGGGTGTCAGGCCCATTTGTAAATCCCTCATGAAAATGGGCATTCTCTGCAAGGAAACCCATACCGATATCATCCGGTTTGCCCCGCCCCTGGTCATTCAAAAACAGGATATTGACTGGGCCGTGGATAAAATCAGGGCTGCATTTACCTGATTTTATCCTTGCAGAATAACAAAGAACTTGTCTTGACAACAAAGGAAGAATCTTATAGAGACAATAAAGCTTTTGTCTGAAGACAAAAAATAAAAAAGTAACACTATAATATTAAAATAGAGCCACGAAGGCTGATAATCTCCTTTTTAGGGGATTATATCTTCGTGGCTTTTTTATTTTTAAAGGAGAGGAAAATGAAAAAAAAATACTGGACCCTATTATTTACTTTTCTGTTTTTGGCTGTATTCGCTTGTCTTGCAGTTGCTCAACCGTTAAGGCAGATAACGGATGCCAACCTGCGAACAGTCAACTTACCCCAAAAAATTGATCGGATCATCTGTTCCGGTCCGGGAAGTTTAAGACTGATCACCTACTTTAATGCCCAGGATCTTGTTGTGGCTGTTGATGATATGGAAACAAAAAAAAGGAACTTTGATGCCCGCCCTTATTTTCTGGCCAATCCACAATTTAAAGAACTTCCTGTTTTCGGGGGATTCAGAGGGTATGATGACCCTGAAAAAATACTGGGGTTAAAAAATTTTCCCCAGGTAATTTTCAAAACATATGCCACCATGGGATATGATCCGGTTGAGCTTGGAAAAAAAACCGGGATTCCAGTGGTCATTCTTGAATACGGCGATCTTTTCAAAAACAGGAAAAAATTTTTCAATGCACTGAATATCATCGGTCAGGTATTGCAAAAAGAATCCCGGGCTAAAGAATTGATCCGTTTTTTTAATGAACATATTCATGAACTTGAAAACAGGACTAAAGATATTGCTGATAAGAAGACTTGTTTTATCGGGGGAATTGCGTTTAAAGGTCCCCATGGGTTCCAATCCACAGAACCTTCCTACCCCCCTTTTCAATTTATCAATGCAAAAAATGTTGCCTCAACCGGAGATATGACAGGTAAAAATTTTCGCCACAGCAATTTTTCTAAAGAAAAAATACTTCAGGCTGACCCTGATATCCTGTTCCTGGATCTGTCCACCCTTCAGATGGGGGAAGGTCATGGCGGCCTTCATGAACTAAAAAACGACCCGGTTTATAAGGGACTAACTGCCGTAAACGCCAATAAAGTATATGGTGTACTTCCTTATAACTGGTATACTCAGAACTATGGCTCTATCCTTGCGGATGCCTGGTATATTGGAACAATTTTATATCCGGACAGGTTTGCCGATATTGATCCCAAGAAAAAAGCAGATGAGATCTATGAATTTCTGGTTTCAAAACCTGTTTTTAATTCCATGAATTCTTTGTTTCAAGACATGGTTTTTCAACCCGTGGACATTAATTAAAAAGGTTGAGCCATGCATTTCGAAGATGGCGAGATATCAGAAAAATATTCAAAATATATAAGGAAAAAAATATTATTTATTTTTCTGGTCTTTATTGCCCTGATGTTCGTTATGATTGTCAGCATATCTGTTGGGTCGGTTCATATCGAGTTTTTTGAGGTGATTAAAACCCTTTTGAAAAATTCAAGTTCCAGGCAGTTTGAGCTGATCATCTGGAATATCAGGCTGCCCCAGACCCTGACTGCCATAGTTGCGGGTGCAGGTCTTGCAAGTGCGGGTACGGTGATGCAATCTGTTTTAAGAAATCCTCTGGCATCACCTTTTACCCTTGGCATTGCCCATGCTGCGGCATTTGGCGCAGCATTTTCCGTTATGATCCTTGGAACCGGCGTAATGGCAAGCTCTTTTAACGATGCTTTAAGAATTTCAAATCCTGTGGTAACGCTTTTGTCTGCCTTTTTCTTTTCCATGGCGACCGCCTGCCTGATCACCTATATCTCAAAGATAAGAGGCGCTTCTCCGGAAACCATGGTGCTGACCGGCGTAGCGTTGGGATCACTCTTTATGGCCGGAACCATGCTCCTTCAATTTTTTGCCGATGATGTTCAGCTCGCTGCCATGGTGTTCTGGACATTTGGAGATGTTGCCAGGGCAGACTGGAAAGATTTTTACTTTCTTTTTGGGGTAACCCTCTGTCTTTTGATCTATTTTCTGGCCAACACAAGAAATTATAATGCCATGGATATGGGAGATGAAACCGCCAAAGGACTTGGCGTAAAAGTTGAGAGTATAAGACTTTCGGCAATGATGGCGGCATCCCTTGCCACCTCTGTCATCATCTCTTTTGTAGGTATTATCAGTTTTATCGGACTTGTGGCCCCCCATATTGTTCGACGGGTGATCGGAGATGATCAAAAATTTCTCATGCCGGCCTCCATTCTTGTGGGTGCGCTGATTCTTCTGTCTGCCGATATTGTGGCAAGGCTGGTTCTTCTACCCCATGTACTGCCGGTTTCAATTTTCACATCGTTTCTTGGAGCGCCTGTGTTTATCTATCTCATCATAAAAGGACATAAAAAATGATTCTTAACGTGAATGATCTTGCATTTCATTATAAAAGCCATGAAACCCTGAAAAATATCAATTTTTCCATTAATAAAGGTGAAACAACCGTCATTCTGGGCCCCAATGGTGTCGGCAAAACAACCTTGCTTAAATGCTTAAATTCCATCCTCTCTCCCCAGGGGGGTGATATTCTTGTAAAGGATCAGAATATCAGGCAAATGGATATCAAACAAATTGCAAAAGAAATCAGTTATGTGGCACAAAAAAATGAACCGGCAAGGATTACGGCATTTGATGCTATCCTCCTAGGACGGCATCCCCATATCCGTTTTAAAACAAGTATAGATGATTTAAAAAAAGTAGATGCCATCATAAAAAGGCTGAATCTTTCCCATCTGTGCCTGAAATACCTGGATCAGATGAGCGGGGGAGAACTGCAAAAAGTGTCCATTGCCAGGGCGCTTGTTCAACAGACAGACCTTCTGCTGCTGGATGAACCCACCAGCAGCCTGGATTTGAAAAACCAGACAGATATCCTTGGGCTGATCAGGCATATTGTAAAAGAACATCAAATTGCAGCAATCATGACCATGCATAATCTAAATACAGCCTTGCGTTATGCGGATCAGTATCTATTTTTAAAAGATAAAACAATTTATGGGGCTGGAAAGATAAATGAAATCTCTTCAAAAATGATAGAAGATGTTTATGGTGTCAGCGTTGAAATCATTTATCACAAGGGATTTCCCCTTGTCGTCCCCATTGAGAATAAAAAAGCTGCCTGAATATTAAAAAAAGGAGATGTAAGAATGACGTGTTCTATAGGAAAAGAGGTGATTGAAAAAACAATTCAGTTCCACGGCCATAGCTGTCCTGGCTTGGCCATAGGGATTCGGGTTTCTGAACTTGCAATGGAAAAACTGGATATCCAAAATATAAAAACCCCTGTCTGCGTAGCTGAAACAGACATGTGCGGTGTGGATGCCATCCAGTTTCTGACAGGATGCTCTTTTGGCAAGGGTAACCTGATCCACAAAGATTATGGCAAATCAGCCTTTACCTTTTATAACAGAGATACTCAAAAGGGTTTTCGGGCTGTATTCAAAGATAATTTTGCAAGGGATGAAGAAAACAGGGACAATCGAATTAAACAGATACTACAGGCCGACTTAAAAGTTCTTTTTTCAACAGAGAACGTGGACACACCGCCGGTAAGACCTGCCAGGATTCTGAAAAGCATTCAATGTGACAGCTGTAGTGAAATGGTTATGGAATCCCGTATCCGGATGTTTGACGGTAAAAATCTGTGTATCCCGTGTTTTCAGACTGTGGAGCAGAAAATTTAGCTTTCCTCAAAATTTTAATTGGAACGATCACTCCTCTATAAAATCTGGTCGTTCCATCAAATCGACAATAGTCAGATCTGACCTGGGCTGCAACAGATAATTCTTGACATTTTTAACAGATTTGATAACCAGATATATGTATTTTTACTTATATTTAGCGGTTATTGGTATAAAAGCTGCGAGGTAATTGATATGCGCAGACTTTTCTTAAGCATTTTTTTTGCTATTCCGATTATAGCTGTGGTTTTTTTTATCAATGCTGCATTTTTACACGGAAATGCAGGATTTAAAATAGACAAAACCCAAAAAGGCCTTTTAATTTCAAAAATTACAAAACCAATTAATTTGGTTGAATTAAACGATATCATCATCTCAGCACATGGCCTTTCCCATCATGAAATCCTTGGATTTTCCTTAACCAACCCTCCTGTAAAAACCCCTGGAACCATGACTATACTCAGGAATTCAAAAAAAATAGATCTCCTTATAGAAACGATTCCTTTTACCATGCTCTCTTTGTTTGAGCTGATCTGGCCCAGATTGATATTAATTGTTGTCTTTCTTACCCTTGGTTCAATAGCGCTTTACAGGGCACCTCCCAGCCCCCAGGTCTTTCTTTTTTTTCTGATGTTATGCAGCCTTTCAACTTCTTTATCCGCAACGATTCCTTCATCAATAGATTTTTTATCACCATTAACATTTTCGTCGGCTTTTATACTTAATGCTGTTGCCAATTGGGTATCATTTGGTCTGTGGCTTCACTTTGCACTCAGGTTCCCGGATACAAGAGACCTGATTGCGCACAGATGGTGGATTCCTGCCTGCATATATCTTTTGCCGGTTGTTACAACTATTGGTGGGTCTTTATATGCCGCTGGCCTGACACCGGAGTTCTGGGGCTGGGTCCAGCGATTGAGAAACCTATACCTGCCATTCATTATCATTGGTGTCTTTGTTAAGCATGTTATTGACTACAAACTACTAACCTCGCAACAGGAAAAAAATCAGATTAAACTGCCTCTAATTGCCTATTGGTTGACCTTTGCACCCTATCTATTCTTCTACCTCCTGCCCAATCTTTTGTTTGACAATCCTCTTATTTCATTTCAAATTGCAGTGTTTGCTTTTTTTATCCTCCCCATGGCATACCTTGCAGGAATTCTTCGATACAGACTCCTTAACGTCGATCAGATTATCAGTCGGACATTAGCCTATTTTGCTATTATTATTTGTCTTGCAATCATCTATTCGCTGTTTCTTGCAGGGCTTAAGAAATGGTTTTTTGGCGAACAGGTGCTGTCCAAGGAATTGTTTCTTGTTTTTCTTATTCTTGTAAATATTATCTTTCATCCGGTGATTTTAAGGCTTGATCATCTGATTAAAAAAATATTTTTCAATCATCAGTCAATTTCTGTAAAAATTATGCATCAGTTCAGCAATATGATATCTGCAACGCTCTATCTTCCTGATCTTACCCGCATGGTCATAGACGAGCTTCCCAGAGCAATCAATATCAGATCCACTGCCATCATGACTCTTGAAAAAAAAAGATCCCGGCTTTTTCCAGAGCATCTTCGGTTTGGTACAAGTCCCTGGCCAAACAGCAGGCTTGTCAAACTATTTAAGGATAACTCCGTGGAATACTTTTCCACTTATCAGGTGATTGATGATATTGAACTTGAAAAAGAACTTAAAGAAATACAAAAAAACGGGTTTTCCCTTGTTCTTCCGCTAAGAGGCTCGCAGTCACTTTCAGCACTCTTATTTATCGGCCCTAAAAAAAGCGGTGGACTCTTCCATGAAAAAGACATTCATTTGCTGGCCAGTTTTGCCAACCAGGCGGCTATTGCCCTGGAAAATGCCATCCATCATGAATCCTTAATTGAAAGCAAAAAGCAGCTTGAAGATATGTTTGATCAAAAGGTTCAATCTGAAAAAATGGCAGCCATCGGAGAAATGACATCCATTCTGGCACATGAATTGAAAAATCCTTTAGGTATTATCCACAGTTCTGCGCAATATCTTTCAGACGGCAAACAGTCTAAAAGAGTTACACAGGAAATGCTCCATTATATAAAAAGTGAAGTGAAACATCTAAATTTGTCCATCAACAGCATATTAAAGCTTGCAAGGCAGAAAGCTCCGGAATTTGAGAAAATAAACCTTTTAAACCAGATTCATCTATTGATGGATCAATGGCAGCGTTCTGACAATCACAGGGCTGATGTTAAAATCAATATGGATATTTTGGAAACATTGCCTCCTATTTATGCTGATTTCAAACAACTTTCCCAGGTATTGCTTAATCTGATCCAAAACAGCGAAGAAATGATGGATAGCGGAGGCCAAATTACTCTTGAAGTTAAACAAGATAATGATTTTATTCAAATTAAAGTAATTGATAATGGACCGGGCATTCCTGATAATAACCTTGACAAGGTCTTTCACAATTTCTTTACGACTAAAAAACAGGGACTGGGGCTGGGACTTGCTGTTTGCAGACAGATTATCAATGCTCACAATGGTGAAATATCCTTAAAAAATAATTCCCAAATGGACCAAAACGGAACTATCGCCCGCATCAGACTACCGATAAAACCATTGGCAACTATTGACAGACCCTATTTACAGGAAGCAATCATTCCTGATAAATTTTTGGAAACAATGAATGAAACATAAAATTCTTATAATTGAAGATGAGACAAGACTTCTCAGAATTTTAAAGATGGTTCTTACAGACAATGGATACCAGGTCAAAACGGCTCAAGATGGTCAACAGGGGATAGGTGTATGGACTCAATGGAACCCTGAAGTTGTTGTTACCGATTTAAAAATGCGGCCCGTTGACGGCATGGAAGTCTTAAAGTTCGGCAGACTTAACTTTCCCGACATCCCTTTAATTATATTGACAGCTTTTGGTTCAATAGAAACGGCTGTAATTGCCATGAAAATCGGTGCTTTTGATTTTCTTTCCAAACCCGTTGATCATAAACAATTGCTGGAAATTATTGAACAGGCCCTTGTTGCAAACAAAAAAGAGCCTGAGTCATTGGAAGACCTTATTGGTTCTTCAGTTGAAATGGAACAAATCAAAAAAAATATCCTTTTATTCGCATCAACGGACAGTTCGGTTTTTATTAATGGCGAATCCGGAACAGGCAAGGAAATAGTCGCCAGATCCATCCATAAAGCATCAGAAAGAAAAAACGGACCTTTTGTAAAGGTTAACTGTGCTGCTATTCCCAGAGAATTGATTGAAAGTGAGTTGTTCGGCCATAAAAAAGGGTCCTTTACAGGAGCTATACAAGACCGCAAAGGTGCATTTATACAGGCAGATAAAGGTGTTCTTTTTTTAGATGAGATTGGTGATCTTCCCATTGAGCTTCAGCCCAAATTATTACATGCTGTAGAAGAAAAAACGATTACCCCCATCGGTGCAAGCAGTCCGACACCTGTTTCCATTAAAATCCTGTCTGCCACAAATCTAAACCTTGAAGTAATGATCAGTGAATCCAAATTCAGGGCAGATCTGTTCTATCGCTTGAGTACTATATGCCTGAATATGCCGGCATTACGGGATAAACCAACGGATATCAGTGAACTGGCCCTGTTTTTTACAAAAAAATTCTGCCTGGAATTTAAAAAACCTGTTCTTAAAATTGCAGATAAAGCCATTCAGACTCTAGAAAATTATTCCTGGCCCGGCAATATCAGGGAACTTAAAAATGTTATAGAACGGGCAGCACTCACCTGTAATAAAGAAACCATCACCCATGATAATTTGCCTGAAATCATCAATAAAGAAACCATTCATCCATTGCCACAAAACACCAAAGACCATGGATTTGATATGGCAACCCAGGAACAGAACCTGTTGCAGGCAGCATTGGAACAATGTGGCTGGAACCAATCAAATGCTGCTAAAAAACTGGGGATTACCAGAAGTGCCCTTCGATATCGGCTTCAAAAACACGGCATTAAAAAATAATTATTGCCAGTATTTCTTATATAAATCTGACACCAAAACTTTGCGTATCGCTGTTATTCCAGGTCACTTTTCCTTTAATTTTAACTAAAACGTCTGAATCTGAAAATCTGCTTTGCACTTCAGGTGTCACCAGCAAGGTCATCAGGCTGTCAACAATAGGAATATGGTTGACTTTGGCATAGATACAGGCACCCTGCGAACTGACATCTTTGGTCCATCCAAAAAAATAATCAGACATACTGCCTTTTTTCTCTTTTAAGAAAAAAGTAACCGGCATTTTTAGAGACCGCCGGGTCTGATATCGTTGTTCATTATACATATTAGACATAATCTTTTAAATTCTGCCTGCATAATCATGCAGGCACCAGAACAAACCGATATCAATCGGCTGAGCCATTTTTTTTGTGGTGTAATCCAATAAACCCGAGAAGACCGGAACCTAAGAGCCAGATCGCACCGGGAACAGGAACAACCTGCGCTTCTCCACCATTAATAGTGCCCTGGCTGAGAGAATAGGCAGCAACTGGTGACTGAGGCCCTAAACCAGAAATACCGGCATAGCCATCGGTAAAACCGGTTTCTAAAACACCAGTATATTCAAAACCATCTCCGGCTGCCGCTGCTCCCCAGGATGTGAAAAGAAATGCTTGACTATAATCAGCAAAACCACTGTTAGGAGCTTCCATCCAATCCAGATCTCTATAGTAACTGGTATTATTCTCATCATACCCTTCAACCCATGTTGTCCAATCACCATTAAAATCTTTGTATGCTACAGCTCCATATACTAAACTTGCAGGTGCGAACTCCGTCGGATTAACCCAAGCCCATAGAGCATCTGGATTGCCAATGGCAAATTCGACAATATCTGTATAGTCATTCGTTATTGTAAAGACTAAATCATCACCATCTGGAAAACTCATGACCACCTCTTCGGTTGCTGAAAAAGCCTCAACCGATACCGGCAATAAAACACTTGTTCCTATAGTTGACAGTGTCAATACTGCTGTCAATAAAATCACTCTTTTTAACCATTCTTTCATCTTTTTCTCCTCTGTTCAAATTAGTGTTGTCTTGCTAAAGTCATTTTTAAAACCACTGATGCCGTACTTCATTTTTCCAATAATAAATAAAAATTATTTCTTTCCCTGTTCACCTGGTTTATTAAGAATAGCAATACCTGTGCCAGGATATTAATCATTGTGAAAATGCTTTATTATCAGTATGTTAAAATGAAATATCTGGATTTAAAAAGCATGGATTTAAATTGAGTGGTTGTTATCGTACAACCAAAAGTGGCTGTTATCAGCCACAAAGAGAATTATACAACTCAGAAAGAATAATAGATTTTTATCTATTGAATTTTCCTGCTCCATTATGTAAACCTTATTTCAGTTAAGGGCCTAAATAATTGATGAATAAAATCTGTGATATAAAAGAAATTTTTTTGACTAACAAGATTGATATTGACACCTTGATCGGTATCGTATCCCAGGGAGGGCATAATTAAGTGGAAAAAAGACTGCTTATCATTGATGACGAGCCCCGTCTGACCCTGTCATTTAAGGTTCTTTTTGAAAATCGCGGATTTTGGGTCCAAACAGCATCCAATGGATATGATGCCATTGAATTTTTTAAAAAATATCCGTTCAAGGTTGTGCTATCTGATATCCAAATGGATGGAATGGACGGCATTGAGTTAATGCACGCCTTAAAACAGATTGATCCCTGTGTACAGATCATTTTTCTTACAGGATACGCCAGCATTGAAAATGCAGCAAATGCATTAAAACAGAACAATGTCTTTGAATACCTGGAAAAACCTGTAAAAAATATGAATCACCTGTACAAAATCATTGAGCAGGCTGAAAAAAGATATGACATAGAGCATTCTCTGATCACCCAAAAAGAGAAAAACAAAAACGAGTTTGCCATATTCAAAGATATATTTGATTCAATGGAGGCAATCGTCTATGTATCTGATATGCAAACCCATGAATTACTTTATACTAATAAAAAATTCCTGGAAACCTTAGGGTATGATGATCCGCTGGACCTTGAAGGGCTCAAATGCTGGCAGGTTATCCAGAAAGGCCAGACCGCTCCTTGTCCCTTCTGTACGAACAAACGGTTGATCCAACCCGACGGAAATCCGGGTGAACCCTTTGAATGGGAATTTCGCAACACGCTTAATCATCGCTGGTACAGTATTGTTGACAAGGCTATCGAATGGAATGACAAAAGAATTGTCCGGCTTGAAACCGCCTTTGATATCACGGAGAAAAAAGAACATGAAAAAATTTTCCGGGAGTTTGAAAAAGCTATTGAAACATCCAAAAAATTTGAAAGCATCGGTACCCTGGCCGGTGGAGTTGCCCATGACTTCAACAATACCCTGTCCACGATCATGGGGAATATCAACCTTGCTCAGCTCAGCTGCTCTGAAAATGAAACACAAGAATATTTGCGAATCGCAGAAAAGGGTATCATACAGGCCAAGGGTATATCCTCAAAACTGATTATGTTTGCAAAGGGTGGAAGGCCTCTAAAGGAAAAAACTGATATTGAAAAACTGATACTGCAAATCCTTGAGAAAAACCTTGATCCTGAAAAAATTACCCATTCATTTGAATCAGACTCAATTCCCGGATCCTTTTATGCAGATCAAGACCAGCTTAAGACTGCCATTGAAAATATCCTTCAAAACTCGGTGGAATCTATGGATGATTGTGGCCGGATTGATATTGCTATAAGATACCTGGAACAATTACAAAGAACCCCCCGGGTTTCCATTATCATTTCAGATTCAGGCTGCGGCATCTCCCGGGAGCATCTGGATATGATATTTAATCCCTACTTCACTACCAAACCCTTGGGCAGCCGGAAAAGCACAGGCCTTGGGCTGAGCATAGCCTGGTCTATTGTTGCCAGGCACGGTGGAAATATTGATATCGAATCAACAGTGAAAAAAGGGACAACAGCCCATATCTTTCTGCCGATTTTTAGTAAAAAAATGGAATCAAGAACCCAATAATAAATCATGCATAACACTCCCCGTCCCGGACCCTGATAGTTCTATCGGCATAGGCTTCCACACCCGGATTATGGGTGACAACAATGACGGTATGTCCGTCTTTGTTTAAAGATTGTAACAGCATCATAATGTCGCAGGCAGTTTTTGAATCCAGATTTCCTGTGGGCTCATCCGCCAGGATAATGGGAGGTTTATTAACAATGGCCCTGGCGATAGCCACCCTTTCCTGCTCTCCACCTGATAGCTGATCCGGCAGTCGATGAGCCCTATCCCCAAGACCAACCCGGTCAATCACCTCAAAGGCCATCCGGTCTTTGAGCTTCTTTGTCCAGCCTGTGACCGCCATGGGAAGTTTGACATTTTCCAGCACAGTCAAATAGGGAATGAGCTGAAAAGATTGGAAAATAAATCCAATATATTCACTCCTAAAATCAGCCCGCTGTTCAGTGGTTAAAGAATAGAGATCAAGGGAATCCACAAGGACCTTACCCTGTGTCGGGTGATTGAGCGCCCCCATAATGGATAACAGCGTACTCTTACCGGAACCGGACTGTCCCATAATGGTAATAAACTCTTCATCATCAATAGAAAAATCCATTTGTTTAATGGCATCTACTTTGGTGTCACCACTTTGATATGTTTTTTTCAATCCGTGAATTTCAATGAAATGATTAACCTGTGTCATCTTGTTTTCTTTCTATTTTTTAAAGCGCTCTTAATGCTTCGCTCGGGTCCATGTTACTGGCTTTAAAGGCAGGATAAAGGCTTGCCAGAAGGCTTAAGGCCACGGCCATGAGTATGGAGATAACTCCTAAGTTCATGTTGATTCCAACAAACATGCCATCTTTGATCACTAGGGGAATAATGCCGTATGCAATCAGGTTTCCAATACCAAATCCCAGAATACCGCCAATGATACCCAGCAACAGTGCTTCCAGCAGGATAATCTGCATGACATGCCCCCTTCTGAACCCGATGGCCCTGAAAATTCCGATTTCCCTTGTCCTCTCATTGACCGATCCCATCATGGTGACCAGGACCAGCAATGAACCGATGAGAATCACAATAAGGGATATGCCCAGGCTGAAAGATTTAAACATGTCAATGGACTGCATTTTGGACATCACAGCCTGCTTCATGGCGGTTACTTTTGCAAAGGGAAATTTCTCTGCAATCTGCAATGTCATTTCTGAAATAGGACATCCCTGGCAAAAAGCCGAAATCTCAACCATTGAAAGCCTGCCTTCTTTTCCCAGAAGTTTCTGGCTGGCGCTTAAACCTGCAATAATGGCATCATCCTCTGAACCACCAGTGGGTTTTAAAATCGTTGTCACTTTAAAGGGTTTGCCCAAAAGACTTATGGCATCGCCTATTTTAAACCCAAACAGGGTTGCCGCCTGAGACCCCAGCATTACCTCATTTTCCTTTTCAGGAAATACACCGCCGATTTTATGCCACCAGGTTTTCAAAGCCAGTTCTTCTTCAAACACCACTCCCATTAACAGAACGTTTTTATTCTTTACCTTGACCGGTCCCAGCACTTTAGGAGCGATAATGGAAAGATTTTTATAATTTTTTATAGTTCTGATGTTTGCCAACTTTTCCTGATCAAATTCCCGGACATTATAACTGACACCGCCCACATCAATACCGCCGTAATTGAGCGACAGGTTCTCACTTTTGGGAACCATGACGATATTGGCACCGAACCGATTGAGCCGCTGTTCAATATTCCGGGTCATACTTTCAGTTATGGAAAGAAGGGTGACAACCGTTGAAATACCAATCACAAGACCTAAGACCAGGAAAAGCATTTTGCCTTTTCGACGTTTGATATTTCCAAAAGAGATATTATGAAGTTTCAAGCCCTTCCTCCTCTTTTTTCAATGTATTCTGATGCTGACGATGGTTGACCTGATTGAGCAAGGTAACATTTAAATTATGCTGACCAAACAAGGCTGTAATGTTGGAAAGCTTGACCCATCGACGGTCATAGGTGACAACAAGTCGTGTATCGTGCTTGTCCTTAACGATATTTTTCACCCCTTGAATGGTAGTTATCCCTGCGATAACGATCTCCGGCCAGGTTGAATCCGATTCCAGCTTAAAAATCGCATCATCCAGGTGGCGTGTGGCCATATAAGAAATCGCCTGGGGAATCGTTACAACACTCAGTCCCACGATGATGATCAAGGATACAATCACTGCAATGGTGCCAAATCCCAGGCCCCTTTTTTTTATTCCCAGGACTTTTTCTCTTTTCTCTCGATATTTTTCAGGATCATATACCATGTGAATACCCTTTATTTATACTTGCAATACCATGCATTGGTATTAATATCCTCCATGGAAATCACAAGCGTCTCCCTTTGGATCACCCGTGTTAACGGGGCCGGGTTGCATCCACCTTTGACCTCATTGATTCTGTCCGTGGCAAACCTTCTGCCGCAATTGGTACAGACCATGACGTCACCATCCTGGACATATCCTTTACCGGAGCGATAACAGACATCACAGGAATCAATGGCGGCTCGAATCACCCCGTCTTCACTCTGAACTATAAAAAAGTCCACCAGGGTCCCGTCATCTGCTTTTGTCCGAAAATATTGGGCTTTACCATCACTTAAATTTTTTATGGAAATATATAGATTTCCATCTTTTGGCTTCAATGTTTTGAATTTTCCCCCAAAAAGTGCATAGGCTTTTGAACCGGCTAAAAGCAGTATTAAAAGTATTGTAAAACCCTTCCAAAATAATTTCATATTTTTTTCCTTAGTAAGGTGTAAGCCCTGCATTGATCGTGGAAAAGCATCCCCCGCAAGACAGGCTGTCTATTTTCAAAACGGCCCGGCTTAAATCCCGGGTATCTGGTTTTTCAGCCATGACCAATCCTGTCATGAAAATCAGAACCAAGCCGACAAAACCAAAGATGAACTGTTTTGTTGTTTTCACATTGTCCTCCAAATTTTTAAGGTTTTTTATCCATCTGTTTCCAACTCAATAGATCAAAACCCGTGCCAATGGATCAGTTTAATTGGATTAAATTCTAACAACCTGAAAAAATAAAGAATTTATTTGATTACCAACGAAACCGAGCCAATTAAAAATGAAAGGAATTTGAAGATTATTCCACAGGCAGATGTAGAATAATCTACAAGTTTACAGGCCATACTTTTCCAGTCGGTATAAAAGAACGTGTCTGGGTATTTTTAACAATCTGGCAGCTTTTGAACGATTCTGGTTTGCCTTTTCAAGGGCTTTTAAAATATAACTCTTTTCAATATCCTCCAGGGCAATCCCTTCATCAGGGATAACAGGCGCAAGGGGCGCTGATGATGTTTTATGATCAAGCAGCTGAAGATCTTCAGGTTCAATCACACTCTTTTTTCTTAAAATAATACATCGTTCGACAATATTCTGCATTTCCCTGATATTGCCTGGCCATTGATAAACTTTTAATAGCTCCTGGGCTTGTCGGGAGAAAACAACATCTTGGGGTGCATCAAATTTATTTAAAAAATGCTTTATCAGGGAAGGAATGTCCTCGGTCCGCTCCCTTAATGGCGGGATAAAGAGAGGAATCACACTCAACCTATAATATAAATCTTCCCTGAATTCTCCTTTGACAATCCTTTTTTGAAGGTCCAGATTTGTGGCTGCAACAATCCTGATATCAACATTTTTTGCCCTTTCCGATCCCACGGGCTGGACCTCTTTTTCCTGGATTGCCCGTAACAGTTTGACTTGGATATCGGTTGCCACCTCACCAATCTCATCCAAAAAAAGTGTTCCGCCTGATGCGGTTTGAAAATGTCCTTTCCTGTCTTTTATGGCACCGGTAAAAGATCCTTTCATATGACCGAAAAGCTCACTTTCAATCAGTCCTGCAGGAATGGCCGCACAATTAACGGCAACCATGGGGCCATTGCTTCTGGGACTGTTCTGATGAATCAACCGTGCCAGGACTTCTTTGCCGGTACCGGTTTCACCGGTAATTAATACTGTTGCATCACTGTTTGCAGCTCTGGATGCCGTATCCAGCAACTCCTTCATGACAGAACTTGCAGAGATGATGCCCTCGGTGCCGGTAAGACGGTTGATTTCATTTGCCAGAAGCTTTGCTTGGGACCGTAACCCTTTTAGTTCCAGTGCTTTTTTACAGGATAAAATCAGGGTATCCCGGTCAAACGGTTTGGTGATAAAATTGAAAGCTCCCTTGTGCATAGCCTGGACAGCCATTTCAATGGAGCCGAATGCCGTCATGATAATCACAGGGATATCCGGTGCATTTTTTTTTATCTTTGTCAGGATATCAAGCCCGTTCATATCCCCTAATTTAACATCTGTCACCACAAGATCCGGAGAATAATTTTTAAAATGTTCAAGCCCCTGTTCGCCAGAAGCTGCTGTTACAACATTAAATCCTTTTGCGCTCAGATTGTATTCTGTAACCCGTCTTAAACTTTGATCATCATCAATCAATAATATTATATCGGACATATTTGGTTACTCTCATTATTTATATTTTTTTCCGGGCAAAAATATTGAAAAAGCTGCACCGCCAAGGGTTGACTCTTCAATAACTATTTTGCCACCTAAGCTTTCAACTATCCTTTTTGAAATGGAAAGTCCGAGCCCTGTTCCCTCTTCCTTGAATGTCACAAATGACTGGAACACCTTTTCAGCCATATTTTTATCTATACCGGGCCCATCATCTGAAATACGAATGAGGCACCCCCTTTCGTATGTGCCAAGTTCAATGAAAATTTTGCCGTTTTCTTCGACCGCATCAACTGCATTGATCATAATATTCATCAAAACTTGAATCATGGCGGCTTCGTCTGTCACAAACCCGTTCTTGCTGGATTCTGCCTGCCTGGCAATCTGAATGGAAACCTGGATGGATTTCTCCTTCAATCCTGCTTCAAGAAGCAGGACCACCTGATTAATAATTTTTTCAATAGGTTCCTTTCTCACTTTGTCTTGATACTGCTGGCCCCTGCAATATTTCAGGACATCATCCACTGAATGATTCAGCCTTGAAATTTCCATTCGCATGATTTCAATAAATTCATGTTTTGGATGATTCTCAGGCACCTCATCAGCCAAAATTTCAGCCGCGCCCTTTATGGAAGCCAGAGGGTTTTTAATTTCATGGGCAAGGGAAGCCGACACATGGCCCAGCATGGAAAGCTTCTGGCTTTCTCCCAGTTGTTTTTCCGCTTCTACAAGCTGGGAAGCCTGCTTGTGAAGACGTTTATATGATCCAGCCAATTTTTCCGAAAGCGTTTTATATTTTTCCTTTAATTTATTTTTTCTGCTTGAAATAAGTCCGACCACAACCCCTGCAGCAAGATAAAATATTATTTCCGACAATTCGCTATAGTAGGCTTGAGGTCCCCTTGCCCAGAACATGTAAAGATGAGGGACAAATGCCAGACAGGAAAGAACGGCCAGAAGAATCCCTCCCCGGATTCCAAAAAAGATGGCACCAATGGTAATGGGAAAATAGCTTAGCCTCCGATAAGTGTCATGATAAAAAATCATATATCCCGGGGTAAGGGTGTGAAGGACGCCAATCACAATAACAAAAACAAGCAACAGGAAAAATAAAATAATTTTCATATTTGGTTTCATATCACATCCAAGGAGCTCAAAATCGTAAAATCTTCTTTCTCCATAACGCGGGTTTACACTATCGAATTATATTTAGAGGATAAGGGGTTTACAAGAGCAATTTAATATTTTTCTCCAAATAGTATTCTAATATAGTCGTCATTTCCTTATAAAATTACCAAAATCACTGGAATAAAAAAATTGACAAATTGAATAAAATTGAATATATTGTAGATAATTAATATTCAGATAGGGATAATATTATGAAAACATTAACAATGAGAGTTGATGATTCAGTTTATCAAATGATTAAGACTGCTGCAGAAGGTCAGAAAAGAAATATTTCAAATTTTATCGAATTTGCTACGCTTCAATATCTAACCTCAGTGCAGTATGTCGATAATAGTGAAATGACCGAAATATTGAATGACAAGGAGTTGGTTCAAAATCTTCGAGAGGGTCTGAAAAATTTGAAAGCTGGAAATTATACAATTGTTTAATTTCCAAATTGCAGAATCTAAAACTTTTGAAAAAGTCAAAAAGAAAATTGATTCACAACTTTATACAAAAATCAAAAATATTGTCTATCCCCAGTTGAAGTCAAATCCATATTTTGGAACAAACATTAAAAAACTTAAGGGTGCTTTTGAAGGATATTATCGATATCGAGTTGGTAGTTATCGATTGTTCTATTTGATAGAGAATGAAAAAATCCTCGTCGTTATTATTGATTTGAAGCATCGACAGAATGCTTACAAGTGAAATAATTATAACCCATCACTCAACCCGACCCTGTGGTGGCGGGATATCGAAAGACATATTACTCAATTTGAAACAACAAGCTGACATTTACCTGTTTCAGGACAAACTTACAAAATGGTATCACGTACATCATCGAAATCTGCCCTGGCGGGAGAGCCATGATCCATACCACATCTGGATATCCGAGGTCATGCTCCAACAGACCCAGGTCAAAACAGTCATTCCGTATTTTTTAAACTTTATAAATCGTTTCCCCACCCTTCATGATCTGGCAAAATCCGACCTTGAAACCGTTCTTAAAATGTGGGAAGGCTTTGGATACTATGCCCGGGCCAGAAATTTTCATAAAGCCGCCAACGTAATATCAAAAAACCTCAACGGTACTATACCGGACAATTTTTACCGATTTAAAAAATTGCCTGGTGTGGGGGATTATATTGGTGCGGCTGTCCAGAGTATTGCCTTTGGATATCCCATGCGTGTTAAGACTAAAAAGGTTCCTACCTATCATATTTGCAATCACTTTTGTATCTTTTCGAGGGATAGAATAAGTTAATAAGAGCTCAAGAAGTTCATAATCGGCAAGGGATTCTCTCCCTGTTTTAAGATGCCGAGATCTCAACCGTTCGCGATGACCATATCTGTGATCTTTTATTGTCTGCAAACTTTCCTCAAATCGTTAAATGGAATAAAACGTAAGGTCTTTATTCTCGATATCAGACAAAAGGTAAGGTAACAACCATTATTTCCTGTGTTTTTTATGAAGTGGATTAAGAGGTTTTGCTTGCGATTGCCCTGATATTAAAGAAAATATTCATATTGTTTTTAAGTGGTTTATGATAAATTATTATTTTTTGACGGTTTTATTAAATGATGATTAGAGGTGATTATGACAGGGCTTGTTACATCCGGCGATTTGAGAACATTGATTGAAAATTATGCAGCAGATTATCCAAAGGCGACAGAAGGAAAAAATTTCTGGCGGACACCCCTTGCGGTCACGGCAAAGGCAGACGAACGCTTTGATATTTTGCCTGAAATTGCAGCAGATGACCATGTCCTTCCAAAAGACCTTCTGGCCACGGGTAAGTCTGTAATCGTTTTTTTTGTTCCTTTTATCAAAGAGCTGGCCAGAGAAAATCATAAAGGCAAGATTCCCTGCAGAAACTGGGGACTGGCATATGAATCCACTAATTCATTGATTAACAGCCTGTGTGAGCAGATCAAACTTTTTCTTGAGGATGCCGGATACCAAAGTGCTCTTGTTCCGGCAACCCACAATTTTGACCATAAGAAACTCATGGCCCGCTGGTCCCATAAGCATCTGGGATATATTGCAGGCCTGGGCCGTTTTGGGGTCAATGCTCAATTTATTACTCCATCAGGCTGTACTGGCCGTATGGGCAGCCTGGTAACCGAAGCCGATCTGGGTGACAGCCCTCTGGTTACTGAAAAGGAGCTTTGCCTTCATAAAAATGGTCATAAATGTTTGGTGTGTGTCAGGCGCTGCCCCGTCGGAGCCGTATCTTCCGAGACAGGAATAGACCGGGAAAAATGCTGGACCAGATTAAAATCCAATCTTCGTGATACAAAAGAACTGGCAGGCCGGGAACAAACCACCCATGTATGTGGGAAGTGCCAGGTTGTCGTTCCATGCAGCTTTAAAATTCCAAAGGCATAAACCCGGTTAAGAGATTGGAGTATTGATCCAATTTTTCAGGCTTTGTGCCGATAAAACCCTGCCGTTGAAGGCGGTTCCAAAGTGTTCCCCAAAATGAGGTCACAGGCTTTTTCCGCCACCATCATGACCGGGGCATAGATGTTGCCGTTGGTCACATAGGGCATGACCGAAGCATCCACCACACGCAGGTTTTCCACGCCGTGAACCTTCATGGTATCCGGGTCCACCACTGCCATGTCATCTTTTCCCATTTTGCAGGTGCAGGAGGGGTGAAGTGCTGTTTCCGCATCCTTTGCCACCCACTTCAGGATATCATCATCCGTCTGGATATGGTTGCCGGGCGAGGTTTCACCGCCGTTGAATTCATCAAAGGCCGGCTGGTTCATGATTTTTCTGGCACACCTTATGGCTTCCACCCATTCCTTACGGTCCTGATCCGTGGATAAATAGTTGAAGCGCAGGGCCGGGTGCTGTTTTGGATCGGCAGACTTGATTTTCACAGATCCGATGGCATTGGAATACATGGGGCCCACATGGACCTGGTAGCCGTGCTCATGGCTGGGCTGGCTGCCGTCGTAACGGATGGCCAAAGGCAGGAAGTGAAATTGGATATTGGGGTATTCTACATCATTATTGCTTCTGAGAAATCCACCGGCCTCAAAATGATTGGTGGCAGCTGCTCCTGACCTGTGGAAGAGCCACTGATAGCCGATAAAGGGTTTTTTCCACCATTTAAGGGAGGGGTTCATGGATACGGGTTTTTTGCTTTTGTACTGAACATAGACTTCCAGGTGATCCTGCATGTTTTCACCAACACCGGGAAGATCATGTACTGGTTTGATGCCGAGTTTTTCAAGTTCCCCGGCATTTCCAATACCTGATAACTGGAGAATCTGGGGGGAATTGATGGCACCACCGCAGCAGATGACTTCACTTGAATGGATGGTTTGGGCCCGGCCCTTTTTGCCTTTGATAAATTCTACACCTATGGCTTTTTTACCTTCAAACAGGATTTTGGTGGTAAAGGCCCGGCAGATGACATCCAGGTTAGGCCGTTGTTTCAGGACCGGGTGGAGATAGGCCCTTGCTGCACTGAGGCGGCGTCCCCTGCTGATATTCCGGTCAAAGGCACCGAATCCCTCCTGGCGGTATCCGTTGACATCATCGGTCAGAGGATAGCCGGCCTGTTCGGTTGAATTGAGGAATGCCTGGAAGAGCGGGTTTTTGCAGGGTCCGGTTTCAAGGATGAGGGGGCCGTCTGTGCCGTGATATGCATCCGGGCCTTTCAGACGGTTTTCAGCCCGTTTGAAATAGGGAAGACTGTGGGCATAATCCCAGTTTTCCATGCCTGCATCCTTTGCCCATTTTTCATAATCCATGGCATTGCCGCGGATGTAAATCATACCGTTGATACTGGATGATCCGCCCAATACCTTTCCTCTGCCGTGGAAGACTTTCCTGTTTTGCATGAAGGGTTCGGGTTCGGATTCGTAACACCAGTCATAATATTTATTGCCCAAAGGAAAGGTCAGGCCTGCAGGCATATGGATAAAGACATCCCAGATATAATCCGGCCGGCCGGCTTCCAGGACCAATACATTGTTTGCCGGGTCCTGGCTGAGCCTGTTGGCAAGAACACACCCTGCAGATCCGCCGCCAATTATGATATAGTTATAGTTTTTCATTTTTATAATTCCTTTTCAGTATTACCGGTTCTCAGTCACCAGGCTGATAAATCCTGCCACCAGGTCATCAATATCCATCTCACCATCCCTGATAAGGGCCTGGAGTGCCACGCCCTGAAGTCCTGAAATAAAACAGATTGCAGCGGCCCGGTTTGTTTTATTTTTAGAAATTTGATTCAGGGCATTTTCAAGGGCATTTGCGAATTTGTCATAGGCTGCCTGGGTTTTTATCATAACAGGCCCCCTGATACCGCTGAATTCCGCAGCCAGCGATGCCAGTGCAATAATGTTGTCCGGCTGGTAGTGAAACCGGTCCATAAAAATATCCATGATACCGTTGATCAATGTCTTATAATCCGTATGGCTTTTGGCCAGATACTCAATGTACCGGTTAAAACTCTGATCAAGCTCTTTTACGACATCATCCAGAATATCCGACTTGGAATCATAGTAGTGAAATACGGCCCCCGTGGTCATGCCGATGTGATAGGCAATGTCCTGGATCGTGGTTTTATGGTACCCGAGCCGTGCAAATAGATGAGTGGCGGTCTCAAGGATTCGCTTCCTTGTAGCGATTCGTTTGGCCTCTTTTTTATTGATGGGAGTTGGCATAATTTGTCCTCAATGGATTCAAAGTTTGGGTGGAATTCCTTTTTTGTTCCATCCCCTCAGCTTATAATATTCCTGTCTCATATAGGCCATATCTTTATTTGAAATCCTGTGGCCTTTTGCAGGTCCGTCAGGAAGTGGTTCCCTTACAAACCGTGTGGGAAGGGTATCTTTTGAAGCATCCATTCCTTGTGCCAGGTTAAAGTGTCTGACAAGATTCCAGATCCGTTCTCCGGTTTTTATAAAAATGTCTGCAGTCACCTCCCGGCCCGTTGCCGCACTGAGAAGTTCGGCATAAGTGGCGCCGGAGATGCCGTAAGTGGCGAAATCACATTTAACCAGGGTGTCTGTGCCTGCGGAATAATTCTGGAGGGCAATCACCATTTTAGCTTTGCCCACCGGCGAAAGAGGATCAAGGGGGTGCCCTTCCCATTCTCCTGACAGTTCATAGGACACGGGAAATCCCCGCTGGTGGCAGCCGCCCCGGTCTGTGGTCATGAGAGCAAGCCCCATACCTGATACGCCTCTGGGTCCCCATGCAGGTGATTCAAGCCCCTTGGTGTGCATGGCCAGATCCAATGCATTTCCGCCGATTTCATCGGCTGCCTGTTTCACACCTTTGGACAGAAGTTTTCCAAGCTTGCCCTTCCGGGCGGCTATGGCATGGATCAGATGTTCAGCCGCTTCTACATTGCCAAATTTTATATCAATGCCTTTTGGAGATTGGATCAGCCCTTTTTCACAGGCTTCCATGGCAAAGCCGATAATATTACCAGTAGACATGGAATCTATACCGTAAAGATCGCAGAGTTTGACCAGATGGGCCACGGCCCTGATATCTGAAATATCCAGGTTGGACCCCATGAGAGCGGCGGATTCATATTCCACAATATCCGTGACAATGCCTTTGTATTTGCCGGTGCGAACCGCTCCAATTTTGGAACACCGGATGGGACATCCCATGCAGACATTACTGCCCAGCCACAGATGTTTGGCTTGCCCTTTGTCTGAAAGCATGGCTGCCTTTGAAAAGGTTCCGTTCTGATAATTTTTATGGGGCAAGAGTCCGGTTTCATTGGCAAATTCAACTGAAGCGGCCGTGCCTGCCTGGCGGAAGGATTCTATATCCGGGCTTGTTTCTAATTCTTTAAGAGCCGTGGTGCAGGCTTTGATAAATCGCTGGGGATCATATACACTAACTGGTTTAGTCCCTTTTATTGCAATGGCCTTAAGGTTTTTGGAGCCCATGACAGCACCGGCTCCGCCCCTTCCTGCCTGGCGGTTGTATTCGCAGCAGATGAGGGCTAAAAGAACCTGGTTTTCTCCTGCCTGGCCGATACCGGCAATCTTGATGGTATCATCATTGAGTTCTTCTTTGATCATGCGATTGGTTTCCAGAGTATCTACCCCCCAAAGGTGGCGGGCATCCCTGATTTCCACATTATCATCATTAATCCAGATAAAGACGGGTTTTTTTGCACAGCCTTTTATAATGATACCATCATATCCGGCATATTTGATTTCAGGAGCAAAATTGCCTCCAAAATAGGAATCCAGGAAAATACCGGTCAAAGGAGATTTGGTGACCACACACCCCCGCATGGCCGGGGCCATGGTACCGGTCAAGGGACCGGTCATAAACATGAGAAGATTGTTTTTGTCTAAAGGGTCAGTACCAGGGGGAACCTTGTCATAAAGAAGCTTTGCTCCAAATCCTTTTCCGCCGATAAAATCAGCTTTTAAGGCATCAGGAACCGAAAGGGTTTCAGAGGATGAACAAGATAAATCAATCATCAGCAGTTTGTTTGTGTAGGCTTCAGTCATTGATCTTTCCTCTATAAACAAGTTCAAGGGCTCCTGTGGGGCAGGCCTCAACACACAAAGGTTTCCCCTGGCACAATTCACATTTAACGGCTTTTTGGGTGTCAGTATCCAGTTGAATCACCCCTATGGGGCAGTATTGAGCACACAGTCCACAGCCGATACATTTATCCGGGT
>NZ_JAIOSW010000500.1 GCF_021107415.1 Desulfobacula sp.
AGCTTTTGTGCTGTCTGCTAAAGCCATGGTGTTTTGAGATTTGAAATACTGGTTTACCTGCGACTCAAGTTCTGACGAATAATTAATAGACATTTCATGCCTCCTTGATAAAGATGTTGTTGTTTAGACTATGCCAGATATCAGGGGAAAAAAGATGAAATATGGTATGCTCGGGTTATGCCTGAACCATTTTTAGATTTAAATTATGGATACTCTGTTGTTTTCACAACCCCATATATTCTTATAGACCTAAATGGCAATCTGGGGTCTTCAGCAAAACGGGATGATTGGGAAGCATTCTTTGATCGGAATTTAAAAGCAGCAAGAGAAAAAAACAAAATCAAAGCTTATGAATCCTTTATCAAATATGGAAAAAATAAACACGTTTGGAATGAATATATTTTTGAAGGTTATGTGAACTATCAAGAAGATATGATAATGCTTGCAGGATTTCCGGATAAGCCACTGAGTATGCCCTATTCAGAAGCAAGTCAGAGAGAAAGGGGAGAAATATAAAAATGAAAACCATTAACAGGACAGCAATAACAATCATCCCAAAGCAACCATACATCAATTGGGCGAATAGTTTTGAAGATGCAGAAACTTATGACACGCCTCATGCGACAACCATTCTGATCCCTGATAAATACGGTGAATTTGATTTTGGAGTTTACCTGAAAAAGATTTTCGAACAAATTTTCGAAGAAGAACTTGAATCCTGGATGACTGATCCGGATGGATGGCCACAAAAACGGACATACAAGATGTTTAAAGAATGGTTTGATGTTATTTGTGCGGATATGACCTGGGACTACGGGGATGGGGAAGTGGAGCATGATGAGGATTGAATTGAATAAGAAACTTGAAATGACCGTTTAAGCTTTGCGAGGACTAAATGAATCACGCAAACAGATTGCAATGCTTAACGGTGTTTGGGAGCCTTCTGGATAAACTTATGGCAAAAGAGTTTATAAAATTTATTTTTTTTAGCCCGCCATGGGATGGGTACGTCTAAAAAGTGCATAGCCTAAGAGCATATCAAGGAACTGAGCCCAAAAAAGGGGAAGTCGCACCGAAATAAGCCTTCAACCCAAAAAAAATTCCCCGAATTTTCTTTGGAGGGTCTACAAAAAATTAGGCGGTGGATTTGGGAGGATTTTCCTGATTGACACTGAATTTTATTTTTGTTAATCAATTGTTTGAGAGATAATTACTATTCTATTTATCATACGTGTATGGATAAAAATAAAAACGTTTTCAAGAAGCCTATTGATAAAACAGGGAAATGAAAATTGACGGTCATTGCACTATCGAACAATCTACTGCTGATCGCACTGTTTTCAACCATGATTGGTGTTGTTATCGGTTTTACCGCATCACACGGTCGATTGAGGAAAGTGTTTTATTCGATACAGTTGGCGATTTCCAGGATGCGCTTAAAGCACAAGAAAAAAATTATGAATAATCCGGGTTTATCTGCAAAAGGCAATGTCGGGTATGGTAGAATTGGTGCACATAGTTCGCAACAAGCTGTAGATGCAAAGACTTTAGAAGCAGCCGGTTTGTTTTATTTACTGTTGAAAAAGGATTTCGGAAATGATGTCGAAGCCCTCTACCTATTCGGCTCCCGGGCACGTGGAGACTTTATCGGAAACAGCGATGTGGATCTCGCAGTCGTGTTCACGCCGGATACCAAAATTGGTATCCGTACCCATTGGAGACTCATTCGAAGTAGTTTTCAACTTATGTTGACGTATGGACTCTACTTGCAAGTACGTCCAGTTCAAGAAGGGACAAAGAGGCATGATTTCTTGCGCATTATTATTGATAGCGAAGGGGTTCAGATTAAATAGCGGCTTCTTACTGACTTATCAGTAGGAGTCCTCCTACCATCATTTAAAAACGGAGTTTCAACCATGGAAATTTTGCTTTTGATTGCTATAATTGCGGTTACAGGTGGGCTGCTTGGAGGTTTGATTGGTATCGGATTAGCCAAATGGCCAGGGCAAAGCACCTTGGGCAGCGCTTTTAGAGGTGTGGTTATAGGTATCAGCACGCTTTGCGCATTAGCGTTTTTTGTGATTCTCGTTCTTCACACCGTTACAGGCGGATTTGATAATGACCCGGTACGGTTTCATAGTTAATATTTAAATGAAAAATCTTAATCGGACATATCTTCAACTTTAGGAGTATCATACTATTGGATATAGATATCATATTAGCTATCATAGTTGTCACCTTGGCTGTTGGGGTGGTGGTTGGCGCTTCAGTGGGTTTGGTTATGGCCAGATGGCGGGGAAAAACGGTTAAATCATATTTTTTGCGTGGGGCTTTTACAGGTGTGTCTGCCATTTTTATTGGTTTGTTAATCGGGTTCCTGATGTATCTGGCAACCGGACATACAACCCAAGAACTTATAAGAAACATGTATGAAAACAAAGTTCTCAGTTACAGATGGGCAAAAACATATAGCTGCAAAAAAAATGAACAGTTTGGAATCGTCAAATGGTTCAACGATAGCAAAGGATTTGGGTTTATCACATATGACCGGGATAGGGATATATTTGTTCATTACAGCCAAATTCAAGGGAATGATTCTTTGAGCGAAGGTGATCAGGTCTGTTTCCAAGTGATGGAAGGGGAAAAAGGGCCTAGTGCTGTAACTGTTCGAAAATGCACGACTCCTTAACCATTGTATTAACGTGTTAAGCCAATAGAGGAGGATTTCGGCAAATGAAGAACCTGTCCCACTCGGATAAAATTTCCATGGTAAGCGCTTTAATAGCTTTATTAGGGTTTTTACTGGTTATCTGGCAGATCAGCATAACCAACGAACAAATTCGAAAAACAGAAATAAATCAACGCGCACAATTTTTAGCCCAGCTGCAGGATAGAGCGTTTAACTCGAATGATTTTCAAGAAATATTCCGTAAGTTGGAGTACGAGAAAGTCGAAATTAATTCTGAATTTCATGGTTCAAAAGAGCAGATTCAAATGGTTGCATTTTTAAGTTTTCTTGAATTCATTTGCCAGTTGGAAAAAATGGGATTGATTAAATTTGATGACGTAAAAGAGATATTTGGTTATTATATTTTACGTGTCTATCAAAGCCCGGCTGTTATAGAGTATAGGCTGTTTCTTAAAGATTGGGTCAAACAGGGAAAATTTCCTGAAAATGTGACCTTTCCCAATTTTGAAGCATTGGCAAAACGGATTGAAAAATATGGTGTTTAAATGCATAAATATTGTTAAACAGTCTTTTGACATTTTAATTGTGCACAAAATATATGTGCAAATACGTGCATTGCAAAAAACATTCAGCCAAAAGCAGTGTGCCCATGTTCATGATTTGACGTCGGTTCCCCCTGCAATGGGAACACATAATGCTTAACGCGTCGGGATCAAACAAAGTTTCAGGGGCACCGCCATTGGATATCCTGAATTTTATAAACTCAAGGCTTTCATTATCATTCAGGCCATTTAAATTAAATTGTCCGGTAAGTCGGGTTCTAACGGATGCCATGATTTGCAGTGAAAGTTTTTTTTCAAGGGTCTCATCTCCCACAAGAATAAAACTTGCACCGACTATTTCCTTGAGAGGCGCAGGAAAAAAATATTTGTCGTTGATCACTCCGGTTCATGGTCTCATGCGCCCGGAGGAATATCTTTCTTATTCTTAACACTCATATGTATAATAATGATTTAAAAGAGAAGTTTCAAGCAGGCTTTGTAATCACAAGTTGGGTGTTTCGCTCTTGCTACAGAAACGCAACGTTTCGAATTCGTATACTGTCATGGCTTTGGGAAGGTCAAAAAGGGTTAAAGTAATAGGATTTTAAACTGTTACCAAAAGTTTTGGATTTGCTCTTGTATAGACTCCTTTGTTACATCGGCATATATCTGGGTGTTTTGTATAGAAGAGTGCTCCAGTTGTTTCTGAACAGCTCTCAGGTTGTTTTCTTTAGCGTACAGCTCAACGGAGTATGAGTGGCGACTATGCCGAGTTCGGCATAGCAGGCATACATTTAACACCAACATGTCAAAAGCTGGTGTAAATCAGGTTACAACCATGAAGATAACAGGTCATAAAACAAATGCAATGTTTCTTCGATACAGCCATTTGGATAAAGAACAAGGCGAAGGCGCTATGAACAATAAGATTGAATGTGTTTATTAACTTAGAGTTTACTTCAGGCTGGTGACTACTTCCTATGTACTTCCTGGAAATAAAAAAAGTTCCAGCAAAATGCTGAAACCTTTGATATTAGTGGCGTCCCCAAGGGGATTCGAACCCCTGTCGCCGGCGTGAAAGG
>NZ_JAIOSW010000124.1 GCF_021107415.1 Desulfobacula sp.
ATATTTCAAGGGGAACGCAGAAGGTTTTAACAATAGATAACGTTTCTATAAATCAACTTGATAAATTGCTGAATCATTCATGACAAAAAATCGTTACCGGAGAATATCTTCAAATTCAATCGATGGTTTCTGTATGCTATTTACCCGGGATTTGGTTGAAAGAATCGGGCTTTTGGATGAGCAATTCGACAAGAATGGTTATGAGGATGAAGATTTCTGTCTCAGAGCCCTTCTGGAAGGCCGAATGAACTTTATTGGAGGAGATGTATATGTCCATCAGCAGAACAAAAAAGCTTTTTCCCGAAACAATAAGTATTTTAACACAAAATGGAATAAAGCAGATGCGCACAGCCTTGAAGGGAAAAAATTTCTTACTTTAAAGGCAATTGAAAAAGGAAACGAAGCATATCAGAAGGGATATATAGATAATGCAGTTGAAATATTTCTTGAAGGGATAGGGCTTTCACCGAATGATAAACGGACTTATTATGCTCTCGCAGAAATTTTATTGAACAATAAAAAATATAAAGACGGCATTGAAGTCTTAAATGAAATGCCGCCTGATGAACAGGATGCAAAGAGACTGGAACTGATCGGGTATTGTAAAGAAGGGATGAAATTATATGATCAGGCGCAAAATTATGCAAACCAGGCACTTCATCTTAACCCATCATCTGCACCAGCTATGAATCTTAAAGGGGTTCTGGCATATAATCAGGGTGATAATCATACTGCGGAAGACTTCTTCAACAAGGCAGTTGAATCTGATCCAGGATATGGGGAACCTTATACAAATCTTGGGGCAATACGCTGGGATAAAAAGCAGGACGAGGCATTAAATCTGTTTGAAAAGGGGTTCATCCTTTCTCCAACGAGCCCGGATATTATTGTAAATTATCATACAGCAGCCTCAGCACTGGGAGAATTTGAAAGAGCCGGGCAAATTTTTAAGGAAGCCGGCTTGTTATATCCGAACAATAAAAATATTAAATACAAATTCATTGATTTTTTACTAAAGCTGGAAAAACATGCACAGGCTATGTACCAGATCGAAGAGGCAATCACTTTATTTGGAGTAGATGACGGAATTTTATCTGCTGCTCTCAAAATCAGGGATTTGCTGGGGCCAAAAGAAATCGATGAGATAAAAAATAAAATAAACACTGTTACCTTGTGCATGATAGTTAAAAATGAGGAGAGGTATCTTGCAAATTGTCTCAGAAGTGTGAAACCAGTCGTTGATGAAATGATAGTTGTGGATACAGGTTCAACTGACAGGACAAAAGAGATTGCCAGGGCGTTAGGCGCTAAAGTATATGACTTTGAATGGACCGATGATTTTTCAGAAGCTAGAAACTTTTCTATTTCAAAGGCTTCCGGGAAATGGAACTTAATAATGGATGCAGACGAAACGATTTCTTCTCTCGATTATAATAAGTTTAAAAAAATCGTTGAAAAATCAAAACCAGTTGCTTATCAGTTCACAACAAGAAATTATACTCTATTATTTAATATGATAGGATGGAATGCGAATGATGAGAAGTATTTCAATGAAAATGCAGGGGTTGGCTGGACCCCTAGTGATAAGGTGCGGTTGTTTCCTAATAAGCATGGTGTTCGTTTTGAGTATCCAATACACGAGTTAATAGAGCCATCTTTGAAAAAAGCCGGTCTTGAGGTTAAAAAATGCAAAATTCCGATTCATCATTACGGAAAACTGAATCAGAAAAAAAGTGATGATAAAGACGAAATTTATTACCAGATCGGTCGAAAAAAACTCGATGAAATGGAAGATGACGAGGTTGCACTTTGTGAACTTGCAATTCAGGCAGAAACCCTTGGAAAGTATGAAGAATCAATAAAATTATGGGAAAGGTTAATTAAAATCCGGCCTGAAACGGCCTTAGCATTTGTTAACATGGGAACAGCATACGCAAAACTTGGAAAATATGAAAAAGCGGTTTCAGCAGCTTCAAAAGCTGTTGAGATTGATCCTGAAATGGTAGAAGCTCACTATAATTATGCTTTTGCCAAAGTACATATTGGGCTGGTCAAAGAGGCTATTTTGGTTCTTGAAAAACTGCTTAGTCGATTTCCCGAATATCCACCTGCGCAATTTCTTTTATCAGTAGCTTACTGTTTAGAAGCAAGGGAGGCAAAGTGGCGGAAAGGTTTTGAAAAGCTGAGACTCACAATGGGTCCCGGCCTTGCTGTCGCCTGTCAAGAGTTTGCAAAGGGCCTCGTTTCTGCAAAGAGACCGGATTATGTCGCAACGCTTCTTGAAGCTGCAATTGAAACTAAAAACAACAATAAAGAGATTAATGAACTTTACTCTAAATGTCTTGAAATGATGAATGTAGATGGAAAAACGGGAACAATGGGAGATTTATAATTGATCTTTCGATTTTCGATTGCGGATTTTGGATTTGTTGTAGAATTTCCACTACAATAAATTAACCAGTAATAAGAAGTTAAAGGGTCTCAGAATTGAGGCCCTTTTTTATTTTGTTGAATGAAAAAGCAGATCCCTCCTTGGCGGGAATGCGGAATTTGCTTAAAGATTAAAGTCTTTTAGCCTTAAGGACGTCAGTCCACTCCTCAAGTCACGAAGTGACGCTCGTCAAGGCCTCTTTAGCCGCTCAATCCTTATCATCAATCACCTGGTGAGCCTCTTAAGCCAGCGGCGATATTCTGGTTAATATTGATGACTGCAGTAAGCTTCTCCGGTGAAGGGTAGCTCATGGTTTCGAAAATTCGTTTGTCAATAAATGAACTGAGCTGCAGTAAATTTATCTTTAATTG
>NZ_JAIOSW010000410.1 GCF_021107415.1 Desulfobacula sp.
CAAGAATGGAAAAATAGAAATCGGCATTGTCGGTGCAAAAATTGATGATCCACAGATCAAACAGGAGAGACTTGTTGCAGATGAAATGAAACTGATTGTTCCCTTAAATCATAAATGGGCAGATAAAACCTTTATTGACTGCTCAAAGCTCTTTGGAGAAAAATTTATTGCAAGAGAAAAAGGATCGGGAACATGGCAATCCATCCTTAAAAGCATGGATAATGCAGGATTTGACTCTAAAAAATTAAAAATCCATATCACCATGGGAAACACGGTCTCTGTTATCCAAGGCATCTTAAATCACATTGGAATCTCCATCCTTTCAACCATAGCAGTTCAGGATGATATCGACAAAGGACGTTTAAAAGCTTTATCTGTAAGAGGCCTTGACCTTAACCGTTTTTTTTATCTGACCACATCAAAAAAAAGGACCATGTCTCCGATTTGTAAAAAATTTATTGAATTTGCACAGATAGCCCTTTAGATGGCCAGAAGCAAAACTCATAATTTATTACTCTCTACCCTCCCTCTTATACCAGATCCCATATATTTTCAGCCATATATAACGGAATATTGACAACTTCAATTCCCCCATCACAATAAATATGCTCATAGGGTGAGAAGCTGACCACTACCCCTTTTTTTTGATCATACATCCGCAGATAAGAAAGGATGCCTTTCAGGTGTGTTTTTTTTATCCGGGTTGCTGCCTTACATTCAATGGGTACAAAGTGATCTCCATGCCGCAAAATAAAATCAATTTCCATTCCGGAAGGGGATTTTTTCCAGCCGTGCAGGTCAGAAATTTTCCGGGCAAGCTCTATTGCCACTTGATTTTCGACAATACCACCCAGGGGTTTTCTTAAGTCCGAACCTACTGAATCAATGAGACCAATTGACGGGACTGCTGCCTCCCGATAGTGCCTTAATATTCCTGTGTCAAACAGATAGCGCTTGGGCAGATAACGATGACTGTGTTCCGGTGATACCCCATGTTGTTCTGAACAAAATATCAGTTTCCACTGCTCAAGCCGGGTAAAAATCTGATTAATTTTATGGTGTACGGGTGTTGTGGGTGAGGGTACGACACTGCTGTTTTTCGAAGGAGACCCTGCATAATTTGCCACACTTTTAAAGCAAGCCTTGACAATACTTAGATCATCCTCACCAAACAGACGGATAAAATCTTGTTCATAGTCTGCAATAACCGCACTGCGAAGTTGCCTGAAATCCCGGTCCAAAAAATATTCCAGAACAACTGCCGGCAAACCGCCAACCTCTAAATATTTATCCAGGTTTAAAAGAAGCTCTTTATGGACTATTGTGGAAATTTGAGAGGGTGTTTTAAGTTTTTCAACCAGAAAATCATTTTTCCCTGCCCGCAAAAACTCATAAAAAGAAAATGGCGACACCGTGAGTCTTTTCACCCGACCAACCGGATAACGAACATCTTTTCGAAACAGCCTTGCCAGGGTCGATCCTGACAGAATTGAGGTTGTGCGCGGCCAGGATTCCTTCATAAAACGAACAAACTGACCAAGAACCATACTTTCCTGGGATTCGTCAATAAAAAGAATACCTCCTGCTGACGGGTCAAAACCAAAAGATATCCGCAGTAAGTCCTCAAACTCTGAAAACTGCTTGCATTCATCAATCTTCAACCTGAAAAGACGATCCTTTTCCAGGTTAATGATGATTTTTTCCATCGGAAACTGGCTGATCACATGCTCAACCACGGTACTCTTCCCAACCTGACGCGCTCCTTCTACCAGGAGCACGTCTTTGTGTTCATCTAAAGAGTCGATAAACCCATACAACTCCGGTTCAATGTTTCTGGAAATATAAGCCATGGATAAAATATATCTATTCTGCAAACAATAAGCAAGAAAATAGTTATTTTTATCGCCACTATAAAATCAAAGTGCAAAAACAATTAATAAGGCTTGATTTATTTCCTGTATTTTAGACTGCGACAATTTACCACGAATTTTTACCAGTCTGTAACGATGATCAATAGGACGGGTCTGCAAACAATCTGCTACAGATTTTTTTGATAGGCCATTCTCTTGTGAAAGTTTGAGTTCAATGTTGGTTTTGATTCGAACTTTTTTTGCACTCCATTCAGTAATTGGAACAACTTGAATGACTGGCACTCTTTCATTATAAATATTATTGGTTACAATTATACATGGTCTGATTTTTCCTGTTTCTGAACCCTGGGTCGGGTCAAGATTTACGTCAATAATCATTCCTCTCTTCAATATTGTCATTCCGGCCATCCAGTTAAAGCTGTCTCAGTCAATTCTTTCAGGCTATCGTCCCCGGAATAAATTTCGGAATATAACTCAGCAGATTTTTTTAAGCTTTCAAGTTCCAAGTTATTTTTAAAATGATCAATAGCTGTTCGAACCAGAGAACTTTTATCCTTAAACCCTAAGGATTTAAAACTATTCAAAAAATTTATTTGTACTTCTTGAATACTGAATTTTGCTTGTTGCATACACCCTCCTTTTAGTACCAAATAATAGTCCAATATCACAGTCCTATTATAGGCCTAATGACTATGGGAGTCAATACATATCTTTTTGCTGAAGGGAGGCAAATCGCGGTGCAGCCGCCTGGAACGTCTAAATCAGCGGGCGTGGCTTTTTGCGCTCCGCTGAATTTATTCGTTCGGTAATTTCTGACCTGGCATCGTAATAAAACTGGGCCGCCTGTTTTTCGTTAAGGGATAACCCCTCGAAATGTAGGAGAGGTTATTTTTTTATATTCTAATCGAAAAGATCTCTGCAACTAAAGGTGCAATTTTTTGTTTGCTGAAAAATGCCTCTGTCAGATTTGTTTTAATTTTTTAAGGTATGTTACAACCCATTTTTCCAAAATCGTTAGCAAACACTTTAAGATCGGAGCCATCAACTACACCATCATCGTTGAGGTCACCCAGGCATTCTTTCTGTGGAAAATTGAATATAACTTCTTTGATATATTGAGATAGCGATTATTTCCAAAACCAATCTCCCGTTACGGTAAGTACATAACAAAATTTATTTTTATTCCTTTCTTCTATAACCGGCAAATTGCCTATTCCTGGATAAAAATAGCCAGTGAATCGATTATTTCAATATCTTCTGTCTCCATGACCTTGATGATATCCTTGTGCATCCTTTTTTTCAGCTCACCAAAAATTCCTCTTTTTTTCATGAACGTTCTGGCAAACGCCACTGCATCTTTGAGAAGCGCTTCGTTGTCAGCACTTGCTTTAACAATCACATGGCTGTCTTCCAGCTCCTGGGCACCCAGACGCTTTCCTGAAAGTATCATCTCATTAAATTTATATTCAGGTATGGCCTTGCGAACAAAGGCAATCATACCCGGAAGAAAGGGTATACTGATGTCCACTTCCGGGAAACAAAAAAAACCTTTATCTTTTTTCATAAATCTGAAATCACACGTACAGGCCAACATGGCACCATTTCCAAATGCATGACCGTTAATGGCGGCAATGACTGGAACAGGCATGAATAAAATCCTTTTAAAAATTGTGTTCATTCCGTGTAAAAATAATTTTACACTGTCAAAATCCTGTTCATTCATTTTCAGCCCCAGCCATTCAACATCAATCCCCTGGCAAAAATTTTGTTCATCCGTGGATGTCAAAATAATAGAAAAAATCTCTTTATCTTCCAGTATTTCATCAAAACATTGATTCATCTGCCCTACAAATTCAAGATTCTGCTTGTTAGGGCCGTTGCACATATTAATAATTGCCACAGATTCATTTTTTTCCCATTCAATAATTGCCATAATCACTCCCTGCAAACTAATATTCATTCTTCAAAATAAACAACGTTATCCATCAATAAATTAATTATTTTAATATTTCAAGGTTAAAGCCGATTTTCCAAACAAATACTATATGGATTTCAACAGAAAATCTCATTGACAAGCCTTATTTTTTCTGACAAGCTCCGCAATGATATAAAGAGTAAATTATAGGCTGTAATATACTAAAAATCAGGAATTCGCCATGATTATTGGAATAGATGTCGGCGGCACACACACGGATGCTGTTCTTTTAAGCAGAAACGGTATTGAAAAAAAAATTAAAGTGCCCACAGACTCTGTAGATCTTTTCAATACGATCCTCTCAGGTTTTACCCAACTTCTGGATAATATCGATCCAAAAAAAATCAAACGGATTGTTATTTCAACAACACTGACAACCAATGCTATTGTTCAACAAAATATGGATCCCATTGGAATGATTGTTTCAGCGGGTCCCGGGATTGATCCCAAATTTTTCAGAACAGGTGAGCACTATTATTGTGTTGCAGGCTCTATCAATCACAGGGGGAGAGAAAAAGCACCGGTAAACAAAATTGAGATCGAAGATATTGCCAGAAAGCTAAAAAAGGCCGGCATTGAATATGTTGGCGTTGTCGGCAAATTTTGTGTTCGAAATCCCAGCCATGAGATATTTATTAAAAGAATTATAAACAAACATTTCAAAAAAGTATTTTTGGGGTACCGTGTCTCGGGGAATCTTAATTTTCCCCGCCGAATTGCCACAACCCATTTAAATGCGGCCGTGTTTTCCCTTCACAAATCTTTTTTTGAGGCTGTCAAACACTCCCTTGAGGAAAAGGGGCTGACCATTCCTATCCAAATTCTGAAAGCGGATGGCGGCACCATGACCATTGAATCTTCCATGTCTTTTCCAGGTCAAACCGTGCTGTCGGGGCCTGCCGCAAGTATTATGGGAGCCATCCCCTATGCCCCCGCAAATCAGGATGCCATCGTGCTGGATATTGGCGGCACAACCACTGATATTGCTTTTCTGGTTAACAAGGTGCCTTTATTTGAGCCCGTTGGAATTCGAAGGGGCCGGTATAAAAGCCTGATCAGATCCCTTTTAACCGACTCAGAAGGGATTGGGGGAGACAGCACCGTAAGAGTCAAAGACAAGGAACTGATCATCGGACCTGGCCGCAAGGGACCAGCCATGGCGTTTGGAGGACCCGGGCCGACTCCCACCGATGCCATGGTTGTACTGGGGCAGATGAATGAAGGAAACAGGCAAAAAGCCCAGGAAGGTATTCATTTAATTGCCAAGGAACTGAAGCTGACTGACATAGAAACTGCTGATCAAATATTTAAAAAATGCTGTTCCATAATTCTTAAAAAAACATTTGAAATGATAGATAAGCTTAATTCTAAACCGGTTTATACGGTTCATGAATTTCTTGAAGGATATAAAATCAGCCCGGAAAAGATATTCCTTCTTGGAAGGCCTGCCCCCTATTTTGCAAAAAAAATAGAAGATCTTTATCAAATTGAAACCGTTGTGGTACCTCATTTTTCCGTGGCAAATGCCATTGGTGCAGCCCTTGCCAGAACCACCTGTGAAGTTTCCTTAAATGCCGATACAGAGCAGGGCATTGTAACTGCCCATGAAGAAGATTTTGCAGAACCCATTTCAAAAACTTATTCTGAAGATGATTTAATCGAAACCGCATACACACTTTTAAAAGAAAAAGCCATTAGTTCAGGTGCAGATCCGGACAATCTGAATGAAGTGGAAGTGGTTGAATTTCAACAATTCAATATTGTTCGAAATTTCTCACCCAGAGGTAAAATATTCAGAACGAAAATGCAGCTTAAACCTGGCCTGATTAAAGGCTTTGAAAAAGTTTTGCAATAATTTTATGAGGTAATAATGTTAAAGGCACACCATAAGACAGGTCTTGTATTCTTCCCCGCATTTGACTGGGCTATAGATCCTACCCATCCCGAAAGGGAAGAAAGACTTCTATATACCCAGGATCAAGTTACAGAGGAAGGCATTTTCGACATTGGGGGTATTATTGAATATAAACCTGACATTGTGTCAGCCCAGGATATCCAGCGGGCACATTTCTGCGTACCGGATGAAAGAACCATTACTACCGAATCCCATCTGATCAGCGCAGGAGGAGCCAAAGCCATTGCAGATGCAGTTTTAAACAAGGAAGTAAAAAGCGGATTTGCACTGGTTCGTCCTCCCGGGCATCATTCCATGAGGGTTTCCCATGGTGGCAGAGGCTTTTGTCACATAAATATGGAAGCCATCATGGTGGAATATATCAGATCCCAATACGGTGTTAAAAAAATTGCCATAATTGATACCGACTGCCATCACGGGGACGGAACCAATGATATCTTCTGGCATGATCCTGATATATTGTTCATTTCCCTGCACCAGGATGGAAGAACCATGTATCCCGGTTCAGGATTTCCAGATGAACTGGGGGGTCCCAATGCAAAAGGGTCTAACCTGAACATACCGTTGCCACCGGGCACATCCACCCAGGGATATCTTTATGTCATAAACAATTGTGTGTTGCCTGTTTTAGAAGAATTTCAACCGGATCTTATTGTCAACTCTGCCGGACAGGATAACCACTATACCGATCCTCTCACCAATATGAATTTTTCAGCACAGGGATATGCAAAGCTCACCTCTCTTCTTAAACCCGATATTGCTGTTCTTGAAGGGGGTTATTCCATTGAAGGTGCTCTGCCCTACGTGAACTTAGGGATTATTCTTGCCATGGCAGGCCTTGACTATTCCGGCGTTGTTGAACCGGATTATGATCCGGAACGCCTGAAACAATCCGTAAGCATCACTGATAAAATTAAAAAAACCACTGACCTTATCAATTCATATTGGAAGCAGAAAGACAGGCTAAGACAAAAAGCCGGAACTCCCGGTGATCTTCAGGTCAGACACCGGGAAATATTTTATGATACCGACAATATCTTTGAGCAGCAAAAAGAAAAGGTAAGAATTTGCAGGGATTGCGGAGGGTGTTTTGAAATTGATTCCAAGACAATACAACGTCATATTCTTGCTATACATATCCCCATCAATGCCTGTAAAGCCTGTATAGAAACAGGATACAAATTTTTTGATCAGGCAGATAAAAATAAATTTAACACCGTCTTTTTGCAAGACAGAACAAAAGATACCTATGAAATAAAGTGAGGGCGGATCAAAAAAAACAATATAGATATCTTGAGATAAGAGCCCTTATCATTCAGGCCATAAGGGATTTTTTTACCGGCAACCTTTATCTTGAGGTAGATACGCCTATCCTGTGCCCCTGCATTATCCCCGAAGCTCAGATTGATCCGGTCACTTCACAAGGCTGGTACCTGCAGGCTTCTCCTGAACTTTGCATGAAACGATTGTTATCAAAGGGCTTTAATAAAATTTTCCAACTCTGCAAATGCTTCAGGAAAGACGAAAGAGGATCGCAGCACCTGCCGGAACTAACCCTGCTGGAATGGTATGCAAAAGATAACACCTATCTTGATTTAATGGATCAATGCCAGGGACTGATAAAATTTATCGCTGCAAGACTCAACCTTGAGAACCAGATCAGATATCAGGATAAAACGATTAGCTTAGATCACCCCTGGCAAAAGCTTACCGTTCAGCAGGCTTTTGACATCTATACTGACGAACCTTTAAATAAAGCCTTGAATGATAATAGCTTTGATAAAATTTTAAGTTTCCAGATAGAGCCCCACCTCGGCAATACAACACCGGCCTTTTTGTGTGATTACCCGGCAAGCCTTGCATCCCTGGCAAAACTGATACCCGGCAAGCCTCAATATGCCCAGAGATTTGAACTTTATCTGGCCGGTATTGAGATTGCCAACGGATTCACAGAACTGACTGATCCGGTTGAGCAAAAACTAAGGTTTGAAAAAGAAAACCGCATCCGGGTTTCTCAGAATAAACCTCCTATCCCTATACCCCACAAATTTCTAAAAGATCTTGAAACCATGCCCGATACTGCAGGTATTGCTTTGGGTATTGACAGACTTGTCATGATTTTCTGTGATACTGCATCCATTGATGATGTGGTGGCTTTTACCCCGGAAACCCTATAAAATTTCTGCTCACCTGCCAAGTTTTTTTCCAATAAAAAAAAACATAATGATGCACCCAATAATAAAGGACGCCAGTGAAACAGGGGAATTTCATTTATATTTGTGTAGATCCTCACATTTTGGGCAATACATATCACACCATCTTGTTTGAAATATTGCTGTGCCATAATAACACTTTTTTTAAAAGGCCACAGGGCATATAAAGACCCTGCCATCAACCCCATAAGAAACGCCATGGTGGCATTATAATATCTTTTCAGAACAATATTGATAAGCTTTGAAAACAAAAGACCACCCAGAATAATGCCGATTGCAAAACACCCTAAAAAAACCGCATTATCCACATTCAAGGTCTTTAACCCTGAAATTGCAGACACAACTTCAAAATATTCTCCCATCAGAATAAGTACCAGAGATCCGCTTATACCGGGCAGAACCATCGCTGAAACCGCAATCGCTCCACAAACTGAAGCATATATGTATTCATCCGGCGTATATTTTCCTGTGAAAGAAAAGGCTTTGTTATCTGACTCTTTCTGTTTAACCTCTTTATTTTTTAGGTACTGGCCTTCATAAGATTCAGATTTCATTTTTACTTTTTCATAAGGATCAACTGCAACCGTCACATAAATTGTAGAGACAACTCCTAAAATAATAAAGAAAACCAGATAAAATTTTTTATCCGTCAGCATTTTTACAGGAATAACAATCGAAACTAGAATCAAACCGAAAAACAATGCATAGGTAACGCTGAAATGATAAATAATCAAATATTTCATCAAACTTGAAAGGCAGATAATAGCCGCCACAGCACCCACAATTAATTTAAAAAGAAAGATAAAATCATTCTTTTCCAAAAAATTGATAAAAATTTTCAATGATTGCGCTTTGGGGGCCTTAAAAACAATTCTGATGATACACCTCAAAAACTCAAGGATATTGGTTCTATTGATATTATCCAGAATGG
Source organism: Desulfobacula sp. (assembly GCF_021107415.1). The sequence continues at coordinate 8,906 of NZ_JAIOSW010000410.1, forward strand.
AAAAGACACGCTCATAAATTTTAAAAATCAGAAGAAATGTGCCCCCGGAAACCCCGGGGATAATATTCGCTGTTCCCAGGCAAAAACCAATAAGAAGCTCTTTGATTAATGAAAGTTGTTTGAAATCTTTTTTCATTAATTTTCTGGAGCCCTACTCACCCCAACCATGCTGACCAATCAATTTTACAAATCTGCAGGCACCAAGGTTTACCGTTTTGAACCCGTCTTCAGTCTTTTCAATCTTTAGTAATTCCTGGGAAAAATTACCTCCAACCGGCATAACAAGCCGTCCTCCAATTGAAAGCTGTTCAATCAATGGCACAGGAATTTGCTGCCCACCTGCTGTAACAATGATGGCATCAAAAGAACTTTCCTGTTTCCAGCCCTGGGTTCCGTCTGAATATCTGGTGACAATATTATGGTATTTTAAAGTATCAAAAAGTTTTCTTGTCTGTAAAAACAGGATGTTATTTCTTTCTATGGTATATACTTTATAAACGATCCGGGCCAGAATAGCCGCCTGATATCCTGATCCGGTTCCGATTTCAAGAACCCTTTCATGACCTTTTAATTCAAGGCTTTGCGTCATTTCTGCAATAATATAGGGTTGGGAAATCGTCTGTCCCTCTCCAATGGGAAGGGGAAAATCTCCATATGCACTGTCAACAAGGGCCTCACTGACAAACAAATGCCTGGGCACGTTAGACATTGCCTCAAGAACCAAAGGATCGGTTACCCCCCGGGAAACAATCTGTTTTTCGATCATTTCACACCGTCGGCGAACAAATTTTTTGGGTTCGTTTTTCATGCCCATCTTAATACCAGCAACCAGTGGGTCCGTCAAGAAGATACAGGTTTTCACACTTTTCTTGACAAAAACATCTTCCTACTCTAATACTATCCTATATATTACACTAATATTACATATAAAATATTATATAAGGGGTAAAAATGAGATCAATAAAATATCTAATCATGGTACTCTTCGCACTTTTGATGATAAGTGGCTGTAACAGTGAAGGAAATAGCGGAGGTGATGATAGTGGAGCTGATGATGGCGGACCACCGGCTGAAATCTTTATTGGTGTTATTTCTCCTGAAACTATTGGTGTAGCAGGTTCCGGTATTTCAAATACATCTATTATTACCTTTTTAGTTAATGATATTTCAGATAATCCAGTCCCGGATTTTCATTTGATTACATTTAATATTTCAACACCTTTGGGGGGGGGAGAAAAATTATCAGCAACTGAAGCAGACACAGTGAATGGTGAGGTTTCCGTTACCGTGATCGGCGGTACTGTTTCAGGTACAGTGGGAGTTAATGCCACCTACGATGATGCAGATGGTCTTATAATTACCACAGAAGCAAAAGTTACGATTGTCAGTGGTCTACCAGCAGCAGAGCAGCTTGGTATGGCTGTTGAGTTTCATAATATTGCAGGCGGTAGAACATTTGGGCTTCAGGACACAATTACAGTATATCTGGGGGATAGATACGGCAATGTTGTGCCGGATGGAACAAGGGTAAGTCTTATGTCCGAGGGTGGGACTATTGGAACCAGTGACGGTTTTGAGTCTTCTACTGTCTTTGGAGTTGCCGAAGCAATTTTGCAGTCTTCCCCTCCAACTACTCCAGATCTTGGGGGGGTTATAGGCTCTGTATCAGGCAATGTCGGCTTATGTAAAATTGTGGCCTATACTCCGGGAGATGAAGGCTTTAATGATGTTAACGGTAACAATGTTTATGATGAAGGCATAGATGTTTTGACTTTAGATATGAGTGAACCCTACATTGATTCCAATGATAATGGGGCGTATGATAGTGGGGAAAAATATATTGACAGTGATGAAAGCGGCTCGTTTACAGACGTCGATGGACAATATCAGTCCAATACCATAATATGGGACAGTATGAACGTCCTTTTTTCTGCTGAGCAGGCAACATTTGCTTTGACCCCAACTAGTTTCATCATTGATAGAATTAACGGGGGGACGTATTCGTTTACCTATTATATCGGTGATGTGTGGGGCAATTCCCTGGTGGGTGGTACCGCTGTAAAAGTCAGCAAATCCGGCACCTTTAGCGAAGGTGAATTGGTGGGTGCTATTGATTTTGACATATCCGATTCTACCGGGCTTGGGCAAGCATATTCTTTTTCATTAATTATACCTCCTGCCGATGATCCTGCTGACCCTCCCCAGGGTTCTATTACGATAAGGCTGGAAGTAACTCCTAATAGCGGCAGTGCCGGGGCAAATAGTGATGACTCTGTTTTTACTCTCTCTATTGGGAATTAGAGACTAAATGGTATAAGCTTAAAAAGGCTGTTCTTTACAACGGGAGCAGCCTTTTAAAGAAAAAAATTTACTTGTTTTAAAAATCCATCTAAGTAATCTTACCTTGATTTTTATTCTTAAGATCAGTATTTATACCCCTATGAATCGACTTGAACAAATCACCAGAGCCTTTCTTCTTTCCTGGATTATTTTTTTGATTGGTGTTGGCGGATATATGGTGATTGAAAAATGGGACTTTCTTGATGCAGCATATATGACTGCCATAACCCTGAGTACAGTAGGCTTTATGGAAGTCCATGAAACAACTCCTGCCGGAAAAATATTCACAATCATCATGATGCTCGCAGGGGTAGGCTATTTTTTATATATTGCGGGTGTTCTCGTACAATCCATTGTTGAAGGCGAGTTACAATCAATTTTAGGGAGAAAAATGTTGGATAAGAAAATCAGTAGATTGAGAAACCATTATATTATCTGTGGATATGGACGCATCGGGAGAGTATTGTGTCATCTGATAAAAGAAGAGACAAATGAAATTGTTGTAATTGACAATGATGATACCCTTATTGACACATTAGATAAAGATAAAACACATTATCTTCAAGGGGATGCCTCAGATGAAGATCTTTTGGCAAAAGCAGGTATTAACAATGCATCCTTTCTGGTTGCTGCACTTGGAACTGATACTGCAAATGTTTTCCTTGTCTTAACCGCAAGACAGCTAAATCCTGATATTTATATTATGGCACGTGCCAGCAACCCCGATGTTAAAAAGAAACTCATGATTGCCGGGGCAAATTTTGTTGAATCCCCATATGATATCGGGGCCATATCCATGGGATTAAAGCTGTTAAGACCGAATGTCAGCAGCTTTCTTGAGGTTGCATTGTCCAGAAAAGGAGAAGGCATTCAGATTGATGAAATTTTTGTGCCGAAACACTCCAGGTATACCAATATTGCACTAAAAGATTCCGGAATCAGGCAGGATTTCAATCTCATCATTATATCCATAAGAAAAGCATCTGGAGAAATGCTTTTTAATCCCCATTTTGAAACCCTGATTGAGTCCGATGATATTGTTATTGTTATGGGAAAATCACCTGATTTAAAAAAATTTGCCAAAGCAATCAATACTGAAAAAAATTAAAAGGGCCATCCCCTCGCCCTAATTCTCTTTTGGAAAATTACCCGTTTATTTGTGTTCATGATTTCAGCTAAAGGGATTATATCTTATAAATCACCCGTTTATCTGTAATAATAATATCAACAGTAAATTTTCTTGATTCCATCTGAATCTGATCTACAACCTGCTCCTCATAGGCCAGGGATACTTTCCTACAGGTTTCAGGAAGTTTTGTAATCAGCTTAGTATAAAAATTATTACCAAACCCTATCCTGCCACCCTTGTCATCAAATGCAAGCCCTGGAATAATTGCAATATCAACATCTTCCAATGATATTTTTTTGCATTTTTCGATATTCGGCTCAAGGATATCATTGGGGCTTATTACAAGATCTTTAATATCATTATTGATTTTATAAAGGTTGATGGCATTTTTTGCACCGGTAAAGACGGGCAAAGCAACTCCCTTTTCTATCTCTAATGCTCTTTTAATAATTGCTTGTGTGGGGATTTCACTACTTATCGGGGCATATAATAATACCAGCTGAGCTTCCATGAAATTGGCAAACTCAAAAAGCTTATGCTCAATCTTTTTGAGTTTGCCAAAAAGTTCTTCTTTTGTAAAGTTCTCCAGCCTCTCGGCCACCAATGTTAAATTATTATTTTTCCCATTTTTTATTTCATCCATTACGCTTGTCCCTTTTGTTACAAAAAAAGTTTTTAGCAAATATTAACCACATGCGGGTAATTGTCAACCTGCAATAATCATTGACTGTTTATACCCCTCATGGTATCAGGTTATAATTATTGAAGAATCTTTTAAAATAAGAACTTAAAGCATTATACACGAGGTAAAATAAAGAAAAAAAATGCTGGATTTAAAATTACTGAAAAATAATCTGGAACTTGTTAAAAATGGAATGGAAAAAAGAAGGGCTAAGATAGACTTTACCCCTCTTTTAAATAACGATAATAAAAGAAAAACCAGGCTTTTAGAAATAGAAGAACTCAGACATAAAAGAAATGTCGTTTCCGATGATATTGCAAAAATGAAAAAAGCCGGGGAAGATGCAGGATCTCTTATTGAACAAATGAGAAATGTGTCTGAAACAATAAAAAAACTTGAAAAAGAGCTTTCAACCATAGAAGAAACCATATATGATTTTCTTATCACTCTGCCTAATATTCCCCATGAAGATGTCCCTATAGGCATTGATGATACTGAAAACAGGATTGAAAAAATCCATGGGAAACCAAGAAAATTTGATTTTAAAGTAAAGCCCCATTGGGAGATTGGTGAAGATTTAGGTATTCTTGATTTCACAAGGGCAGCTAAGCTGGCCGGGTCTAGATTTCCTCTCTATTTTGGAAAGGGTGCAAGGCTTGAAAGAGCACTCATCAATTTTATGCTTGATATCCATATTTCTCAACATGGTTACACAGAAACCCTGCCACCTTTTATCGTGAACAAAGCCAGCATGACCGGAACCGGTCAATTGCCCAAGTTTGAAGAAGATCTTTTTAAACTTGAGGGTTGGGATTACTACCTGATTCCGACTTCTGAAGTCCCCATGACCAATATTTATGCCAATGAAATTATTGATGAATCAATGCTCCCCTGCAAGTTTGCAGCTTATACCCCCTGTTTCAGGTCAGAAGCCGGCTCATACGGAAGGGACACCAGAGGGTTAATTCGACAGCACCAGTTTAACAAAGTGGAAATGGTTAAATTGACAACACCTGAATCCTCTTTTGATGAGCTGGCATCTTTGCTTGAAAATGCCGAAAAAATCCTTCAGCTTCTTGAGCTGCCCTACCAGGTTGTCACACTTTGCACCGGGGATTTAGGTTTTTCAGCAACAAAAACCTTTGATATTGAAGTATGGATGCCGGGCCAGGGCGACCAGGGCAAATACAGGGAAATCTCTTCCTGCAGCAATTGTCTGGATTTCCAGGCCAGACGTGCCAACATACGATTTAGAAGAAAGGATAAAAAAAAACCTGAATATGTTCACACTTTAAATGGTTCCGGACTGGCCGTAGGAAGAACATTTGCAGCCATATTGGAGAACTTTCAACAGGCTGATGGATCAGTGGTTATCCCGGATGTATTGGTATCATATATGGGAGGGCAAAAGGTGATTCAACATGATGCTTGATTGCTTCCCAGAGGATATAAAACCTTATATCATACCAAAGGTAACAGGAGAGCTATATTATAAATGCCTTGGGTGTTCTGCTGAATATTCCATTAAAAAACTGTTATATGTTTGCCCTGAGTGTAATCAGGTACTGCTCATTCATGATCGAAATGCCCCATCTTTAAAAAAAATTCCAGGGACAGTCTGGCAGAAAATCTTTGATTTCAGAAGGATGCTGAAAATACCTGCACTTAAGGGAATATACAGGTATCATGAATTTATTGGGTCCTGCATTCCTTTGGAATCTGTTATTTATCTTGGCGAGGGTCACACTCCTGTTGTTGAAGCCAATGAAAGACTGAAAGAGAAGGTAGGGCTTACATTTTTCTATAAAAACGATGGACAAAACCCAAGCGCATCTTTTAAGGATCGTGGTATGGCCAGTGCAATGTCAAGCATCAAATATCTTATTGATCAGAACCTTGTGTCCAATGTGATTGCGGTCTGCGCATCTACGGGTGATACTTCTGCTGCTGCTGCACTCTATGCATCTTATCTGGGTCCTTTAATCAAATCTGCCGTTCTTTTACCCCATAAAAAGGTAACCTCTCAACAGCTGTCACAACCTCTAGGAAGTGGTGCACAAGTTTTTGAAATTCCAGGTGTTTTTGATGACTGCATGAAAATTGTGGAACATCTTTCAACCCAATATTCGGTTGTGCTCTTAAATTCAAAAAATGCATGGCGAATTCTTGGCCAGGAATCATATTCATATG
>NZ_JAIOSW010000279.1 GCF_021107415.1 Desulfobacula sp.
ATCAAGGTTAAGAGCTTTTTGAATGTTTTTTTCAATAAAATCAAACATGTCATGATCTGAAATCAGTGCATGTTTGACAATCTCGGCAAACCCGTTTGAAATTTCCTTTTTCGGCAGGGTATTTAAAAGGTCAATATCACAAATGACAAACTCGGGCTGGTTAAAGACCCCCACCATATTTTTATAGGAATCCAGGTTTACCCCGTTTTTTCCACCGACACTGGCATCCACCTGGGATAAAAGAGAGGTGGATACAAACCCGAAATTTACCCCCCTTAAAAAAACAGAGGCTGCAAATCCTGTAATATCACAGACAATACCACCGCCAATTCCTAGAATAAAGCTTGAGCGATCACAGGAATAACGGATAAGCTCCTTTAATATGGTTTCAACGGTTGCAAGGGTCTTGATATCTTCTCCGGTTCCAATGGTAATGATGGGAACATCTGGAAAATCTTTTTGATAATATTTTTTTATATTCTCATCTGTGACAATAATTGTCTGGGTGGAAGGCAGGTAGTTTTCCAGATTTTTAAGGCGTTCTCCAACATAGATGGAAGAAAGCCCTGACAGCCCGTTAACATGGAAGGTTTTCATTATTATTTTCCGACAATTGTATGGATGGCGTTCATTTTTTCCATGACTTCAATAAATTGCTCCGGGTATAAAGACTGCGCCCCATCGCTCATGGCTTTTTCCGGGTTGTTGTGAACTTCAATCATCACGCCGTCAGCATCTAAAGCGGCTGATGCATAAGCAAGGGATATAACCTGGTCCCTGACACCGGCTGCATGGCTGGGATCGATAATGATGGGAAGGTGGCTTTCTTTTTTGACTGCCGGCACAACAGAAAGATCTAAGGTGTTTCTGCTGTGTCTTACAAAGGTTCTTATCCCTCTTTCACAAAGAATGATATTGTTGTTGCCTTCTGCCATGATATATTCAGCCGCCATGAGCCATTCCTGGAGCGTGGCTGACATTCCTCTTTTTAAAATTACAGGCCTGTTCGATTTTCCGGCACGTCTTAAAAGACTGAAGTTCTGCATGTTTCGGCTGCCAATCTGGACAAGATCAGCATATTTTTCCACAAGATCAAAGTTTTCAACATCCATGGCTTCCGTTACAAAGGGTAATCCTGTTTTTTCCCGTACTTTTGCTAAAAGGACAAGGCCTTGTTTCCCAAGCCCCTGGAAAGAATAAGGAGAGGTCCTCGGCTTAAATGCACCACCTCTGAATAGTTTTGCACCGGCATCTTTAACTAACCTTGCAATAGATAGAACCTGGTTTTCGCTTTCAACAGCACAGGGGCCGGCAATTACAGGTAAGCTTCCATTGCCGAAAACAGCATCACCAATAGTAACGTGAGTATTTTCGGGCTTAAACTCCCGGCTGACAAGTTTATACGGTTTTGTCACCGGTGCGTTTACCACAGGTTGAATTTTTTCTTTACTTGTGCTTTTTTCCATTACGACTAACATTATGTTCCTCCATTTAGTTTTGTATCAGTATTCACTCTTTTGAGCAATAAAAAAGGCGGTTGGTTTTTACAGTCCTAAAATTAAAAATTTTTAATTATTGTTTGATTTTAGTTTGTCATCACGATACACTTTTAAAATTCAGTCAAAAAAGGCAGGGTATTGAAAATGGAATATATACGATTAAAAAATAAGACTCCCGATGCGGTGGAAGCATTTGCAGGCGGAATTGCCCATGATTTTAACAATCTTTTATCCGCAATTAAAGGTAGAGCATCACTGATGATGAACAGTGTAAAACCGTCTGATCCGCTTTATGTGCACATTGTGGAAATCATCCGATGTATTGATAAAGGATCTGAAATTGCAACCCAGTTGCTTGGTTTTGCAAAAGTTGATGAGTACTATACCCGCCCCATTGATGTAAACCGGCTGGTTCGAAAAGCAGTGGAACACCTTGATCTTAAAAGAAAAAAAATTGTTCTGGATGTGGATCTTGACTCAAAATCCCTGATCGTTGAAGCAGATCCTGATAAAATCAATCAGGTTTTTAAAAGCATTGTTGATAATGCACTACAGGCCATGCCAAAAGGCGGAAAGCTTTCTGTCACCACTGAATCCGGTGCTATTTTAAATGGAACCGCAGATTCTTACGGGCTAAATACCGGATTTTTCGTGAAGATTACCATAACAGACACTGGTATCGGGATGGATAAAGAGGTATTGGATAATATTTTTACTCCTTTTTATTCCGTAGACCATGAACGCCATCCTGAGAAAAAGGGACTGGGGTTAACGTTTGCCAGGGAGATCATTCAGAACCATAACGGGGTCATTGATGTGTGGAGTTCTCCAAACATGGGATCTTCTTTTTCCATTATTTTAGGTTTAAAGAAAACAGCAGATAATATAGATACCCCTACAGAAGATGAAAAGCTGGTTATGGGGAGTGAATCCGTCCTCCTGATTGATGACGAGGAGAGGATTCTGACGGTGGGCAGGGAAATTTGCAAAGCGCTTGGGTATAGCGTGATACTTGCGGCTTCCGGAAAAGAAGCATTGAAAATTTATAAAGAAAAAAAGTTAGAAATTGATCTTGTTATTCTTGATATGATTATGCCGGAAATGAACGGACTTGAGACTTTCCTGGAACTCAAGAAACTAAATCCCGATATTAAGGTGCTGCTTTCAACAGGGTATTCCATTGATGAGAAGGCACAGGAGATGCTCAGGCAGGGTTGCAAGGGGTATATTCTGAAACCGTATAGTGTCATTGATTTCTCGCATAAATTAAGAGAAGTTTTAAAATCGTAGATCGCCTCGAATCTTTGTCAACAGCTGTTTCCAAAGCTGCCAGTTCGTCTTATTTTTTCAGATAATTCAATCCTTGACACTTAGGGTGTGATTTTTTATAGTCCAAAAAATAATTTGAACACAACCACAGTTTTGCTAAAAAATATAACCTGAAGGTCACACGTAAGATGATTAATTTTGACTGTTCTGCGCCGGTAAGATTAAAAGGGGTTGGTGATGGTTTCTGGATCACAATTGATCCTTTTCACCCGGAAGATGTGCTTAAATCGGAAATAGACAAATTATTTAAGAATCTAAAACATCTGGCCATAAACGCAAGTGTGGTAATTGATGTCGGAGATGCCAAAGGCCATGATGATCTAATAGAAAATTTAAAATCATACTTAAAAACCAAGTTTGAAGTGGCAAAAGTATCTATTCCTCCTGAAAAACGATCTATTCCAACCGAGCAAACCCGTCAAAGGGATCTTTCAAAAGGTTGGAATCATCACAGAAGTGATGTTTTAATGCTCAGGGGCAGGGTCCGGTCCGGCCAGAAGATTGAATCGAAAAAGCATATTGTGATAGCAGGAGACGTGAATCCCGGATCGGAAATCAGTGCCGGCGGAGATGTCATAGTCCTTGGTAAACTTGCAGGAAAAGTCCATGCCGGATGTCCGAATGATGAAAAGGCCATTATTTTTACTCTTGAATTCAAACCGACCCAGGTTAAGATCGGGGAGATTGCCGCTGCCGGCATTGATGAGGAATTTAGTGCAAAACCGGAATACGCATGTGTTGAGGATGATGGAATCGTGGTAAAGGATTATATAAAGGAAAATCCTTTTCGGAAAATGCCTTGGCCGGAAGCAATTTAATTTAAGAATAGAGGTGTAAATTTGGAAGGTAAAGTAATCGTCATAACATCAGGAAAAGGCGGTGTTGGAAAAACCACAGCCACTTCCTGCATTGGTGCCGCCCTTGCCCTGGAAGGCAAAAGGGTTGCCATTGTTGATATGGATATTGGGTTGAGAAATCTTGATGTTGTAATGGGACTGGAAAACAGGATCGTGTTTAATATTGTTGATGTTGTTCTGGGAAGATGTAAAATCAGTCAGGCTGCTATCAGGGACAGAAGGATAGAAAATCTTTTTTTGATACCCGCGTCACAAAGTGATAATAAAGATGTTTTAACCACTTCCGGTGTTGAGCGGGTGGCAAAGCAGCTCAGAAAAGAGTTTGATTTTGTCATCATGGATTCACCGGCCGGCATTGAAAAAGGATTTGAAAATTCAATTGTCGGAGCCAATGAGGCAATCGTTATCTGTACCCCTGATGTGTCTGCTGTCAGGGATGCGGATCGTGTCATCGGGCTTTTATATTCAAGGTCATTAACGCCGAAACTGATTGTAAACAGGATTGAACCGGCACGGGTGGAAAGAGGAGAAATGCTCAGCCATGAAGATGTGCTTGAAGTTCTTTCCATTGATCTTGCAGGTCTTGTTCCCATGGACGAGCATGTATTGATTTCTTCCAATACAGGCACTCCGCTTGTCTTACAAAATGAATCAACGGCGGGTCAGGCATTTAAGCGCATCGCCAGACGTCTCAACGGGGAGGCAGATTTGCCTGTACAGGTTCCAGCCCATAAAACGAGTATGTGGAACAAAATCAGCAGAACCTTCGGGCTTACAAGATAAGGAGAATTGAATGTTAAGCATAAGCAGACTATTGAGAAGATTCACCGGTCAGAAAGCCAGCAAAGATACTGCTAAAAAAAGACTCCAATTTTCCTTAATATATGACAAGCTTGATCTGAACGACACAACCTTGACAGACCTTCAAAAAGATATTGTGGCGGTGATCTCAAATTATTTTGAAATCAATAAAGACTCCCTTGAACTTAAGGTTAAAAGAGATGATGATGTAACGGCATTGGTTTTTAATACACCGATTCTCCAATTAAAACGGAAAAGAGCATAATTTAGTCTTAAATTTTATCAAAGCACCGGAAAGAGAGATCACAGACTTATTCCGGTGGTTTGAATTTTTATGAAGATCATTATTCTTCTATTTTGGATACTTTAATCGCAAGTTCCTGAAGCTGTGCTGTTGATGCTTTTGATGGCGCCTGGGTCAAAAGGCAGGTTGCTTTTTGTGTTTTTGGAAATGCAATGACACTCCTGATGGAGTCTTCACGGCACAGCAGCATCATCAGCCGGTCCAGTCCGAAGGCGATTCCTCCATGGGGTGGTGCCCCGGATGCCAGGGCATCCAAGAGAAACCCAAATTTTTCATTGGCTTCATTTTCATCAATCCCAAGACAGTCTAATACTTTTTGTTGAAGTTCAGGGGAGTGAATACGAATACTTCCACCACCGATTTCAATTCCGTTCAACACCATGTCATAGGCCCTTGATTTAACCGCAAGAGGATCAGAGTCCAGCTTTTCAATGTCCTCCTCAACGGGTGCGGTAAATGGATGGTGCAGGGCTTGATAGCGTTTTTCTGTTTCATCATAATCAAGCAGGGGAAAGTGGGTCACCCAGACAAATTCATAGGTGTCTTCAGAAATCAGTTCAAGCCGTCTTGCCAGCTCATTTCTTAACTGGCCAAGGGCTTCATTTGTGATTTTCGGCTGGTCTGCCACAAAGAAAACAATATCCCCGGGTTCAAGATCAAGTCGTTTCCTTAAGGCATCCTTTTCTTCATCGGTAAAGAATTTTACTATGGGAGACTGCCATTGGTCTTCTTTTATCTTAATCCAGGCAAGTCCTTTTGCTTTATAAACAGCTGCAAAATCAGTCAGCTCATCAATTTGTTTTCTGGTAAAATCGGCACATCCTTTTGCATTAATGGCTTTAACAAGGCCGCCGTTTTTTACCACGTTGGCAAAAACCTTGAACCCGGCATCTTTTACAATATCGGAGATATCACACAATTCCAGGCCAAATCTGAGATCCGGCCTGTCAAGACCAAATTTTGTCATTGCTTCATCATAGGTGATCTGTGGAAACGGTGTGTCAAGATCAATATCAAGCACTTTTTTGAAAATAGCGACAATCATCCCCTCGGCTATTTCCATAATCTCCTGTTCATTAACAAAAGACAGCTCCATATCAATCTGGGTAAACTCGGGCTGCCGGTCTGCTCTCAAGTCTTCATCCCTGAAGCATTTGACGATCTGGTAATACTTGTCAAAACCTGCGATCATTAATAATTGTTTGAAAAGTTGTGGAGACTGGGGCAAGGCATAAAATTCCCCCTGGCTGACCCTGGACGGAACCAGATAGTCTCTTGCACCTTCCGGTGTACTTTTGGTCAAAAAAGGCGTTTCAATATCCACAAACCCTTTATGATCAAGATAGTTTCTTATTGCCATGGTGGCCGCATGTCTTGCCAGAATATTATTTTTCAGTTGGGGGCGTCTTAAATCCAGATATCTGTACTGCAAACGAATGGATTCCGATGCTTCCACCCGGTCTTCGATCTGGAATGCCGGAGTTTTGGCTTTTGAAAAAATACTAAGCTCGTCTATCAACACTTCAATGGCACCGGTTTTCATATTCGGATTGAGCATATCACCGGGTCGGGCAATGACCTTTCCTTTTACACCAAGAACATATTCATTCCTGATTCCCTGGGCTTTTTCATGAACCGCTTTTGAATTTTCCGGGTTAAAAACGATCTGGGTAATCCCTTCTTTGTCCCTTAAATCTATAAATATTACCCCTCCGTGGTCACGGCGGTGTTGAACCCAGCCCATTAAAACAACTTCTTTATTGATATCGGTGTCACCTAACTCACAACAATGATGTGTTCTCTTTAAATCTCCTAGTAAATCAGTCACTTAGTATTTCCTCTATATTATTTTTTTAGTATTTTGATCAGTTCGGGAACCAGGGTTTCAAGGCTAAGTGAAACCTGCTTTTTGGTATTCATATCTCTTAAAATAAGGGCATTTTTTGTCAGTTCATTTTCTCCTGCAATCAATACATATCGGGCATTGAGTTTGTTTGCCCGTTTCATAAGGGCTTTTAAGCTTTTCCCTCTGAAATCCATCTCAGTACGGATACCGGCCTGGTTCAGCTCGCAGGACCAGTGATATCCTTTTTCCATGGCTGCACTACCTAAAGAGACAATAAACAGATCAAGAGAGGGGGCTTTCTGAGTTTTATCAATTTGTTCCATGACTTCCACCAGACGGTCAAATCCAATGGCAAATCCGATGGCCGGTGTTTGCGGGCCGCCCAGCTCTTTGACAAGGCCGTCATATCTGCCTCCGCCTGCAATGGCACTCTGTGCGCCAAGGGTGGTGGTCTGAATTTCCCAGGCGGTTCGGGTATAGTAATCCAGGCCGCGCACCAGGGATTTGTCCACAATAAAATCAACACCCTGCTGCTCAAGGGTTGTTTTCACCGTGTTAAAATGATCTTCACACTCTTTGCAGAGATGATCCAGGGTGACCGGAGCATCTTGAATCGCTTTTTTGCAGCCTGTTACTTTGCAGTC
>NZ_JAIOSW010000285.1 GCF_021107415.1 Desulfobacula sp.
GACCATTCCCCATAATATGAGTAATTTTTTTGGAAGGGCTTATTCTCGCAATGATGAAGATGGTGCCCCTTATACCCTAAAGGATTGGGAACGGAGAGATCGATATGAGCCATTGGCGGAAATTTTTCAATGCAAACGCACTTCTGAGTGTGCCTTTGGGGTGGGGACGACTGATGAAGAGTGTTCTTTTGAACTCTTTTGGCCAATTTGCAAGGATGACAATTTAGTAGGGTGTGCCAGTAAAGGATCATATGCCCGGGAAGGCCTAAAGCTTGGAATTGAACTGGAAAAAGAGATAGGATTTAATCCCCTGCAATTTGGTTTCATTGGGAGCACCGATGCGCACAATTCCAATCCAGGCGATACTGAGGAATGGGATTATCGGGGCAAAGCAGCTATCAAGGATTCGCCTGCACAAAAAAGATTGGCTGAACGAAAATTCCGTCCCGGCACCCCTATCACACATAACCCGGGGGGATTGGCAGCCATCTGGGCAGAGGAGAATACCCGTGACGCCCTGTTTGACAGCATGAAGAGAAAAGAGACCTATGCGACCAGTGGAACCCGTATCCGGCTTCGATTTTTTGCCGGATGGAATTTTGATCAGGATATCATAAACCGCCCTGATATGGTGTTTGCCGCATATGAAGCCGGAGTACCCATGGGAAGCATTCTAGAAGAAAACGAAAAAACCAAAAAACCGAAATTTCTTGTATGGGCAGCAAAGGACCCCATAGATGCCAATCTGGAACGTATTCAGATTATTAAAGGATGGATCGAAGACGGTGATCGCAAAGAAGAAGTCTTTGATATCGCCTGTTCCGATGGAATGGCCCCGGATTCCGTAACGGGAAAATGTCCGGATAATGGTGCACGTGTAAACCTGAATACCTGTGAAATAACTGAAGGCTCCGGGGATGAGGAATTAAAGGTTCTCTGGACCGATGACACTTTTAATCCCGATTTTGCATCTTTTTACTATGTCCGTGTCTTACAGAATCCGACCTGCCGATGGTCAACCTATGATGCCATCCGGCTGGGTATTGAGCCAATAAAAGAGGTGCCTGCCTTCATCAAGGAACGCGCCTGGTCTTCACCCATCTGGTATTCGCCTAAGTAAGGGCATTTTTCTCATACGTTTTAAAACGGAAACTTCAACACGAAGAAAAGAACGCCTGCAACAAAAATAAAGCAGCCTGCAATCCGGATGGCAATATTTTTCCATTCAACTTTGCGGGATAGTAAAAAACCAGTTAGATAAAGCACCAGCAGTCCGGCACCAAGAATAAGACCCACAATATAGAGCACGGGGTCTCCTATTTTGTCTTTGACTTCAAATACATTTGCGTATCCGGCATAAATGCTAAGTACAACCGTAATCGCAAATGCAAGTGGGAGACCGGGCCGATATTCACAAGTGATTAAACACCCAATCCCCGCCAACACGCAAAGCCAGAAAACATGCCCCGGCAAAAAACCGGTATTCATAAAACCCATAAATGCGCCAATGGGTATGATCCCCGCGTACAGCATCATCATTTTTCCTGCCTGCTTGATTCCCTGCTGGGATGTCCAAAGGGCAAATCCTAATATGGGGAGAATGGTTTGCGAATCGGTTATGGGATGAAGAATTCCCCCGTAAAAATCCCCCATTTCCGTTGTGAAATGAGCATATGCCGACAAAGGAAAGGAACACACACCAGCAAAAATACCAACCAATATTTTGATAAGTATCACCATAGATATACCTTATCCTGTTGAAAACGATGGATTATATATTAAGTGTAATAATACCGGCTGAAACCAGTGAATTAAATG
Organism: Desulfobacula sp.; assembly: GCF_021107415.1. Next base: position 1,819 of record NZ_JAIOSW010000285.1, read on the forward strand.
CTATGGAAATACCTACCAGCATAATAATTCCAGCGCTGAAAACAGGAAGCCGTTGAATCAATTTTTTCTCCTCGGAAAAAATCTCTAGATATTTTGATGCTTTGACCGTCATCACTCCGATCAGAATCAAAATGGCTGCCAGACCGAGGCTAAATGAAATAATGAGCAATAGACCAAAAAAAATCTTGTGAATGGCAATAGAGGCCAGCAAAACCACCATTGCCGTTGGACAGGGAACCATTCCTCCTGCAGTTCCAAGGGCTAAAAGGCTTTTAAATGAAATCTCTCCTTCCGGAATATGTGAATGTCCATAACCATGTCCATGTGTATGACCATGATCATCATGGGAATGGTTATGTGCATCCTTATGGAAATGATGAGAATGTCCATGATCACCATGGGAATGATCATTGTTTTGGCCTCCGCTTTTTATCCAGTTCAAAGCAGGTTTTGCTAGCATCCAATATCCAATAACAAAAATAATCAGTCCAGAGAAAAGCCCTATCCAGCCGTACACTTGTTCTTCTACCAGGTACTCTGTCAAAATCAGTGTACCAACCCCCAGCATTAATACGCTGATGACATGGGTAATGGTTACAATCCCTCCCAAGGTTACTGCATCTTTGACTTTTCCCCGCGTTCCAACCAGATAGGATGCAACCATCACTTTTCCATGCCCTGGGCTCAATGCATGAACCGCCCCAAGAAAAAAGGCAGTCAGTAACGCCATCATTATCATCTTTGGCGTTAAGTCGGCTTTAATAAATTCGGTTAAAATTGAGGTTTCCTGAGCCGATGCTTTGACCATTGCTTCAGTTTCAGGTGTACTGGAGAAACCGAGGAGTGGAGATAGAAGCACAAACGCCAAAATCCATAAAAAAATGGTCTTCCGGCCGATCTTAAACAAACAATTGGATACGAGCATACATGGGTCCTCTAGTTGAATTGCATTTTTGATTTTATAATCTATTTACTTGTAATTTTTATAATTATAGTTCAATTCGGCGAGTATCGTAGATAGGGAATTTCTTTTTGTCAAGAGAAGTATAAAAAAATATTTCCGTCATCAGTTTTGCTGACCAGGCCGCTTCAACTCCCAGCTATCGAAGATTTTCATGCTAAAAGTGAACGTGGTGTAAAGCAGGAAATTTTTGCACATTTTGCACTTATAACTATGAATCGTATTTTTACCAATAAAGCAGATGTTGATCTCAATCAACCCAATTATCCTACAGCAGACCATAAATCTTCTTCACGAGAAAATCAAAAAGAGAGACCAGGTCGTTCATATGCCCGCAAATCCATGAAACCTGGATCTAAATGGCAGCCATCAAAGGAGAAAAAAAAGAAAATTCAAATTCTCGCAACATAGCCAACAACCACACCAACAGTGCAATCCCTTAAACGAATGGGTTTAATCCTTAAGCGAATGCCATTGCCTTAGAGGGGGCTTCATCATACCTCTTGCTATGCATGAGGTAGGTGATTTATCAACCCAAAACAATAATTACCAAATACCGTGTGTCGGTAAAAAACCTTGCTGCTGAAGCCTTAAAAGGTAAATCATTCTCAAACATATTAGATATCAATTTAAATTGGAATCATGAACCAATAATGGTTGAATTAGCCAGCACACTAGACAAAGTCAATGCAAAGGTATTTGCTAAAAATCTTTTAAGTAAGCTAAAAAAGGAAGATTGTATTGTCAAACTGAATTTAAATCAATTGGCTGCAATTGAAGATGAGTCATTAAAACGATTATTAAAAAAATTAACAAAATACAACCAAAGAGTTCAGATTGTGTTCAATGATACTGTAGAAATTGTTAATGAAGCATTTGCGGGTCTTCCAGAAAAACTTAAAAAAATGTTTATAAAAGAAGAATTAGCACTATCCTAATTTTAGTCAAATAATTAATAAACAATCAATTTATAAAGTTTTACAACTTTAATAGATTATCCTTCCCCGGCCAAGGCAATTGCCTTGATAATGCCCCTGCTGAATCTTTTTTTCATACCTTAAAAGTAGAAGAAGTATATGGTCAATCATATGAGACCAGGGGGGAGGCTAAAAGTAAACTTTTCAAATATGTCTTTGGTGGGTGGTTTTGTGTCTCAAAAACAGACTAGCATATAACTCAGTATTTTTTGGAAAGATCCTTGGATCTAATTTAATACTGGTTGAATATAGGGATTCAAGTTATGATACGAACAATAATAAAGAGCAGTGGCAGATATGTGCCAGATAGACATGTTACAAACCATGAGTTAACTGAATTTATGGATACAACTCATGAATGGATTGTACAGCGGACCGGGATTGAAGCCAGGTATTGGGTAACAGAAGGTGATGACATTGGTACCTCTGATTTAGCTTTGAATGCAGCTAATATAGCTCTGGAAAGGGCAGATTGGAATCCGGATGAATTAGATCTGATTGTATTTGCCACTATGACTCCTGATGTAAATATCCCTGGTTCAGGAGCTCTTTTACAGGACAAGCTGGGCGCCAAAAATGTACCGGCGCTTGATATCCGCCAACAATGTACTGGCTTTTTACATGGACTTGAGCTCTGCGATGCCTATATTCGAAGCGAAAAGGCAAAGAAAATTTTACTGGTTGGTGCCGAGTACCAAAGCAGGTACATAGAACTTACCACTGCTAACCGCGATACAGCCATAATATTTGCAGACGGCGCTGGAGCTACCTGTATTGAAGCATTAGAAACAACGGATAATAGTGGATTTATTACTTCGATCCTACATGCTGACGGAAAATATTCGACGGCTTTAAAATTTGGTTTACCAGCCAAAAAATCAAGTCAACCTATCAGCACAACCATTATAGAAAACAAAGAACATTTTCCCTATATGGATGGCAAAAAAGTGTTCAAGCTTGCAGTCACCCGCTTGCCAAAATTAGCTAATGCATTGCTGCAAAAAGCAAAGATGTCCATTGAGGATATTGATATGTTTATACCCCATCAGGCTAACTTACGGATCAACGAAGTTTTCAGGGAGCGGATGAAAATTCCGGAAAAAAAAATGTACAACAATATTCAACAATATGGTAACACAACTGCTGCAACAATCCCCATTGCTTTTGACGAGCTTATAGAAAAACAAATGGTAAAAGCAGGAGATACAATTATGTTTTTTGGATTAGGGGCTGGTCTGACTTGGGGAGGCGTAATCTATAAGATGATTTGAATGTTAAAATTTTTCAGAAGAAAATCTTTTTTTTAAAATTTTGAATGTGCAACCATCATTTTATTGCAACGCGTTGGGTCTAATACCCCGTCGCTTGCGACGTTAAAATTGGTTGAATCCTTTGTTGATACCCGCCCCTTATCACCAACTTATATTTTTACCCGTTAAAGGAGAGTAATGAAAAAACTACTAAAAGATAAATTTATTATGTTCTTATTTTTTGTCGGTGCCACAGCACTGCTTGTGCAACCGGCTTTAGCAAAAGACAAAACCAGCGATCTTGATCCCCAGGCTCTCAAAATAGTTGACAGGGCCACTTCATTCCTGGCCAAACAAAATCAATTTTCCGTTTCCGTTGAAATATGGAATGATTTTGTGTCGGCGGAAAACAGGAACGTGCAGTTTGCCAAAACCATTGAACTTAATCTTCGCCGGCCGGATCAATTCAGGATCCAGACTGCGACCATACAGCCTGAAAAAACTTTTTTCTACAATGGCAAGAGTGTTACCTATCTTGATCAGAGAGCCGGTTTTTTCGGTATTGCTCCAGCACCTGCCACCATTGACAAGACCATCGCCGCAATGGGAAAGAAGTATGACATTTCCTTCCCGCTGGATGATATGCTGTTGAGCACTCCCTTTGACGGCTCTGCTGAAAAGGCCCGATCAGGTCAGTACTATGGTGTCGAAATGGTGTCCGGAATACGATGTCATCATCTTGCCTTCCAGCACGATCTCATAGACTGGCAGGTATGGGTGGAAGATGGCTTGCTTCCTGTAATACGTAAAATTGTCATCATTCATAAGACAGAACAGGGCTCTCCACAGTTCACAGCAATGTTTGACAAATGGGATTTTTCCACTGCATTGCCAGATTACCTGTTCAATTTTGAGCCGTCACCGGGCTATCGAAAAATCAATATTATCGAGACCGTGCAAGATAAAACCTCTGTTCAGAAATAAAGGAAAAAGCAATGAATCGCACTCATTTTTCAAACTTTTGTATTATTATGATACTGGCCATATCAATGGTATTTTTACCACTTGGCACGGCTTCGGCCAGGCGCAACAAGAATACCAATATAGGCCATAGAAACAATAACC
>NZ_JAIOSW010000505.1 GCF_021107415.1 Desulfobacula sp.
CATTGTAAATAATTTTGCAGCGAGCGGGGGTGGTTTACATGTCCTTAACCAGGGGAATAGTGTCCCATCCATTTTTAACTGCATTTTCTGGGGCAACACTGCATCTGCCAGCCCCCAGATCTATTTGTATTCCGATACAGGCAGCCAGGCTTTGATAACCTATAATAACATTGAATCCGGCTTTAGCGGAGTTGGGAATATTAATAGTGATCCAGTGTTTGTGGATGCTTTAAATGATAATTTTCAGCTTGCTTCAGGATCACCCTGTATAGATGCCGGTGATAATGAATCAGTACAGCTTCCTGAAAAAGATTTCTATGAAGACAACCGCGTGGGTGATGATCCCGATACAATAGATACCGGTAATGGTCAGGCTCCGATTGTTGATATCGGTGCAGATGAATATCATGAAAATCTATGTCCGGGTGATCTTGATGGTGATCAGGATGTGGATGAAGACGATCTTATTATCTTTGCCCGGGACTTTGGTAAGATCAATTGCACAAGCGGATGTCCTGCAGATTATGATGCAGACTATGATGTGGATTCCCTTGATCTGTCTTTTTTTTCAAGATCTTATGGGGACTGCCGGTAAATCTGTAAGCTGTTCAATATCTGTGGCTATTGTGCCGATTTTGTTTTCCGGATATTTATAGATAGGATTACTATCCAGGTTACCGGCAATAATCGCATTGACTCTTTTTTTAAGCTCAACCAATGGTGCAACAAATCGCCTGCTCAATGAAACACTTGAAATCCAACCCAGCAAAACTGCTATAAACCGGATCAATTTCTTCGAGAGATCTATATAAATTTTTGTTTTTACACATAGGGTTGACATTATTAAGTACCTATTGTACGAATTGTATATAAAGTACAAAAATGGAGGTGCCAAATGAGCATTAAAGTTTCCACAGCAGATGCAAGAAAAAATTTTGCTGATATTGTTAATAAAGTTGCTTACGGCAAGGAATCTATAGTCCTGACACGCAGAGGCCAGGACGTTGCTGCTTTGGTTTCTATAGATGAGCTTGAATTGCTTCAGCAAATTGAAGATCATATTGATATTGAAGATGCCAAACGGGCTCTTGCAGAACCTGGAGACAATATTGCTGCCGAAAAAGTCTGGAAACAATTGGGGTTTTGATTTATGACATATTCTATAGAGTTTCGGCCTGCTGTATTGAAGAGCCTGAAGCGGTTTTCAAAAAAAAATCTGGTACGAATTAAGAAAAAAATAGAGGAACTGGGTCGAAATCTGCCCGAGCAAAATACCACTAAAATGAAAGGGAATAATTTTTTTCATAAGATTCGTACCGGAGACTATCGAATAATATATGAAATCCATGATGACAGATTGGTTATTCTGATTGTAAAAATTGGGCATAGAAAAGATGTTTACAAAGGGTTTTAAGGTAAATATCCTTTATGATATCGATCACCTGTATGGATGTTGTTTTATTCCATCGGTTATCAAATTGCAGTTCAAGATATTCGGTAGAGATCCGTTTTTCCCTGTATGTTATTTATATAAAGGGATGGCGGATAAAAGCAACAGAAAAAACCATTCAATGGTTAAAGCTGTTGAGATCTTATAATTTTGCTTGCTTTTCCCTTGACAAGATCAAAGGGGATAAGGCCCAGTCTCCGGCTGTCCCTGCTGTTTTTAAGATTATCTCCCAGAACAAACAGATTCCCGGGAGGTATGACCCCGTTATATCGTGCAAGCTGTTTAATGGTTGATCTCATTTTTTTCTGGTTTACCGGCCCTGAATAGATTTTGTTTATAAAAAGCCGGTTATTTTTTATTTTAACCCGGTCTCCCGGAACAGCCACCGCCCTTTTTATCAGAGGTGCCTGCCGGTGGCCAAAAACAATGGCAACCAGATCGCTCCGGCAGAAAGGCTCATCAATCCTCTCTTTTACCATCACCATGTCGCCGGGCATGAGTACAGGGGACAGGGATGTTCCCCGTACCCGGTATGCTCATCAGAGTTGTCATTAATACTGCCAATACCATTGTGAGTACAATTCTTTTTTTCATTTTCCCCTCCTTTATTTGTAACCTGATTTAAAACTGTGATATGCCGTGCGGTATTAATAGCTTTCTGCTTTACTTTTTTATAGTCTCATTTAGAGTTGGTATTATTAAAAATTAAAGCAAAAAATGTGTCCGGAAAATACCATTTCCTCAAAACACTATAGGAGTGGTATATACACGAAACAGAACTGTTTTTTATAAAAAATTGAAATACTATTATGAAAAAAAGTACATAATGATATCAGCCAGAGCAAGGGATTCTTTACGGGTTCCAAAAGCCGGTCTTTGATCACTTCATGCAACAATAGTAAGCGGTTCTTTTCGTTCTTTGGATGCTTGTCTGAGAATATTATTCATAACCACTTTGACTATTGGATTAGCTTTAGCAACTCTTGCTTTTTCCATACAGGTTTTAACACATGCCATGCATCCGATGCACTGGTTTTTTGCCGCCCGGCTCAGATACATGCCTGTGTCAGGAGATAATAAGCCACCAGGGCAGTTTTCTGCACATTGTCCACATTGTATGCATAGTTTTTCAATGTGAACAGGTTTGAGAGCTGAATACTTGTCAGACTTGGAGGTCTTATCAAGTTGCATTGGGACATCTTTAAGACTCAGGTTCCCGCTCGCGTTTAAACTGTCTGCTCCAAACCTGCGTGCTTTTTCTATGTCTGATTCATCCGGTCTTCCTATCGCAACCGGTACTATATCCGAATAGGAGTGTTGGCCTATAAAGGCGGCGGCAGCGCTGACTTTGAAACCATTTGTATGAAGAATTTTTACCATGCGGTAAAGCGCAATTCCATACTCCCGATTACCATAAACAACAATTGCACTGCATTGTTTTCCATTTCCTGCAATGGAACTGAGACATTCTATGACTTGAATCGGCAGTTTTCCGGAATGAACAGGGGCACCCACAACTAAATGATCTATATCGGCTGTGACTGCGTTTGGATCAGTGATTATTCGGGTTCGAGTATCCGGAAAAGTCATGTCAAGTGTTTGAGGATGCCTTGTTCCCAATCCCAATGCTACGGCCTCACAAATTTTTTTTGTTGTATTGGTTGGTGAGAAATACAGTATTCCTATGCGTTTAACCATTCTGTTCTCCAAATGAGTTATCTTTCTTTTCATAGCTCTAAGTGGTTTATATTTATATGATACATATCAATCAGATATATAAAAATCAAATGAAATATTATATAAATCGTTTTTTTGCAGTTTAAAGACTGTCACTATTTACCGGCATTGGATTTGATTTCGGCCCTTTGATTTTGCCTTGTAAAGCATTTCATCGGCAGTGGCAACAACGGAAACAAGAGCAGCGTCTGAAAAACCACTGCTTGGAAACACCGAACTTACCCCGATGCTTATGGTAACATAATCAAGAGGAACGGATTGCGCGTGGGGAATCTTGAGAAGCTCGACATTGCTGCGCATGGCTTCGGCAATTGTCATGGCGCCGGATATATCGGTCTCAGGAAGAACCGCTATGAATTCCTCACCGCCATAGCGGGCAACAAAATCAGTCGGCCTGCGGATTGAGTTAACCAAGGCCTGTGCTATTTCTTTAAGGCATTTATCCCCTTGACCATGTCCATAGGCATCGTTGTACTGTTTAAAAAAGTCTATATCAATAAATGCGACAGAGAGTGGAATTTTATTTCTGACAGCCCTGTTCCATTCCTTATCGAAAGTCTCCTCAAATTTCTGGCGGTTGGGAATTTCAGTTAACACGTCAATGCTTGCCATCTTTCGTAACATATCCGCCTGCCATTTCATTTTAAGGTGGACCTTTACCCGGGCCATAACTATCGCTGCTTTGAATGGTTTGGTAATATAATCCACTGCGCCGAGGTCAAATCCCCTTGCCTCGTTGCCCTCTTCTTTCATTGCAGTGATGAAAATCACCGGGATATCTTTGGTCTGCTCGTTTTCCTTCAGATTTTTGCATGCTTTATATCCGTCCATCTCCGGCATCATGATGTCCAGTAATATCAGGTCAGGAGGGTTAAGTGACATAGCCCGTTCAATGGCCTGTTTCCCGTTTTTAGCTACAATTATTTTGTAGTCGGATTTTAGAATGTCAACAAGTATGTTAAGGTTAAACCGCTCATCATCGGCAATCAGGATCTTTTGTTTATCCTTTTCCTGCATTTGCGTCCTCCAATGAAATGTTCAAAGATCCGGCAAATTGTATAAGTGTGGTCTGGGCGTCTTCGAAATCATAACTGCCTATCTGCTCTTGTAGTTTATCCACATACTTACTGCACTTTGACAGGTTAATATTGTCCCGAAGCGCTTCAAAGCATTCTTCTGCACTCACATCACCTTCCTGCAGAAGGCCCATCAATTCGGCCATCTGGGCACAGATCCTTTCCGGATCAATATATTGGTCATTCTCATCCTCGGGCTTTTCCGGATAAGACTCACCAATCGGTTTTAACATTGTTCCAATCGATTCGAGCACTTCATCAAGTGATCCTGTCAATCCAGCTAAAAGTGCCTGTTTGTCAGCTTTGGTATCGTAAATGAACGCCTCTTCCAGATCTGAAGCACTCTTTTTTAGATGTTCTGCCCCGATAGTAGCGGCAACACCCTTAATCGTGTGCGCCCTGCGCCTGACATACTCGGTTTGCCCCTTTGACAGGGCTTGTGTTATCTTTTGGGCCGCTTTTCGGTAATCCTGATAGAATTCAAGGAGCAGTTTCTTAAAGAATCCTTTTTTCTTCCCAACGTTTTCCAGACCTTTGGTCATATTAATACCGGGAAGCTCCACAGGAATCTCATCGCGGTTTTTTTCAGAGGGCGGTTGACCTTTGCTCACGGGAGCGCTTCGCTCGCCTACCTTTATCCATTTTGTTAATACAGCATATAACTCTTCAATCTTTATCGGTTTTGGCAGGTAGTCATTCATTCCAGTGTTCAGGCACTTTTCGCGTTCTTCGGCCATGGCATGAGCAGTTAAGGCAATAATCGGCAACGAGTTAAAGCCGGGTTCTTTCCGGATAATTTGTGTTGCTTCATGTCCGTCCATTTCCGGCATCTGGATATCCATCAGAACCAGGTCGAATTCTGATGTCTTGATTTTATGAACACCTTCTTTACCGTTATCTGCAACGGTTACGGTAAACCCGGCCTGTTCCAGCAATTCAGTTGCCACCTGTTGATTAATTGAATTGTCTTCGATCAGAAGAATCCTGGCTCCTTTAATAGGTTTTAATGATTCAGTTGTTTTTAAAATTTGTTCCTGAATGCGGGATGGTACGCTTATTTTTTTCCCGGATTCTTTAATAAAAATTTCCATTATTGCATCATGAAGCAAAGATTGATTTATCGGCTTGATGAGAAAATTTTCAATTCGCACATTTTTTGCCTGCAGCTTAATCTCTTCACGCCCATAGGCAGTCACCATGAGTACTGCGGGTATCTTTGATAGTTTTGGGTTTTCTTTTATTCGTTTTGTTGTCTCTATTCCGTCCATGCCCGGCATTTTCCAATCCATAAGAACCAGCTCATACGGGCTGTCGTTTTCGGCTTTTTCCAACTCTGAAAGCGCTTCCCGGCCGGATGCCACCTGGGTTACTTCAAAAGTAAATGAAGAACACATATCGTTAAGAATCTGCCGTGCCGTTGGGTTATCATCGCAAATCAAAACACGAAGCCCCGACATTTTATCCGGCACTATATACTGCTTCTTTTCAGTTTCAGTCTGAAGTCCAAACCTTGCTGTGAAGTAAAATATACTGCCCTTTCCCGGTTCGCTTTCCACCCAAATTTTTCCACCCATCATTTGGGTCAATCGTTTGGATATTGCCAACCCCAATCCGGTTCCCCCATATTTTCTAGTAGTGGAAACGTCTGCCTGGCTAAAAGATTGGAACAGCTTATCAATTTGCTCCCTGGACATTCCGATGCCAGTGTCCCTGATGGAAAAACGGAGCATTACCTGATTGGATTTTTTGTCTTTTATATCGGGCATAAGTTCCGTGTTGAGTACTATTTCTCCTCTATCAGTAAATTTGATTGCATTGCTGCTCAGATTAAGTAGGATTTGCCCTAACCGCAACGGATCACCTACCAGATATAGAGGGACTTGCGGATGAGTATTGAACAATAATTCAAGGCCTTTTTCCTCAACCTTCAGGCCAGCCAGATTGGAAAAATTGATTAACACTTCCTCTAGATTAAAATTTATTTTCTCCATGGTCAGTTTGCCTGCCTCAATCTTGGAAAAATCAAGGATGTCATTAATAATTCCCAGAAGAGAGTGACAGGATAACAATATCTTTTTTAGATAATCATGCTGCCTTGCGGTCAATTCGGTCCTCAACGCCAGTTCGCTCAGGCCGATAATGGCGTTCATTGGAGTCCTGATTTCGTGACTCATGTTGGATAAAAAATTACTTTTCGCTTGAGTGGCGGCCTCGGCGGTGTCTCGCGATTTTTCCAGTTCCTTTTCAATTAGTTTCCGTTCTTCAATTTCTCCGATCAACCTCTTGTTGACATCGGCCAAGTCTTTGGTGTGTTTCTCTATGTGCTGCTGCAAAAGGATATTACGTTCGAATAACGAATAGGAATCGCCGGCAGAATCAACGCTTCTCTCCACCCTCTCCATGAGAATCCTCTTGGTCTTTTCACTTTTGGCCAATTTGTTCTCAAGGATTTTCACTTTTTCCTGGAGTTCGTCAACTTGGTCCTGCAATTTTTTACTGCTGGTCATTCTATCTCTCCGATTGCTACACCTGTCAATGTCTGGTTAACATGGATTGAATTGTATTGTTCACCGTAAGTGCTGAACCCGATATAATCATAATCCTTTATTATCTCACATACTGCATCAAACATTTTACTTTCCTTCATCTCCAGCCGTCTCAGGATGCAGTCAAAGCTTAAAATTATTTTCGGGTTCGGAATTTGTTTTTTGATTTCCAATAGTTGATTTTCCAGATTTTTCACAAGACCAATCCCTTTGGCAACGCTCAGGACAAGGCCGTTGTCAATAGCACAGAAAAACGACAGACTCTCATCCTCATTTACCTTTTGAATGGAACGTACGTAATATTCACCGCCAATTCTCAGCATGACCGGATGGCTGGAAAAGACCATTGGCGTGAGCTTGTCTATCGTAAGTCCGAGTACTTTAGCATATTCATAAGCAGCCGGTTCCCCGTTGATTTCCGTCACACACCGGTTGATCGGATCAGCTTCAGTAATTACCAGTTTCTCTTTGGTCGGCTGAAAATGCTGGGTTTTGAAGACGTAAAACGGCAGTGTGGTCTCGATGAGGACAAAGATTGCTGCATCAGAAATAAAACACCCGTTTGTATAGACCTTGGTTGTTTTGAATTCAAGGTCATCACCGGCCGAGCCGCCAACTATGGACATCCCTTCAAACTGGTTATATATGAAGCTTATGGTCTGTTCCTCCAGCATGGACATCCCATCAACCAGCAAAAGGCCAAACATCAGATCTTTGTTAAAGGTGGAAGAAAAGCTAAGTTCTTTATGGATAGACCTTGCCATGGCTTGTGCATCCTGTGTCGAAAATTGACTCAAGGGAGAAATAAGACGGGAATGTACCTTTAATGCTTTGGCTGCGAAGCTGACACCGGCCAGGCTGCCCTCATGATAACCGACCGACGTGATTTCACCGGCCGTTGTGCAACCGATAAGAGTACATGAAAATCTGGCTTTGAGCGCATTGCCCATCCTGTCAAGGTCATATTTTGATGAACAAAAAAATATTACAGCTTCTGCCTCAGGTTGATATATTAGATCATACAATTCTTGAACCGCCTGCTTCTCATCCTTGGCAAATGAGACACCATGCTTTACCTTGAATTTTGTATTTACTGACATCAAATTTTCTCCTTAATTGCAGGTTGAACCACACTTGGCGGTAAATAAGCTTGTTTCTTTTCATGACCCTAATTGATATATATATAAATCAAATGAAATTTGCAAAACCAATAAAAAAATATTGACAAACCTGATCTGAAAATTATATTAACCATAGAGTTTAACTAAACAGTTGTTTTTTGTTTCAGATAACATCTTGTTTCCTAAAACAAAATCAAAGGAAAGTTTATGGTTTCAAAATTAATAGAGTCAAAAAGGGAAAAAACGATTCGCCGCATTCTTGATGCAGCAGCAAATATTTTTTCCGAATCCGGCTTTGAGGGTGCACGCGTGGATGAAATCGCGAAACAGGCCAAGATTAACAAGGCCATGATTTACTACCACATAGGCGACAAGAAAGCTCTGTATGCTGAAGTACTCCACGATATAATAGGTAACGCCACCGAACATTTCATAAGCAATTTAGATGAAAATCAGTCTTCCGAACAAAAATTAAAATATTATATAAATAGCGTCACTCAAACCATGGAGCAAAATCCTTTTCTTGCCCCTATTATGATGCGGGAACAGGCTTCAGGAGGACAAAACCTTCCTGAAATTATTGCCAAAGAATTTGCATTAATAATCGGCATGGTTACCAATATCCTTGAAGAGGGTGCAAAACAGGGTGTTTTTATTAAAACCACCCCGTTTATTATACACTCTATGGTTATAGGGGGTATCATGTTTTATCAAACCAGCTATCCTGTCAGGTCCGGATACGCTGCTTTTCCTGAAACCGTCAAAAAATTGGGATATAGCGTTTCAGGCGATGTATCAAAAGAAATCGAAAAACTGATTTTAAAGGCTGTAAAAAAGTAAAAATCGAGGAATATAATGACAACTATTAGAAATAACATGGAAAAATGGTTCGGATCATTCGCACGGATCATATATCACAACCGGCTTAAAATCCTTTTTATTATGTTTGTAATAATTGCAGCTATGGTGTCGCAACTTCCAAAGCTGACAATCGATATATCTACTGAAGGATTCATGCACAAATCAGACCCGGCACGAGTTGATTATGATACTTTTCGTGATCAATTCGGCAGGGACGAACTGATCGTTATTGCAATCCGTTCACAGGAAGTTTTTGAAGCGAAGTTTCTAAAGACACTAAAAGAGCTGCACGAGGATCTATTTGAAAATGTTCCATATATTGAAGATATAACCAGCCTTATTAACGCCAGGAATACAAGGGGGAAAAAAGATGAACTCATCGTTGAGGACCTTATGGAAAACTGGCCTGAAACGACCGAAGAAATTGCAATAATAAAGCAGCGAACCCTTGATAATCCGCTATATAGAAACCTTTTAATATCTGAAGATGGCAAGATGACAACCATTGTCATTCAGACCCAGGCCTATTCTTCAGTGGGAACAGACATCGACGTCCTGGATGGATTTGAAGATGATGAAAAAAAAATAAATACAACTGACAATAAGCTATACTTAACGGATAAGGAAAACAGTGAGGTCGTTGCCGCTGTAGACAAAGTTGCTGACAAATATAGAAGTCCCGGCTTTGAAATTTATATTGCCGGTTCAGCGGCAGTAACCCATTTTTTGAAGCAGTCCATGATAAAAGATGTCCGCAGGTTTTTACTCCTTGCTTTTATCACCGTGGGCGCATTTCTCTTTATCATGTTTCGACGAATCTCGGGTGTGGTTTTGCCTCTTTTGATTGTAATCCTTTCGCTTATTTCCACCATCAGCCTCATGGCGGTATTTAAAGCGCCGATAAAGCTGCCCACCCAGATACTTCCATCCTTTATGCTTGCGGTGAGTGTTGGATACAGTGTTCACATTATGGCCATGTTCTATCACAATTTTCGAAAAAGCCGCAGCAAGGAAGAGGCCATTGTTTATTCCATAGGCCATTCAGGGCTTGCCGTAGTTATGACGGCCGCAACTACTGCTGGAGGGTTATTCTCCTTTTCAACTTCAGAGGTTGCGCCTATTGCTGACGTTGGTATTTTTGCCGGCACAGGTGTGCTCCTTGCCATGGTTTATACAATTATTCTTTTGCCGGCTTTGCTTGC
>NZ_JAIOSW010000445.1 GCF_021107415.1 Desulfobacula sp.
GCAAAAAAGATCATGGAAAAAGAGAGTATTAAGGTCGATTACAGTTTTGGAACAATGATTGAACTGCCCCGTGCAGCCCTGACAGCAGACCAAATAGTAGAATATGCATCATTTGTATCTTTTGGAACAAATGACCTGACACAAACAACTTTTGGCATTTCAAGGGATGATGCAGAGACGGGATTTCTTATTGAGTATATGGAATCCGGGATTCTTCCTGAAAATCCATTTGAGATTATTGACCAGGACGGAGTTGGCCAGCTTCTTAAAATGGCAGTGGAAAAAGGCAGATCTGTTAAACCTGACCTAGAATTCGGGATCTGCGGTGAACATGGTGGAGACCCTCAGTCGATCCAACTGTGCCATGACCTGAAGCTTACATATGTGTCCTGCTCACCTTTCAGGGTGCCCATTGCCAGGCTGGCGGCTGCCCATGCAGCCATCAGAGCATCAGGTATAATAGAGGCATAAAAAAAGCCGGATGGCCTTGTTTGAATATCTGTTTGATAAAAAAATTTAATGTTTAAAACTTCTCTGGCCCGTATAAACCATTGTTGCATTGTTTTCATTACATGCTTCAATACTTTGGTAGTCATTCATGGAACCACCCGGCTGTACCACGGCTTTCACTCCCTGCTGCAATCCCACATCAATACCGTCCCTAAAGGGAAAAAACGCATCAGATACCATAGTGGACCCGATAAGACCGCCTTTAACTTTTTTTACATCATTTTCAATTTGGGCTCTCTTGTCAGCATCCGTCAAATCGGCAAAAGAGATCTCATATTTTTCAAAGCAGTATCTGTCGGCAAGTTTCCGGTATGCCTTATCCACGGCAATTTCCGCAACCCCTACCCTGTCCTGTTCACCGGTTCCAATCCCCACGGTGACATTGTCTTTCACATAAATCACTGAATTGGATGTAATGCCCGATTCAACCAGCCATCCAAACAGCATGTCCTGTAATTCCTCTTTAGTTGGCTCACGATTAACCTTGTAATCATTTCCCTTATACTCGGTGGATGCCAGAACCAAATCCTTTTCAGACTGGGCCTGGGGAACAAAAGACCATTGGGCAACCATACCACCGTCCATCAGGCTTTTAAAATCAATCACCCTCTCACCGATAAAGCTTTGAAGCTTATCAATATTATTAATCCGAATCACCCGTAAGTTTTTCCTGGCACCCAGGATATCAATGACCCCTTCCTCGAATTCCGGTGCCACCACAACTTCTGCATACTGGTTGGCAATGGCCTGGGCAGTGGCAGTATCCACAGCTTTATTCAGGGCAATACAGCCGCCAAAGGCTGCCACGCGATCTGCCATATAGGCGTTGTGATAGGCTTGTTCAAGACTTTGTGCCCGCGCCGCCCCACAAGGATTATTATGTTTAACAATTACAGCACAGGGGGTATCGGTAAAATATCTTAAAATGTTCAATGCGTTATCTGCATCTGTAAGATTGGTTTTCCCCGGATGTTTGCCCGATTGCAGCAATTCAATATCAGAAACAAGATATTTGCCCGGAGTAATGGTTTGAGCATCACCCAGTGCAAGGTTGCCGTTGACAAGCCTGTAAAGTGCTGCTTCCTGGCCGGGATTTTCACCATATCTTAATCCCTTGTTCACTCCGTCAATCACCCATGACACCTTTTCATAAAAAAGAGTCTGCCTGTTATCTCCATCAATAAAAGAGACTTCCATCTGCGGGGTAAAATGATCATCCATAATTGTTTTATACATTGCTTTGAGATCTTTGGGCATGGCATATTCTCCTGATTTATTATTCTGGCTTATGCTTCTGGTTTATAGCATGATTTAACTTTATTTATTGATTTTGCAGCAAGATAACTGGCAATGGTCCTGTCATAGACTGCGGTGTGCTCAAAGGCTTTTCTGGCAAGCCTAAATCTGTCCTCAAGGGATAAAAATCCATTATTGGCCTTAAGTTTTTCCAGTATGGAAGGATAGGTTAAAGGATCAACCACCGAGGCTACCCGGATAAAGTTTTTTGCAGATGCCCGGATCATAGTGGGACCGCCAATATCAATATTCCCCCTGGCATCTTCCAAGCTTACCCCCTCTTTGGCAATGGTGTCACTAAAGGGATAAAGGTTCACCACCACCATATCAATTGCACGGGCACTAGTCCTTTTTAAATCCTCCTGGTGGGCATCATTATAGGTTTCAGTCAAGAGACCTAAGTAAATTTTAAAATCAAGGGTTTTGACAAGCCCTCCCTGGGTTTCCGGCTGGCCCGTATAGTCTGACACCTGTTTTAAGCAAGAATTAGCTTTTTCCCCTAGAATTTCTTTTATTTTACCATATGTTCCACCCGTGGATAAAATCAAAATGTTCGGATTCAACTCCACCAGGCCCGGAATAAAAGACTCCAGGCCTGATTTATCAGACACACTCACCAGAATGGTTTTAATTTTCACCTGGTCATCAATTTTTTCGACTATATTCTTACCCATGATCTTTCCTTATTTTTATTGTGAACGAATAATATTTTTCTTTTTATGATCCGGATTAATAATATAATTAGCGTCTTAAAGTCAAGTTCCTATAATAGGTCCGACAGTTTCATCAATAATGGCCTGAGCTTTTCCCGGTGCTCGGGCGGGATCATCAGCACGGCTATTTTTTCATTGAAAAGGAACCTGCCATCATTTGTTATTTTGGAGGGATCTGAAAAACTTTGTATGGTGTTATCCGATAAAAACAAAGTCAGCATATCTGATAAATTTCCAAAAAACCCTTTTTGATCCAAGTGCTCAATATATTGTAGAAACAGGTTGTTGATGGTCAACACAATGGGTGGAATCCGGGCATACCCCTTTTCCCTGCAATGGACCTGGGACATTAATGCTCTGCATCCAAAGGGCCGAACATCATAGATACTGCACATGTCATCCACGAGCAAAGGGCATTTCCCCCAAGACGGATCATTCTCCTCTTCAGGGATGTCTTTGTCTTCCACACACATTCTTGCAAACATGTTTGCAGTCATCTTTGGAATATATCTTTTTTGTGGAAAATTTTGTTTTATCCTGGTTTTCAGATCCTTTTTTTCCTCCTGGGTTAAATCGGCAATCAAAAAGCCTGCCTCGAGGCTTGTCAGGGTCACATTACAGGTACAGCAGGATGAACATTTTTGCTGGCACTTAACCTCAATATGTTCAACAGCCTTATCATAAAGCGCCACCATCCTTTTTAGCAGATCAATTTGAGATTCAACCCATTGTTTTTTCATTTAAACCCCTTTGTTTTTCTATCTAATCGGGTTATTTTTAAATCAGTTTTCATCTAATACTGCACTTATCCTAATTTACTTGAGCAGTAAATATCCAATCTTGGGTTGAAGACGAAAATTAATTAATTGTTCATCGAATAAAATTCGGAAATTTTTGACTAATTTCAAGAATTAGTTTATTTTTCTGCTTGACATTACAATTTTATTCGGTATAAATAATAAACTATCGAATTTGATTGTATATTTTTAATCAAATAACGAATTTGATTTTGGAGACCCCATGGACAGCATTGACAGGCACACCTTAAAAGCATTGCAACAGGACGGGCGAAAAAAAAACAGTGAGCTTGCCAAAGAGGTGGGACTTGCACCCTCCACCATGTTGGACCGGGTCAAAAAACTTGAAGACAGGGGAATTGTTAAAGGATACCGGGCGGTGATGGACCCTGAAAAGCTGGGACTGAAAGCCCAGGGGTTTGCCTGTATTTCTCTTAACCGGCACCAGGTAAAGGATATTGAGTTGCTGGAAAATGAAATCAAAAAAATTTCCTGTGTCCGTGCCTGCTACCATATTACCGGCCGGTTTGATTACCTTTTACATGTTGTTGCCCCGGATATCAGTGACCTTGGTAAATTGGTCAAGGAAAAGCTGGCCACCATTCCGGGCATTGGAAAAATTGAAACCTTTATTGTTTACGTAGAAGTAAAACCTGACCAGGGCTGGCCGATTGATGCAGTTCAACTATAACAAAGACCCGCGAATAATACAAAAAGGAGAATAAAATGGCTAAAAAAAAAGCAATCCATGATTTTTACAAAATGAAGAAAAATGGTGAAAAAGTCACATGGCTGACATCCTATGATTTTCCAACTGCCCAGTTTGCAGAAGCGGCAGGACTTGACATGATTCTTGTAGGTGATTCTCTGGGCATGTGTGTATATGGCTATAAAGGCACGGTACCCGTCACAATGGACCAGTGTATTGTTCACAGTGATGCTGTCCGCCGGGGTGCGCCCAATACTTTTATTATTGGCGACATGCCTTTTATGAGTTACCAGACCTCTGATGTGGATGCGGTATATAATGCCGGCCGTTTCCTCAAGGAAGCAGACGTAGATGCCATCAAGCTTGAAGGCGGCACCCGGGTGGCTTCAAGAATCAAGGCCATTGTGGAAGCAGGAATTGTTGTCATCGGCCATATTGGTCTCACACCCCAGAGTTCCGGAGCGCTGGGCGGCCATAAAGCCCAGGGCAGGACAGCCAAAGA
>NZ_JAIOSW010000397.1 GCF_021107415.1 Desulfobacula sp.
AACCGCCGATATTCATAACTTGTGGCAACATTATGGGCAATAAAAAGAATAGTTTTATCTTTGGGAATGTTGTGTTTGGCTCGATAATGGTAGGGGACTTCAATCCCGTTATGCCAGAGGATACTGGTCCCTGGAGAAAAAACCTTGCCCTCGTATAATGGAAGTTTCCAGACTTTTCCTTTTATAGATTGTTTTTTTGCGCTTAAATAATCAAAAGACTGTTCATTTGTTGTTATAATTCCATCAAGCATAGACGGTATCATTGTCCAACGTGTGTATAAGGGTAAAAGTTCATATCCTGCGATAAAGATATTATTATCATGTGCCAGTTTGACCCATTCATAAAAAATAACCTCTTCAGGAGTTGATGAGCCAAGAGGCGTGGGGATTTGCAAAATAATCCCGAATATGTTGGATAGTCGGGGCAGATGAAGAGCAGCCTCACTCATAACGCCTGCACCCAGATCATCCAGCAGAAGTGCTTTCCATATTTCCAGGCCATCACTAAATTCAATGTCATGAATAAGGTCTTTTTTCCTTTGAAAATTTTCAACAGACGGCGGAACATTACCCCGGGTTGCCTTAAATGTTAAAGGGTCAAGAGGCTGTATCATTTTCAGGATTTGTTCGTCTCTTTCAGGTGCGATGAGCTGGATATGGATTTTATCGATTCCTGTTTTTAATAGTTTTAGGAAATCCACAATAATCGGTGATACCTGGTTGTCCTGAAGTACCCACAAAATGGTTGGTTTGGTTTGGTTTGCTGCCATAGTTTTAGACCTGATATCCTCTATTTTCGTCCCCAAGGTTTTTGCTGCTTGGAATATTGATTATCCTATTTTCTAATTTTTCAACTGATGATAAATCCATTGCAGGGGAGTGCCTGTACATCGGTAATTTATGCAATGGTGTCCATACGGGTCGTGTTAAAATTCCATTTTTGTTGGTTAACTTAAGTATTTGATTTAATAATTCGGGGTCAGCTTTGTCAAGCATAAGCGTATTCAACCAGAAGTTGCTTTGAGAATGATCAGGTTCCCAGAGAAAGGAGATTCCTTTTATTTTATTCAATTTGTCGTTGTATTTCTTTGCAAGGAGCCTTTTTTTCTTTAAAATATCAGGTAATTGTTCTATCTGGGCACACCCTAATGCTGCATTTATATTTGGCATTCTGTAATTGAAACCTATTTGGTCGTGGAAAGGGTGCCAGTCTTTGTCTGATCGGGCTGTTGTTGATATATGTCTGGCTTTTTCTGCAAGAGCAAGATTATTGCAAAGAACAGCCCCGCCACCACCTGTGGTAATCGTTTTGTTTCCATTAAAACTGATGGCTGAAGCAATGCCAAAATTTCCAGTATGTCTTCCTTTATAATAAGATCCGATTGATTCTGCAGCGTCCTCAACTACTTTAAGGTGATATTTATCACATAAGTCCATTAAGGGTTCCATATCAGCGGGATGTCCAAAAATATGAACAGGTATGATGGCTTTGATCTTTTTGTTTGTCAGTTTATTGATACAGGTATTATTTGCTACACGTGTGATTTTTTCAAGATAATTATCAAGTTTTTCAACATCCAGACAAAGGGTGTTGATATTGCTGTCAATAAAGTGTGGAGTGGCTCCGCAATAGGCTATGGCGTTTGCTGTACCAACAAATGTAAGAGAGGGAACCAATACTTCATCCTCTGAGGAAATATCAGCAAGCTTTAATGCAATGTGAAGGGCTGCTGTCCCATTGACAACAGCAATGGCATGTTTTGCCCCGGTATATTCAGCAAGCATTTTTTCGAATTTATCCACATATTTCCCCACTGATGATACAAAACGGGAATTAATGCATTCCATGAGATATTCTTTCTCGTTGCCATTAAAAAAAGGTTCATGCAATGGGAAGGATGTTTGGTTTGGAAGGATTTCAAAAAGTGTATCAACAATATTTTGGGCAAGTTCATTCATGTTAAGTTACAGATTATAGATATCTGATTTGTATTTTGCCAGATTTTTATTATCCGTAAACCAGGCAGCTGTTTTTTTAAGGCCTCTTTTTAAGCCCTCTCGGCCGTGAAATTCCGGGGTCCAATTTGTTAATTTGTTAATTTTTGAATTATCTGAGCAAAGTCTGTTGACTTCGCTTTTTTCAGGTCTGATTCTCTCAGTATCCATGACAATGTCAAGATGGGTGTTCATGGCCTGGCCAATGAGTTCAACTGTCTCTTTAATGGAAATTTCAAAGCCAGTCCCAAGGTTCATAATTTCTCCGTCAGTGTTGTCAGATTCAGCAACTGCAATAAATCCGTTAACCGTGTCACTGACATAACTGAAATCCCTTGTCGGAGTCAAGGCACCTAATTGGATGTTTTTTTTTCCAGAAGCAATTTGGGTTATGACAGTAGGAATCACAGCCCTGGCCGATTGTCTTGGACCATAGGTGTTAAAGGGTCTGACAATGGATACGGGTGTGCCAAAGGATCTGTAAAATGATAATGCCATCTGGTCTGCACCTATTTTTGTGGCGGAATATGGGGACTGCCCCTGTAAAGGATGATCTTCGGTTATGGGAACAAACATGGCTGTTCCATATACCTCACTTGTGGAAGTGTGTATTACTTTTTCAATATCAAGCTCTTTTGCTGCCTGGAGTACATTAAGGGTTCCTGTTATATTTGTATCAACATAAGAGGCTGGAGAGTGGTATGAATAGGGTATTGCAATCAAAGCTGCAAGATGGATGACAAGATTACACCCTTTCATGGCTTGTTTTACACAATAGGGATCACGGATATCTCCAGGATATATCTCCATGTTATCAAGTATTTTTTTTTCAGAGTGATCGAGCCAGCCCCAGGAATTAAATGAGTTGTATAATACAAAAGCTTTAACATTATATTTTTTTTTAACAAGTTTTTCAGCAAGATGAGACCCAATAAATCCGTCTGCTCCAGTTATGAGTATGGTATTTTTTTTATTCACAATTCTATGCTATACCTTCAGTTTAAAGGTTGAAGACTCGATATTATATGTTATAACAAGCATTGATTGTTATAGTGTAATATAAAAGGCAGAGCCATGTCTTGTCAATGCTTAAAAAGGATTCATTTTATGCTTGAAGATCTTTTAATACAGCCGGATATACCAATTCCACAAGCTTTAAAAAAATTTAACAATACAGGTGAAAAAGTCCTTTTGGTGATTGATAAAGAAAAGAAACTGATCGGCACTATCACAGATGGAGATGTCAGACGGGCAGTTCTTGCGGGTCATTCCATAGAAGATCCCATAACCAGAGTATTTAATAAGTCCCCCATTTATATTTCCGAAAGAGATTTTTCTCTTGATGCCGTAAGAAAGATTTTGTTGTCATACAAAATTGATTTACTTCCTGTAATTAATGAGAACAGGGAAGTGGTTGATTTTATAACCTGGAGCAGAGCCTTTTCAGGACATGGATTCCTTGAAAAAAAAGTCGGGGAAATTAATATGCCGGTGGTGATCATGGCAGGCGGAAAAGGAACCCGGCTTGAGCCGGTAACAACCATTATCCCAAAGCCGTTGATACCTGTCGGATCAAAAACAATTGTTGAACATATCATGGACAGATTCATAAATAATGGAGTGAAAGAGTTTTATTTTACACTCAACTATTTTGGAGAGATGATAAAAGCGTATTTGAGCAGTATTGGTCAAAAAAATAAACTTTATTATGTTTTTGAAAAGGATTATTACGGTACCGCAGGAAGTCTGAAATTATTAATTAAAGAACTTCCCGGTACATTTATTGTCTCAAATTGTGATATATTGGTAAATGCTGATTATGCAGATGTTGTTAAGTTCCATAAGTTTAATAACTCGTCTCTTACCATACTCTCCGCTTTCCTACAGCACAGAATACCTTATGGAGTTATTGATTTTAAAGAGGATGGTGTTGTAACTCAGCTTCATGAAAAACCGGAAAAAACTATTGTAATCAATACAGGAGTATATGTGATTGATTTGGAATGTTTAAGATACATTCCTGATAATGAAATGTTTCATATGACTGACTTAATAGATAAATTGATGGATAATGGGAAAAAAATCTGTACATATCCGGTAAACGAAAATGATTATATTGATATTGGCCAGTGGGACGAATACAGGAAAGCGGTTAAACAGTTTACATGAGAAATAAAAGCAGATTATGGAATGACAGATTCGTGTTTTGTAATATTTGGAAGATGTTGAATCTCATGGGAGTTTGTGTATGGCATCGATAATTCTAATAGGGGGTGGCGGGCACTGCGAATCATGCATTGATGTAATTGAACAGCAGGGCAGATACAGTATTGCCGGTATTGTTGATAGGCCTGATAAAATTGGAAACAAAGTTGCCGGATATGAAATTATTGCTGATGATACCAAAATTGTGGAATTGGCAGACGAATATAAATATTTTTTGATTACGTTTGGACAGATCAATAGCCCTGTAAAGCGTATTGAACTATTCAAATTTCTTCAAAAATTAAAAACACAGATGCCTGTTATTATCTCTCCGCTAGCTTATGTATCAAAGCATACCAGGATTGGACAAGGAACTATTATCCATCATCATGCTTTTGTAAATGCCGGAGCGAAAGTTGGAAATAATTGTATAATAAATACAAAAGCACTTGTGGAACATAACGCTGTTGTTGATGATAATGTCCATATTTCCACAGGTGCTATAATAAATGGAGGTGCAAAAGTAGGAGAAGGAACCTTTGTAGGAAGTGGCACCATAGTCAGAGAATCAATAAAAATCGGTGAGAAATGTATAATCGGCAGCGGTATCAGAGTTATGCATTCAGTTAAAGCCGGAGAAATACTGAATGCCTCCCATTGATGGATCAATACTGGCAGGGATATACACATGTCAGATTTTAATTAATTTCCAGGAATGAATATTTAATGAATAAAGTATTTATTATTGCTGAAGCAGGAGTGAATCATAATGGAAATATCAAGACAGCTGAAAAAATGATTGATATTGCTGTCAAGGCTGGGGCAGATGCTGTCAAATTTCAGACATTTCAAGCCCGGGAATTGTGCTGTGTTTCTGCTGAAAAAGCTGAGTATCAAAAAAAAAACGGGGATGGTAAAGAAACACAGTTTGAGATGCTTAAAAGGCTTGAACTTGATGATGATGCTCACAATTATTTGATATCTTATTGTAAAAAACAGGGGATTACATTTTTATCAAGTCCTTTTGATTTGAAAAGTATTGAACTTTTATCCTCACTTGGAATGAAAATATTTAAAATACCTTCGGGTGAGATAACCAATGTTCCCTATCTTGAAAAAATCGGCAGTCTTGGGAAAAAGATCATTTTGTCCACTGGAATGGCAGATATGGAAGAGATAGAGTTTGCTTTGGATGTGCTTATAAATACAGGGACTTTGCCAAATGATATTACCCTGCTTCATTGCTGTTCTCAATATCCTGCTCCAATGGATGATGTGAATCTGCTGGCCATGAAATCAATGGCAAAGTCTTTCCCAGGGGTTAAAATAGGATATTCAGATCATACTCAAGGGATTGAAGTTGCCATTGCAGCTGTAGCCATGGGAGCAAGCGTGATTGAAAAGCATTTTACTTTGGATAGGACAATGGATGGACCAGATCATGTTGCCAGCATTGAGCCGGATGAATTAAAAGGTATGGTTTGTGCAATACGGAATATTGAAAAGGCCATGGGTGATGGAGAAAAGAAGGCTCAATCAGTTGAAACAGCGAATAAAAGGATTGTTCGGAAAAGCATTGTAGCTCAATTTGGAATAAAAAAAGGGGAAATTTTTACCTCCTGGAATCTGGCAGTAAAAAGACCTGGGAATGGCCTTTCCCCTGTGAAGTGGTATGAAGTTTTAGGAAAAAAAGCAAAAAAGGATTTCTTGCAGGATGAACAGATAACCCTGTGAGATAAGGATGATCGGGGTCAAATGTGTTGGGGACAAAATAATAGCATATGAAAAAAATCTGCATATTTACCGGAACACGTGCTGAATATGGCCTGCTGCAGCCATTAATGGCAGAAATAAAAAATGATTCAGCCCTGTGTATGACAATTCTGGTCAGTGGAATGCACCTATCTTCTGAGTTTGGAATGACATACCGGTTAATCGAAGAAGATGGCTTTACAATTGATGAAAAAATTGAAATTCTTTTGAGTTCCGATTCCAGCACAGGGCTTTGTAAATCAATGGGGTTGGGAATAATTGAGTATGCAGGTGCTCTGGAACGTCTTGACCCTGAATTGCTGGTGGTTCTTGGGGACAGGTTTGAAGCTTTTTCTGTAGTTACAGCAGCTCTTGTCAGGAATATTCCGGTTGCGCATATACA
Source organism: Desulfobacula sp. (assembly GCF_021107415.1). The sequence continues at coordinate 6,356 of NZ_JAIOSW010000397.1, forward strand.
TGGGGGAGAGGTGACTGTCGGAGCTATGGATGATGCATTTCGACATGCCATAACAAAAATGAGCCATCTTCATTTCACATGTTCTGAAGAATATAAAAAAAGGGTTATTCAGCTTGGTGAACATCCTGACAGAGTTTTCAATGTGGGGGGGCTTGGTACTGAAAATATCAGAAAAATACAGCTGATGGCAGAAGATGAAGTTAAAAAAAAGATTGGGCTTTTAACCAGGGATGCATATTTTCTTGTGACATTTCATCCGGTCACACTTGAAACTTATAAAACCAAGGCCCAGTTTGAGCAATTGTTATCAGCGCTTATGGATAGTCGGTTTAAGGATTTCAAAATTATTATCACTAAGGCCAATGCAGATACAAACGGTAGAATGATTAACCAGATGATTGATGTTTTTGTAAAGGAGAACAAAAAGCAGGTAATATCATTTTCAACCATGGGACAACTAAAATATCTGAGCGCGATGAAATATGCCGCTGCTGTAATAGGAAATTCATCAAGCGGTATCCTTGAAGCCCCGGCTTTTAAAATTCCTGTTGTCAATGTCGGTAAACGGCAGCAGGGAAGGATCAATGCCGAAAATGTGATAAACTGTGTTTGCCGGAAAAATGATATTATATTTTCAATAGAAAAAGCAATCTCAAAAGCTTTCAATGAATCAATTAAATCGATGACAAATCCATTTGAACAACCGGAAACGGCAACTACCATTAAAAATATTATTAAAAATTTTGATTTGTCAGGCATTACTTTAAAAGAATTCTATGATTATGAATAAAACAGTGCTTGTTTGCGGACTTGGTTCCATGGGTAAAAGACGTATCCGGATTTTGAAATCCTTGTATCCTGATATTTCTGTTGTGGGGGTTGATTCGCGTCAGGATCGAATGACAGAAGTAAAGACCCGGTTTAAGATTAAAGTGCAAACAGATTTTTACAAAGCTTTTCAAGAAATAACACCGCAGGTCGTATTTGTTTGTACACCGCCATTATCCCACGACCAATTTGTATTGTATTCCCTTGAAAATAAAGCCCATACTTTTTCAGAGATCAACCTGACGTATAATGCTTATGATGCGATTATCAAAAGCTCCAAACAAAATCAGCGCATTGCATTTTTATCGTCAACTTCGTTGTATAAAAAAGAGATGAATTGGATTGCAGGACAGTTAAACAGCAACCAAGGTCGCGCATCTTACCGTTACCATGTGGGACAGTATCTTCCTGACTGGCATCCTTGGGAACATTTTTCAAAATTTTTTGTCGCGCAAAAAGAGAGCAATGCCTGCAGGGAAATTATGGCCATTGAGTTCCCGTGGATTATCAATGCCTTTGGTAAGGTAAAAGATCTAAAAGTAATCAAGTCAAATATATCAGAACTTGATCTTGAATATCCGGATATTTTTCATCTTTTATTTAAACATGAAAACGGGTGTGTGGGCACTATCACTATTGATTGCATCTGTGTAAAGGCTGTTCGAAAACTGGATATCTACTCGGATCAGTTTTATATCAAATGGAATGGAAAACCGGACACTTTAAAGATTGATTCAGACAAGAAGGGCAAGGCGATATCGGTTCCCTTGTATGACAGGATTCAAAAAGAAGCGAATTATGAGGCGTTTGTGATTGAGAATCCGTATATTGAGGAAGTTGAACATTTTTTTAATTTAATTGAGGGCAATCAAATTCTGCCGATATTATATGGCTATGAGCAGGATAAATATATTTTAAAGCTGATTGATGAGATTGAACACTCAGATTAAATTTTTAAATTATACCAATACATCTATTTTAAAGGTATATTATGATGAAACATTCAACAGCAATAAAGAGTCCATTGCAATGGTATGATGCCCTTTCCGAAGCAATTAAAGCAATGGAATGCAAGGTAGCTGGTAAGACCATGCCGGTGAAAAAAGCGATTGAACAAACCATTAATATATTGACAGCTGCAAGACAAATGAATTCTACTGTATATTGGGTGGGTAATGGTGGCAGTGCTGCCATATGCTCTCATCTTTCACAGGATTTGATGAACAAACTTGGGATTTGGTCCCAAACCTTTGGAGATATTTCCTTGCTGACTTGCATGGCCAATGATTTCGGATATGAACAGGTTTATGCTCGACCATTAAAAAAAATGGCAGTATCAGAAGATGTATTGATTGCCATATCAAGTTCAGGAAATTCAGAGAATATCCTTTCTTCGGTTGAGGTTGCCCTTGATAAGGGACTGCACACTATAACATTGTCAGGAATGGATGAGACGAATCGTCTTTGGAGTGTCGACACCAATGTGTCGTTTTTTGTTTCATCGGATTTGTATGGAATTGTGGAAGTTAGCCATGAAGCAATACTTCATGGTGTTATTGAAACTCTATGGCTTGAGAATCGGCAAAAATAGACTATGGATAATAAAGAATTGATTAACTCTGTTAAAGAGTTGGAACTGACTGCATCAAAAATCAGGGGAAGACTTGTGGAAATGTCACATCATTCAAGGTCGGCTCATCTTGGTTCAGCATTGTCATGCGTGGATATACTTGTGGTATTGTATTTCAGGATACTTAATTTGAATGAGGAAAAATTTGACAGTTTAAAAAGGGATCGTTTTATTTTAAGCAAAGGGCATGCAGCTGCCGCTCTTTATACGGCTCTGGCTTTCAGGGGCATCATTGATATGGATTTATTGGATACCTATTGTCAACCCGGCAGTATTCTTGAAGATCATCCGGGGCCCTCAACCCTTCCAGGTGTTGAGGCCGCCACAGGCTCTCTTGGGCATGGGCTCTCCCTTGGCACAGGCATGGCACTGGCCGGCAGAATTCAAAAAAAGGGTAATAAGATTTTTGTTTTGGTCAGCGACGGGGAATGTAATGAAGGCTCTGTCTGGGAAGCAGCCATGTTTGCTTCTGGTCATAAACTGAATCAAGTTACAGTAATTATCGATTTTAATAAGTGGCAGGCAACCGGAAGAAGTTGTGATGTCCTTGGAATTGAACCTCTTGTTGAAAAGTGGAAATCCTTTGGATTTAAAACGTTTGAAATTGATGGACACAATATGAAAGAGATTGTTGAAACGCTCTTGGAAATATATGCCGGGTCTGATCAGCCTTGCGCTGTTATCGCTCATACAGTCAAGGGGAAAGGAATTTCATTTATGGAAGATGATAATAACTGGCATTATAAAATTCCATCTGCTAAAGAGGTTGAACTGGCACTAAAAGAATTGGACAGTTAGATTACAGGACTGATTTGTATGATAGATGATAAGAAGATGAGGAAAAAATTCCAAACAAATGGTGACGTCAGATGAAAGATCAAAATTCAAATATCATGATTAATGCTGAAATTCATAACAATAGTCTATGCTTAAGATGTCGGCACAATAACGAAATAATGATTCATGAAAAAAAAATAACCGGTTTTGATCCGTCCAATAATGATATCGGGATGTACTATTTTTGGTGGATTCTGAATGCCATAAAACCTCTTTTTTTTAAAATGCCGGTGGAAAATGTTCAAATTGAATTTACACAGGAATGCAAAGACAAATTCTACAACATGTTTTCGTTTTGTTATAATTTGCTGAAAAATACAAATGAGATTTTAAAGGTCTATGCAGCAAAAAAGGATTGGGCCCTTGCCAACGAACATGTTTTGTTTTTCAATGTGGATGAAAATGTAAACTTTAAAAAAATATATAAAAACAGCGCTGAAATTGATTCGAAACATACAAAATACCTGGATTTTGATCCAGGGTTTAATCCTGTTGAGCGCAAATGGGAAAAAACGCCTCCCCCATTGTCCGTGGAAGAATTTATTCAATACATAAAAGAAAACAAGATTCAAAAAATTGTATCCATCAATCATTATCTGCTGGAAAAGTACCTTGATCAGGGCATTTATATCCTTGCTCTTTTTAAATACCTTGGGCTGGAATATATTATCATTGATCTGGATAATTACGACCAGTCATCCCAGGGTTATCTGTACAAATGCTTTTATAACGTAGATGCATTTGATCGGTTTTCATATGCTGAATTTCACGCCTTCTGGGATAAATATTACGGCATGGCTAATGTCAACCGTATTGTGTTTGCTCATGAAGATAAATCCGGATTTTCTTTTCAGGAAATTGATGAAGACTACAATATTGTCATTATGAGCAACTCTAGGATACAGGATGTCGTATCCATGTTGAATCCCATTGCTTTTGTTTTAGGCCATTTTACAGAAGGATCTTTTTTTGAAGAACTGGCACTATGGTATTATTCATTGCGGCATATGATTTTATCTGCAATGGATTTTAATGAATATGAAAGACTGAATTATAATGCTTTGTTGTTAAGGTTTGCCTATAATGCATCGCAGTTTGTAAAATACATTGTGATTGACAGTATAGAAACTGAACGTAAAATTGAGTTGTATGGTGATGCCGGCTGGACAATGGTTTTCCCTGAACACTACAAAACTTATCTTGACAGACAGGGGATTGATAATGTGTTTTCCAAAGGACGCTCGCTTAATCTTTTAATGAACTGGCAGCTGTCGTGGCTTGAGACCAGTGCTGTAATTTTTGAGGCTCTGAATTACAGGGTTCCTTTTCTGAATCATCCGGCCATAGCAAAAACAAGCAGTCTCAAAGGGATGTCCCATATTGAATATCATACCCCGGTGGACCTGAATCAAAAGTTGGATAACATTGGAGACCATCTCAATGAAGATCTTATTCAATCCATCAATTATCTAAATTCCTTTTGCAATGATAATATGAACTTTATTGTTTCAAAGTTGCACGCAAGTACCCGGCAGAGTTCTGATAATGAAAAGATTGTTAAGGAGTTAAAAGAACATGATAGCCTGCTTCAGGATAGAATTAATTTATATATGATACAAAATTATGATTTTTTAAGAAATTCATTTAATTGTCTTTTTATTGAGCCGGCTCAATATGATATCAGCCAGTCCAAATATTTTTCAAAAACATTTATGCAGCGGCTGATCCATTATGCACAGAACAGGTAATAGTCTGAACATCGAATGTTTCATCAGTGTGGGGAACTATAAGAGATAAGAGGAACAGTGGAAACAGTGCAAAGAGTAATCGTTATCGGGAGTAATTCTTTTTCAGGAGCCCATTTTGTTGACTATTGCCTGAATCTTGGAATGAATGTTATCGGGATCAGCAGATCAAAAGAGCCTGACTCTGTATTTTTACCCTATAAGTGGAAGGTTCAGAAGGATTCGAAATTTTTGTTTTTCCAACATGATTTGAATACAGAATTTGAGCAGATAAAAGAGCGGATCCAATTATTTCAACCTGATTTTGTTGTGAATTTTGCCGCCCAGGGTATGGTCGCACAAAGTTGGGAAAACCCTGAACAATGGTTTAATACAAACACACTATCCAATGTGAGATTGCATCAGTTCTTAAAGACCTGTTCTTGTTTGAAAAAGTATGTCCAGATTTCAACACCTGAAGTCTATGGCTCCTGTGAAGGGTCTGTCAAGGAAAATACCCTTTATAATCCGAGCACTCCATATGCAGTATCAAAAGCAGCTGCAGATATGAGTTTGATGACATTTTACAGAGAGTACGGGTTCCCGGTAGTTTTTATAAGGTCTGCCAATGTTTATGGGCCGGGACAGCTGCTATATCGTATCATACCAAGGGCATCCCTGTTTTTTCTTTTGGGAAAACCCATTGAATTGCATGGTGGCGGTACAAGTGTGAGGTCATTTATTCATATCAGGGATGTGTGTGAAGGAATAGTAAAAGTTATGCTGGAGGCTAAACCAGGCAATATCTATCATTTGGCAACCCAGGAATCCGTATCAATACGGTCACTGGTTGAAATAATAGCCCAAAAAACGGATAGAGTGTTTTTAGATTATGTGCATGAGGTTGGAGAACGCCCGGGAAAAGACAAAGCTTATCTTTTGGACTGTACAAAGGTGAAAAATGAACTGGGTTGGGAAAGCACAATTAATTTGAACGATGGCCTGGATCAGACTATCGGATGGATTAAAAAATATATTGAAATATTCAAAAATCAGCCTTTTGATTATCATTATAAACCATAGATGAGATTGAGATTATGGAAGATAGATTCAGAATAGACAGTCACAAACTGATGTACCATGTCAAAAGAGTTGCTTCATGGCTTGATGGAAAACAGATCAGTCCGATTTATATGGAAATAAGTCCCTGTGGAACCTGTAATCACAGATGTGTCTTTTGCAGCGTTGATTTTATGGAGTTTAAGAAGAATTTTCTTGATAAAACCATCCTTATGAAGAGGATTTCCGAGTTATCCGAATTTGGATTAAAGAGTATTATGTTTGCAGGAGAAGGGGAACCTTTCCTGCACAAAGATCTTCCCCAGATAATTGTTCATACTAAAAAGACTGGAATTGATGTGGCTGTTACTACAAACGGGGCATTAATGAGACCGGATGTGACAGATATTATTATCAATTCGGTGGAGTGGATTAAAGTAAGTATAAATGCCGGCACTCCGGAAACCTATGCAAAGATTCACGGAACAAACAAAAAGGATTTTAAAAAGGTTCTGTCTAATATGGAGTATGCTATTGCCAGGAGAAAGTCTTCTAACAGCAGATGTACGCTTGGTCTTCAAATTCTCTTAATACCTGAAAACAGCCATGAAGTGGAACTGCTTGCCAAAAAAGCAAAGGAAATCGGAGCAGATTATCTAGTGGTTAAACCGTATACCCATCACTACAGGAATAAGCATGCCTTTAATATCAGATACCAGGATTTTGAGAAACTGGAAAAGGATCTGCAGCAGTATAATTCAGATGATTTTAAGGTGATATTCCGGGCTCGGGCGATGGGAAAATGGGACAGCCAGCAACGGAATTATCAAAAGTGCCTGGCGCTTCCTTTCTGGTCATATATTGATTCCCTTGGAAATGTGTGGGGTTGCTCAGCCCATCTTCTGGATGATCGGTTTAATTACGGCTCAATTTACGATCAGGCATTTAAAGATATATGGAGAGGTGAAAAAAGGTTGGAAAATTTAAAATTAATGGTGTCATTGTTTGATATTGAATCGTGTAAAATGAACTGCCGTATGGATGAGGTAAACAGGTATCTGGATGAACTTAAAAATTTGCCGCAACATGTCAATTTTATATGATGGATCGGTTAACAAGTTATAATTAAAGGGATCTGACAAAGATATGACTCAAAAAAAGGAAACCGGGAAAACAGATATTGTATTAGTACTGACTAATACCAGATGGTTTAATAAAAGACCCTGGGTGATCATGCCCCTAACCATTGCCATTCTTACAAGCATTTTAAAAGAAGCAAAAATAGAATTTACAATAGTTGACGCCAATTTGAATGATTATGACGAAAAGCAACTGGCCGGTATTTTGAAAGACTTGGATCCCACAATTATTTTAGTCAGTTCTTCTTCAATCGAATATTATCTGTGTTCTGACAAGACGATCAATATAGCCAAAGAGGCGTGTCCCGGGGCAATCAATATTCTCGGAGGCATCTATCCGACGGTTTTACCAAAAGAAGCCCTGAAAAATGATTTTCTAGACTATATCTTTATCGGTCCGGCAGAAGAAAGACTTCCTCAAGTTCTTGATTTCTTGACAAATAGCAAGATTGAAGAAGTAAAAAAGCTGGAAGGGATCGGGTACCATGATGATAACCATATGCCAGTGATCAATCCAATAAATTTTAAGAATAAACTAAAAGCAATCAATCCAGACTATTCCCTTATCAATATCGAAGGGTACCTGAATCAAAAAATGTATTCTCATTACCACTATGTATCGTTTGTGGAACCTACAGTGATATTACTCACTTCATACGGATGTAGTTATAATTGTTGCTTTTGTGCATCCGCGAGCATCAGAGGTAGAAAAGTATCATACAGGGATCCTGAAAATGTTCTCAAAGAAATTGATTTTTTCTATAATAAGTATAACATACGGCATTTCGCCATCCAGGATGAACTGTTTCTGGCTAATAAAAAAAGAGTTAAAACCATTTTAAAGGGTATCATTGACCGAAAATATGATATTACTTGGAAACAGGTAAATGGTTCTGTCTGGCATCTTGATGATGAAATTCTAGAGCTGATGAAAGAATCCGGATGCCAGATCCTGTTCATTTCAGTTGAATCGGGAAGCCAGAGGGTTTTAAATGATATTATAGGCAAGCCTATTGATCTTAAGCGTGTCCCCACCGTTGTAAAAAAATGTAATGAATTGGGATTGTGGATATCCGCCAATTTTGTCATTGGTTTTCCCGGTGAGACATGGGAAGAGATCCGCCTGACATTCAAGCTGGCTGATCAGTTGTCTTTGGACTGTGCATCATTTACCATTGCAACACCATTACCCAAAACAGAGCTGTTTGAGATTTGTATGAGGGATAATCTGTTACCATCTGATTTTAATTTTTCAGATCCTCAGTATATTGGTTATGGTAAAGGATTCATCACAACAGACCAGTTTACGCCCAATGAGCTGATGATATTAAGGGCATTTGAGTGGGATAGAATTAATTTTTCAACTCCTGAAAAATGTGAAATTTTCGCTCGGATTCATAATATGACGATTGAAGAACTTAAAGAACAGCGTCGGCAGACACGGCGAAATGTGGGGCTGTATTACCAATCGCTGAATTCTTAAAATTACTTAAAACAGGTGTTAAGTCTATTTGATCTGGTGAGAACTTTTCATTTCGTCCAGGTACAATTGTATGGTTTTTCTAACAGACATGGGTTGAAATAACTTTGATATTTTTTTGTTTGAAATAATATGGAAATTATCCTCATCAGACCATGTTATTTCAGAGGTGGACGAAAGGTAATCTTTCATCATTTGAACCACCTTAAGTGAGGTTGATAACCCTGATGCACAGATATTAAACTGGTTGGTTTGAAATTGATTCAGTTTGATGGTTTTAAGTATAAAAGAAACAATATCATTGGCATGGACCACATGATTGTAGCTGCTGTTTTTCAATGTTACGGGTTTGTTTTTTTTTAATTGTTGATAAACACTGTCAATCCATCCGTAAGAACCGTCAGCAATTGTCCCGGGCATTCGTATGGAGATTGCAGGCATAGCCTGTTCAAGCAGCTTTTCTCCGAAGTATTTACTCATTCCATAAAGGTCAGGATTAATGATGGGCATTTGTTCATCAGCTACTTTACAGGATATTTCTCCGTAGACTTTCATTGAAGAGGTGTAAAAAACAGCTTTGGGATGAATCATCAGGGCCAGTTTTTTAATATTATTTGTTAACAGTATGTTAGATTCAAAATAATCGGTTGCTGTTTTGTCTAACCTTGCTACTGCTGCCATGTGAACGATGAAGTCAATCGGGATGTCAAGTTTTAAAAGTTTTTTTGAAAGATCATATTCGATCCATTTGAAAGCCGGGTGAATCAAATTTGGGGTGGTTCGAGAGACCCCAACAACCTGGTGACCTTTATTCAGGATTTTTTTTGCCGCATATGTGGCAATATAACTGCTTATACCGGTGATTAGAAAATTCATATCACTCCTATGTTTTTAATAAACCAGTCTATTTCATTTGTCTTGTCCACAGCGGGCGCCCAGTCAGGGAATACACTATCCCCTTTTCTGACAAACGGGCCTATTTTACTTTCATGAAAGATCACCATATCTGAAATCGGAATACTCATATGGAAAAGGTCTTTTTCAAACCGGTATATGATATGATTCTGCAAGGACATAAAGCATTTATCTATGACGTCTCCTTGACTGTTAAATATAATTATAATCTGTTCCCCGTATATTAAATGATAGGCTTCCGCTTTTTGAGGATGCTTGTGCGGTCTGTTATAGGTTCCTTTTTGCTGCATAATAATCATGTTGTGCAGTAAATTATCACTTGATGAATGCATGGAGATTCTTGCATTTGTTTTTTCTTTGTTTCCTAATTCAATCAGTTCATTGAGAATGGCCTTGTTAATAAAAGATAGGCTTGTTTTAAAATGATAAGATTTGGATTGAGCACTTATATCTTCATTGATATCCGGAAAATTAGCAAAGCAAATCGGTTTTGTCATTAGAATACTCTTTTCAAACTTGTCCAAAAGCAAGGCAGATCGGAACTTTGAGGTAAAATAGGAACAAACTGCCCACCGTTTTTGATAAAGTATAGGTTATTTTTAATTACTTTTTCATTATTTTCCGCATTGACGGCAAGTAGACACAGATCAATGGGGTTTGATATAAGTGCAGATCTGTCCAAAATAGGCAGTTTTGAGCCGGGTAGAAATGAATTAAGTTTTTCCGGTTGATCGTCTACTATGAAGTCGATATATTTTGATATTCCTGTAAAATTTATTAATGAGCATGCTCGACAGCCGGCACCATAAACTGCAATTTTTTTATTCTTTTTTTTAAAGCCATCAAGATATATTTGGACGCCATCTTTGAAGTCAGGCCACTGTTCTTTAAACTGCAATACTTTTTGGGTTTGTTTTGAAAGATCCGGTTGTGTTACAGGATAATTTTTTTGTCTTTTTCCTATATAAATCAATGATTGTCCACTGAATTGAACCTTACCTGAGTATACTTGAGAAATGCCAATCTGGCTCAAGTAGCGATTAAGCGTTTTTAAACTAAAATAATTTGTATGTTCCTCCCATATTTGACTGTAATCCATCTCTTCAAGAATAAAATCTGTATCCGGAACCTCAATGAGAATGTATCCATCCTCTTTGAGTAGAGTCTGTATACCTTCTATAAATAAGATAAGATCCTGTACATGCTCAAGAACATGCCTGGAAATAATTAAATCAGGTCTTCCTTTTTCTTGTGCAATGGACAATGCCGTTTTATTTGTAAAATAGCCTGGCAATGTATCAATCCCATTCTGGACGGCTGAGGCCACGCCATCACTTGAGGGCTCAATCCCATAAATATTTTGAAAGCCAAGTTTGCGAAGATCATTCAGAAAACTACCGTCATTGCTGCCTATTTCAATGATTTTCGATGATTTATTGATTCCTGGCAGTTCTTTGATTAAAGATAAAACTCCGGGAATTTGAGGATTTGGTTTCCAGGAGCTTAACCAGTTATAAGTACTGTACAGTTTTTCTGAAGGTATCGGATCAGTCAATTGTAAAAGACCACATTCCTTACAATAACACAAGTTTACAGGATGGATATATTCATCATGATCAATGGATTTTAATAACCGATGTGAGATGGGATGACTGCCCAGGTTAAGAACATCTGTCAAGTTGTCATGCTTACATAATCTGCAACATCTATTCATGTGATACCGTAGTTTGTCGATAGATTTATTATCATAATATCCAATTCGGTTTTTTTCGTTGTAAACTTGAATGTCCCATCGGTGTAATGCATTTGTATTAAAATATCCTTGATTTAGAAAAAAAATAATTCAAAATATAGCTGCCTTATTTATCAGACAAATTATTTTTTTTACACTATAAGAAAATCGGGCATTATTCAAGAAAGGATGTTTTTGATAAAAAAATAAGCAAAGGATTTTGGAAGGATTTTGGAAGTTGCTTTATAGTAAAAACTTGTGATATTCTTTTTCCATCAGGGTACTTTTGATGGTTTATACAGGAGAGTGTATGCGAATTGGAATAGATTTTGATAACACCATTATTTGTTATGATACTGTTTTCAATAAAGTTGGCATTGAAAAAGGTCTTCTTCCTGAGAACCTGCCTGTAGGCAAGGGCTTTGTCAGGGATTATTTGAGGAAGCACGATAAAGAAAAAGAATGGATCTGGCTCCAGGGATATGTCTATGGCACAAGGCTTTCAGAGGCTGATATATATGGAGGAGTAGAGGAATTCCTGACATATAGTAAAACTGCAGGCATAGATTGTTTTATTGTCAGTCATAAAACTATCTATCCTTATTCCGGGGACAAATATGATCTTCACAAGTCGGCATCTGAGTGGATACAGCATCAGAAGCTTGATATAGAATTTTTTTTTGAATTAACAAAAGAAGATAAAATCAAGAGGGTCAGCGATTTGAACTGTTCTTATTTCATTGATGATCTTCCTGAATTTTTAATGCTCCCTGGTTTCCCTGAAAAGTTGATTAAAATTCTCTTTGATCCTCTAAATAAATATTGCGCTTCAGATTTTGGCTATCAATATGCCGCTTCCTGGAATGATATTTTAGCCATGTTTAAAAATGTATAACGATCAGAGAATTCTGGGGTTAATAACAGCAAGAGGCGGTAGTAAAGGCCTTCCGGGGAAGAATATAATAAATATTGCGGGGAAACCGTTAATCGCCTGGACAATAGAATGTGCTCAAAAGAGCGGATATTTGGATAGACTGATTGTATCCACGGACAACAATGAGATTGCAAGGGTTTGCAGGGAGTATAATGCCCAGGTTCCTTTTCTAAGACCTGCCCATTTAGCTTCGGATACTGCAACTTCAATTGATGTGGTGATGCATGCAATTGATACTTTAAAAGAAAAAGGGGAGGAATATGACTATATTTGTTTGCTTGAGCCAACGTCTCCCTTAAGAGAGCCCCATGATATTGATGATTCCATAAAACAATTGATAAATATGCCTGATGCTGAAGCAATAGTTGGTGTCTGTCCATTGGAAAGTATGCACCCGGAATTTAACGTCACAATGGATGTTCATAATTTTATTAGTAAATATGAAACAGGACAGAACATAAAATCCTTACGAAGACAGGACTTAGCATCAGTATATTTTTTTGAAGGGACAATCTATATTTCTAAAATATCCGCTGTTAGGGAAAAAATGGGTTTTTACCATGATAAGACACTGGGATATATTGTTCCAAGGCATAAAAGTATAGAAATCGATGACCAATATGATATTTTAATGGCAGAAGCTATCTTAAAAGAAAGATTAAATAAGGCAAACCATGAGTGAAAATAGCGGCATAAAGCTTTATAGGAAAGCAAGGAAGATAATTCCCGGAGGGAGTCAATTGTTGTCGAAGCGACCAGAGATGTTTCTACCGGAACAATGGCCGTCATATTATTCAAAATCTAAAGGTGTAAATGTTTGGGACCTTGATGGAAATAAATATACAGATATGAGTATATTTGGGGTGGGCGCCTGTATTTTAGGATTTTGTGATGAGGATGTTGATACTGCTGTTATTTCTGCCGTAAAAAATGGGAATATGACAACATTGAATCCACCTGAAGAGGTTGAACTGGCAGAACTTTTATGTGAAATACATCCTTGGGCCAAAAGAGTCCGTTATGCCCGCAGCGGGGGCGAAATTCTGGCAATAGCCATTAGAATTGCCCGGGCAGCAACCGGGAAAAACAGGGTTGCTTTTTGTGGATATCATGGCTGGTCTGATTGGTATATTTCCTCCAATTTGTCCGAGGACGCAAATTTGGATGGTCACCTTTTGCCAGGGCTTAAGCCTTTAGGAATTCCAAGAGAACTAACCAACACAGCTATTCCTTTTAATTATAATAAAATAAAGGAGTTGATCAGTATCGTCGATACTTATAATGACATTGGGGTCATTATCATGGAACCGGTTCGTAATTATGGACCCGAAGATGATTTTTTAAAAAAAGTGAGGGATATTGCAGATAAAATCGGTGCGGTTTTGATCTTTGATGAAGTTACCAGTGGCTGGCGGATTAATGAGGGGGGTATTCATTTAACAATGGGGGTAGAACCTGATATGGCTGCATATGCCAAAGGAATGTCAAACGGCTATCCCATGGCAGCTCTTATTGGTCGTTCCGGTTTAATGGAAGTTGCTCAGGATACTTTCATCAGCAGCACGTACTGGACAGATCGAATTGGCCCTACAGCTGCATTGGCGACCATCAGGAAATTTAGAAAATGCAATGCAGGTGACTATTTAAATCGACTGGGGAAAATTCTTCAGTGTGGAATAAGGAAAATGGCTGAAAGGCATTTGATCAAATTGGAAATAATCGGTATCCCACCATTAACCCATATGTCATTTCAATACGGTGAGATGAATAGTAAATTGAAAACTCTATTTATACAGGAAATGCTGGAAAGAAACTATATCGCCTCCTTGAGTGTGTATTTGTCTTATTCTCATAATGAGGTTGTATTGGAAGAGTATTTTAATGCTTTAGACGATGTTTTTGGAATATTAGCCGATAGTATTGAAAATGATACACTGGATAAAAAAATAAAAGGGCCTTTAGCTCATTCAAGCTTTAAGCGATTAACCTGATTTGTTAGTAAAAAGATAGGTTTGCTTTTTACAGGAGAATAAAATGAGAAGATGTAAAAAATGTATTTTACCTGAAACACATGATACTTTGATGTTTGATGACAAAGGCGTCTGTAGTGTATGCCGTCAGATTGAATTTAAAAATGAGAAGATAGATTGGGCTGCAAGAAGCCAGGAATTGAATGAATTGATTGCTTTATATAAGAACAAGGGCCTTTATGATTGTATTGTACCGTTTTCAGGTGGTAAAGACAGTACGTTTCAACTATGGTACATTGTAAAAGAGCTCAAACTTAAACCTTTGGTTGTGAGATTTAATCATTGGGGATATCGACCGGCAGTTCATGAAAATAATACGCGTACTTTTAAAATATTGGGAGTTGATGTTTTTGAATTTACTGCCAATTGGCATGTCGTAAGAGAATTGATGTTAGAGTCTTTAAAAAGAAGAGGTGATTTTTGCTGGCATTGCCATACCGGGATTTATGCGGGCGTTATTCACATGGCCATAAAATTTGATACTCCATTAATTTTTTGGGGAGAATCATTGGCGGAATATGCTTCCTGGTATTCCTATGAAGAAAAGGAAGAAGTAGATGAAAAGAGATTCAACAGAGCTATGAACCTGGGTATTACAGCTGATGATATGTATGAATTCTTAGGAGGACGTGTCAGTAAAAGAGATTTATGGATGTTTTTATTCCCATCCAGAAAAGTCTATCGGCAAGCCAGGATCAAATCGATTTGCCTGGGTAGTTATATAAAGTGGGATACCAGACGTCAGGTGGAGATCATTAAGCGGGAATTGGGGTGGAAAGGGTTGGACGTAGAAGGGGTACCGCCTGAATACGATTATGAAAAAATTGAGTGCCAATGGCTGGGAATTCGCGATTATGCAAAATTTATTAAACGTGGATACGGTCGAACAAATCACCTTGCCTGCATTGATATCCGAAATAATCGGTTAAAACGAAAAAAAGCTTGTGAAATGGAGAAAAAGTTTGATGGGAAAAGACCTGCTTCACTTAATCGGTTTTTGGAATTTTTACAAATAACAGAAGAAGAGTTTTATGAAATATTGTCAAAACACCGGGTTCACCCATGGGAATTTGACAAAAATAAGGTAGAGAATGGTGAACCACTATCTGATATGAATCAATGGGATCATACATTAGTAGATAAATCATTAGGCCCGTTAAAAAGTAAGCTGGGAAAGACAGAAACCTATTTATGATTGCAATTATTGACTATGGAATGGGGAATGTCCGTTCTGTTTATAACGCTTTTGATTTTATCGGGGAAGATGTAGAAATAACCGCTGATCCGCAGAAGATCGCAAATGCTTCCAGAATCGTGCTGCCGGGTGTTGGTGCTTTTGGTAAAGCAATGCTTAATTTGAATGAAAGAGGATTGGTTGAAATTTTACATAGAGAAGTTTTGGAAAAGGGCAAGCCTTTTTTAGGAATTTGTCTTGGGATGCAGCTTTTAACCCAAAGCAGTTCCGAACATGGCTTCACTAAAGGGTTAGGCTGGATTCCAGGGAAAGTGAGGATGTTTGATCTGTCGAATTCACAATTGAAACTTCCCCACATGGGCTGGAATGATATCACAACAAAAATATCCCATCCGGTTTTTGATAATCTAAGAGAGGATCACTTTACTTTTTTCTTTGTTCACAGCTATCATATAATAATCGAAAATCAGAAAGATATAGCGGCGACTTGTGAATACGGGTATAATTTTACTGCATCAATAGCCAGAGATAATATTTTCGCTACACAGTTTCATCCGGAAAAAAGCCAGGACAATGGTATTCAGGTTTTGGAAAACTTTGTTAAATGGGAGTGCTGAATACTTATGCTTAAAAAAAGAATTATTCCGAAATTTCTTCTGAAAGAAGGACGATTGATAAAAGGGGTTAAGTTTCATGATAATCACCGGGAATCCGGGAATCCGGTATCTACTGCAAAAGTTTATGATTCATACGGGGTGGACGAGCTTGTTTTCTTGGACATCCTTGCTAGTGTTGAAAGCCGGAAAACGATGTTAGAGGTCATTAAAAGCGTATCAGAGGAAGTATTTATGCCGTTGACCGTCGGTGGTGGAGTGAAAAGTCTGAATGATGCGAGAGATTTATTATTTGTTGGCGCTGATAAAATTTCAATTAATACGGCAGCCGTAGAAAAGCCATATTTTATAAAAGAAGCAGCAAAATATTATGGTGATCAATGCATAGTGGGTTCAGTTGATTATAAAGAAATTGCACCAAATACCTTTCGTGTTTTTACCCATGGCGGTAATAAGAAGACTGAACTGGATCCGATCGAATGGAGCATGCAGTTACAAGATTTTCATTGCGGTGAAATCATGCTGACTTCGATTGATCTTGATGGAACCATGTCGGGTTATGATATTGAGATGATACAAAAGCTAAGCCGGAAACTGACTATTCCTCTCATCGCTTCAAGCGGAGCCGGATGCCTGGATGACTGTTGTTTTGCTTTTCAGGCGGGTGCCGATGCGATTACTATTAGCAGCATGTTTTTTTTTACCGATCATAGCCCTATAAAAGTTAGGTCTTATTTGAGTTCAAAAGGGATTAATGTAAGAGCAAGTAAAAGCAGTAGAAATTAATTTAGGAGTATGGTGTCGTGTTTGTTCAATCATTGAATACTGAGAGCCTTGCCCAATATGTAACAAAACAAATCAATTTCAATTTTCCAGACAGAGTAATCCCTGTCGGTGAACTCATATTTTTTATGAAAACAGCTCTACAGCGAACTGAGTATTGTTTTTCGAAAATAAATATTAAATATTTTTTCAATGGAAAGCATGTTTTTTTTAATCATTTGAATACTGATCAATATGCAGTCTTCCTTTATTATTTATCCAATACAATCTGGAATGAAATATCAGATGAGAAACTGGCGTCAAAAGTATATTATTTAAATAAAGCATTACATAGTTTGGATATTTTTTATGAAATAAAATTACCAGATATATTTTTGCTGGTTCATTCTGTCGGGACGGTATTGGGAAGAGGTGACTATCAGGACAATCTGGTCGTCTATCAAAGAGTGACAGTAGGAGCGGATAAAAACGATAAATACCCGGTGCTTGGAAAAGGAGTTACGATGTACGGTGGCAGTGCTGTCATCGGAGATTGCAGGATTGGTAATAATTGTCTGGTTTCAATGGGTACGATTGTGATGGACAAAGATATCCCTGATAATATGGTTGTATTTAAGAGAAATTCACAAATTTTATATAAAACTACAAAGAAAAGTGTGATTGAGAGATATTTTATATCCTCGGAATAGTATATCAATTTTAGGTTATGTATGGTTCAAAATGAATAATATCCATCAAATCAAACAGATAATTCCTTTGGTTAGAAAAATGTTTGTCGACATGGGAATCAAAAAAAGTCAGATTGAGATAACACCCTTACAGGGAGGCAACAACAGGGTATATAAAGTAATTACTGATAATAAAAATTATGTTCTAAAGAAGTATTTCAAATCAGATAGAGATAAAAGAGACAGGCTTCAGGCCGAGTATCTCTTTTTCAATTATGCACAGAATTGCAAAACCGCTTTGATTCCTGATCTGCTTTCGTGTGATATGGAAAACAGTATGGCCCTTTACGAATATGTTGAAGGAAGAAAGTTAAAAAAAGGTGAAATAGAAAAAGAACATGTGAGGCAGGCTCTGGGATTTGTCAGGGCAATTAATCAGCATAAGAATAGAAAATCAAGCATGGGAGCTTCTCTTTCGTTCGCGTCAGAAGGATGTTTCAGTATTGAAGAACATATTCAGTTAATGGACAGGAGAATAACAGCTCTCTCAGGTATGGAAATAAAGGATGATATCAGTAAAGAGGCTGAACAATTTATTCTGGCTGCACTTGTTCCTGAATGGAAATCAATAAGAGTATCGTTAAACAGTTACCTGGAAAAGAAAAAAAAGCTTGAAAGAGATGAACAGATAATTTCACCCTCGGATTTTGGTTTCCATAATGCAATATTGAAAAATGATAATCAGGTTTATTTTATTGATTTTGAGTATGCTGGTTGGGATGATCCGGTAAAAATGATATGTGATTTTTTCTGTCAGCCTGGGATACCTGTTCCCTTTAGATACTTTGAATATTTTACCGGCGGTATAAATGATATTATAAAATCTTCCTATAATCTTGAAGAAAAAGCCAAGCTTCTTCTGCCCCTGCATAGGATCAAGTGGTGCTGTATCATACTTAATGATTTTCTGAAATTTGATGCTAAAAGAAAACAATTTGCATCTTTTAATGAAGACAAGCGAAAGGAGCAATTAAAAAAGGCCATGGGTTATGCCCGGCAGTATCATATTTGAAGAATGTTTTCTTTCATGCTGTTATAAAAGCATGTATATTGATACAAAATAGTTTGAAATCAATTTTATTTAAAGGAATTAATTATGGCATATGTGGATTTTATTTCAGCAGTTCATAAAAGTACGAAGCGGGATTATGTGAAGCGGGTAAATGAATACCCAAAGGCAGAAGCGGCCCAAAAAGCAAAAGAGTGGGGATATGATTATTGGGATGGGGATAGAAGAATTTGCTATGGTGGTTATACCTATGATGGGAGATGGGAAAAAGTTGCCAGGGCAATGGTTGAACATTATAAGCTTAAGCCGGGTGACCGTATTTTGGATGTTGGATGTGGCAAAGGGTTCTTATTATATGATTTTACAAAGGTTTTGCCTGGAATAGAAGTTGCCGGGATAGATATATCAGGTTATGCAATTAAAAATGCAAAAGAAGAAGTAAAAGATTATCTGAAGGTTGGGCATGCAGGAGAGCTGCCCTTTGAAGATAATAGTTTTGATCTGGTTGTCTCCATAACAACTCTTCATAATTTGTATTGTATGGATTTTGATCGTGCTTTAAGAGAAATTCAAAGAGTTGGAAAAAAGAACAAATATATGTGTGTGGAATCTTACAGAAATGAACAGGAAAAAGTGAATCTTCTTTACTGGCAGGTAACCTGTGAAATGTTTTGCACGCCGGATGAATGGCAGTGGTGGTTTGATACAACTGGCTATACCGGAGATCATTCATTTATCTATTTTGAATAAAAATAAAAGATTGGAATAATTATGGGATTTACTTTGAAGATGCGGGCGGCAATCTTATATGAACTTAAAAAACCGCTGATTATTGATGAGGTTGAGGTACCAGATGACCTTAAACCTGGACAAGTACTTGTTAAAGTCCTGTACAGTGGAATTTGCGGGTCACAACTGGGTGAGATTGATGGAAAAAAAGGAGAAGATAACTACCTTCCGCATCTGTTGGGCCATGAAGGCTCAGGCGAGGTAATGAAGATCGGGCCGGGAGTTCAATTTGTCAAGCCGGGTGATCCGGTAGTCATGCATTGGAGAAAAGGGCCGGGGATTGATGCCCCGTGTCCTGAATATTTATGGAAAGGGAAAAAACTGAATGCAGGCTTTGTTACTAGTTTCAATGAATATGCCATTGTTTCAGAGAATCGATTGACTGTTCTGCCGGATGATTTTCCCATGGATATTGCACCTTTGTTCGGATGTGCTGTAACTACAGGACTTGGTGTGGTTAATAATAATGCAAAGGTTAAAATCGGTGAGTCGGTTGTTGTGCTGGGTGCCGGCGGTGTAGGACTGAATATAATACAGGGTTCGGCAATGTGTTCAGCTTATCCGGTTGTTGCAGTTGATATTTATGACAATAGATTGGAAATGGCTTCAAAATTTGGAGCAACAAATTTGATCAATTCTGCTGATGATTCTGAGTTTTTAATTAAAATTAAATCTTTGGTTGAAGCATCAGGAGCAGACGTCGTTATTGATAATACCGGGGATACGGATATGATTAACCTGGCATATGCTTTGACCAAGCCCGATGGCAGGACAATTCTTGTGGGTGTGCCTAAAAAGAATGATAATATTTCAATCTATTCCCTTGATCTGCATTTTGGCAAAGTGATAACAGGGTCCCATGGGGGAGAATCCCATCCTGACATGGATATTCCTCGATATATTAAGCTTTACAAAAATGGAAAATTATTATTGGATGATTTGATCACGGACAGGTATCCATTGGAAGAGATCAATACTGCAATTGACAGTATGAGAAACGGCAGAACTGCTGGACGTTGTCTGATTGAAATGCGCCACTAAGAAGTAATGAAGAAAGAAAATTTATGAGAAATGCATTTGCCCGGGAAATGGAAAATCAGGCAAAAAATAATGAGAATATTGTTTTACTGTCTGGAGATATCGGGAATCGGCTTTTTGATTCATATAAAAAAAGGTTTCCGCAAAGGTTTTATAATTGTGGCGTTGCAGAAGCCAACATGACATCCATGGCGGCAGGAATGGCCATGAGCGGCCTGCAACCGGTAACATATACGATAGCGCCTTTTAACACATCCAGATGTTATGAACAGATAAAAATTGATATTTGTTATCACAATCTTCCAGTGGTTGTTGTAGGGGTTGGTGCAGGGCTTTCCTATGCAGGTCTTGGAGCTACACATCACTCATTTGAAGATATTTCAATCTTAAGGATATTACCGGGTATGCATGTGGTTTGCCCTGCAGATGCCATTGAGGTAAAACTCTGTCTTCAGGAGGCTTTGAAATTAAAAAAACCGGTTTATATTAGGATGGGTAAAAAAAATGAACCCCTTATCCATGACTCTCCACCAAAATTTGAAATCGGAAAGGCAATTACCATACGCCAGGGTAAAGATATTTGCCTTTTAGGATGTGGGAATATTCTGCCTGTTGTTTGTGAAGCTGCCGATAAGCTTGAGAAAAGCGGCATCCATGCTATGGTTGTCAGTATGCATACTATAAAACCTCTGGATACAGAATTGCTTGAGAAAGTTTTTTCAACTTTTAGTATGGTCTGCACTATTGAAGAACATTCTCTGATAGGAGGATTTGGTTCTGCTGTGGCAGAATGGGTGGTGGACAACTCTATGATTCAAACCAACCTCTTACGCTTCGGAATAAAGGACGCTTTTTTGCATAAAACCGGGAACCAGGAAAACGCAAGAAAAATAACAGGGCTGACATCTGAGAATATCGTTGCCTCTATTTTAAAGAAATTGGGATAATTTAGGAAAAATATATGCTTGAAACAAGCTCTTTAAAACATTTAGGTGAAATTAGAAAGAAATTACCTAAAAATGAAAAGATCGTATTTGTTTCAGGTTTTTTTAATATTGTACATCCCGGGCATTTAAGGCTCTTGCGTTTTGCTGCGGAATGCGGTGATTTTCTTGTTGTTGGGGTATATGGGGACTCGGTTGGTGATTCCCTGCTTGATGAAAACTTGCGGTTTGATGGAATTAAGGCAATCAGTCTTGTTGATTATGCATTTATATTAAAGGATACATCAGAAGATTTTATCAAAGAACTTTCACCCGCCATTGTTGTAAAAGGAAAAGAGCATGAAAACAGCTTTAACCCGGAGGCAGATGTTGTTAAATCCTATGGCGGAAAAATGCTTTTCAGTTCAGGAGATATAAGTTTTTCCCTTGTAGAACTGCTTCAGGATGAATCTCAAAGGATTGTTTCAAGTTCTTTTGTGAAAAATGATTCCTTTATGCAACGCCACGGGTTTAATTGGCTTGATCTTGAAAAAGTGTTAAAAAAATTTCAAGAACTTAAAGTTCTTGTTGTGGGAGATGTTATTGTTGACGAATACATCACCTGTGATCCCATTGGTATGAGCCAGGAAGATCCGACCGTTGTAGTTACTCCTGTTGGAACAGACTTGTTTGTTGGTGGGGCAGGAATCGTTGCTGCCCATGCAAGTAATTTGGGAGCGGATGTTTCTTTTTTTTCAATCACCGGCAGTGATGAAATAACAGGTTTTGTTAAAAAAAAACTTGATACAGCAAAAGTTAAAGCCCGCCTTTTTCAGGATGAAAGCCGTCCGACTATATTAAAACAAAGATTTAGAAGTTCAGGCAAAACTCTGTTAAGGGTAAATCATTTGCGGCAACACCCCATCAGTCAGGAGATTCAAAAGCAATTAAAATCTGAATTATTTGATGTGATCAATGATCAGGATGTGGTTATTTTTTCAGATTTTAATTATGGTTGCCTTCCACAACCCCTTGTTGATACTATTATTCTGGAATGTAAGAAGAAAAATATAATGATGGTTGCAGACAGTCAATCTTCTTCCCAGATTGGTGATATTTCACGTTTTATTGATATGAAACTTATGACACCCACAGAAAGGGAGGCAAGACTTGCCTTAAAAGATTTTGAATCCGGTTTGGTTGTTCTTGCTGAAAAACTAAGAAAAAAGTCACGAGCTGAGAATATTTTTATTACACTGGATAAGGAAGGACTGTTGATCCATGCAGATGTCACGAGCAAGAATAATTATTTCACTGACCGCCTTGAGGCAATGAACAAAAATCCTGTTGATCCGGCGGGAGCAGGGGATTCGTTGCTGACCTGTTCAGCATTAGCTTTGGCATCGGGTTCTGATATCTGGCAGAGTGCATATTTGGGATCTGTGGCTGCGGCTTGCCAGGTGAGTCGTAATGGCAACATACCTTTGTCAGCCAATGATATGTATTTTGGGACCCGATCATGAAAGCATTCCTTCTGGCTGCAGGATTAGGAACAAGACTTTTGCCCCTTACCAATGAAATTCCAAAATGTATAGTTCCGATAAATGACAAACCCTTGTTGGGTCATTGGTTTGATCTTTTATTTAAATCCAATGAAATTGAGTCTATTCTTGTTAATACACATTATCTGCCGGAAAAAGTGGAACGATTTATTCAAACCAGTCCATATCGGAAAAAAATTCAAACCGTTTTTGAAAATGAATTATTAGGTACCGCCGGATCTCTCCTTAAAAACAGAGAGTTTTTTAACGATGGTCCTTTTTTTTTTGTTCATGCAGATAATTTTTCTATATTTGATCCGGGTGATTTCATCCAGGCACACCACTTACGCCCCAAAGGGTGTGATATGACGATGATGACATTTAAAACAGATATGCCTGAGGACTGTGGAATCCTGGAACTTGATAGAAAGAATGTGGTCACGGCTTTTCATGAGAAAGTTATTAATCCTCCCGGGAATCTTGCTAACGGTGCAGTTTACATTCTTGAACAGTCAATTCTACCATTTCTTAAAAAAATTGGTAAGAAAAAAATTGACTTCAGTACAGAAGTGCTCCCCCATTTTATTGGGAAAATTTATACCTTTCATAATGATCAATATCACCGGGATATTGGGACCATGGAAAGCTATTTAAAAGCACAGGATAAAAGATGATGGATATAGATCAAACCTTAAAAAAGGCAGTGGCGCTTCATACTTCCGGCAAATTAAGTGAAGCTGAAATCGCTTACAGGCAAATACTGGAAGTTTTTCCGAATCACCCTGATGCTATCCATTTCATGGGAGTCCTTGCCTATAATGTGGGGAATAATGATGTTGCCAGGGAATATATTCAAAAAGCCATTGAACTTTCTCCAAACAATGCAGCATGTTTTAATAACATGGGAAATGTCTGTCAGCAGCAAAAAAAATATCATGAGGCAGTTTCCTGGTATAAACAAACCATTGAACTGAATCCTGAAAACACAAAAGCTTATAATAACCTTGGGGTAGCATTGAGTAAGCTTGGCAGGCTTGATGAAGCACTAGAGAGCATTAAGGCGGCATTGAAGATAGATCCTGCCTATTTTGAAGCCCATAATAATTTAGGAGAGACTTATAGATGTCTTGGGATGTATGATAAAGCTTTGAAATCCTGTGAAACAGTGCTTGGTTTTGTTCCTGAATCTGCACAAGCCAGGTGGAACAGATCTATTTTGTTGCTTTTGAAAGGAGATTTTCAACAAGGATGGTCTGAATATGAATGGCGCTGGGAACGGCCCACCACACCTAAAAGAAAAATTGATGCAGGGCAAGTATGGGATGGCAGCCCTTTGGCTGGAAAAACTCTTTTTGTATATGAGGAGCAGGGAATGGGTGATACGCTTCAATTTATTAGATACCTGCCGCTGATAAAACAGCTGGGAGGGTATGTGATTTTTGAAGTATTGACTCCAATGATAAGGCTTGTGGAATCTTTCAACGGATTTGACAGGTTATGGGTGGGGATCAGGAATGTTGATACAAGACCGACAGATCGATTTGATTTTCATATTCCATTGCTGTCATTACCCGGGATTTTTAATACAACACTTGAAAATATACCCGCAGATATCCCGTACTTAAATGTTGATAAACATCTTATCCAAATATGGAATAAAAGAATAAAAGATAATAATAATTTTAAAGTAGGAATCATTTGGGCTGGGCATCCGGATCATACCAATGACAATAATCGATCGACATTCTTAAGCGCTTTTTCTGTTCTGAAAGAAGTTAAGGGTGTTAAACTATTCAGCCTCCAAAAAGAGAAGTATGAAAAATGGACAGACATTAATCCGGCGAAAGTGGTTGAACAGGATCTGGGAGAAGAGCTTTCGGATTTTATTGATACGGCTGCAATAATCGAGAATCTTGATCTTGTGATTTCTGTTGATACAGCAGTGGTTCATCTTGCGGGTGCATTGGGTAAAGAAGTATGGACTCTGCTTCCGTTTTCACCTGACTGGCGCTGGATGATAAACCGGGAAGATTCGCCATGGTATCCGACAATGAAATTATTCAGGCAGTCAGCGCCTGGTGACTGGGAATCTGTATTTAGAAAGGTAAAAGAATGTCTTGTCAAGCATATAAAAAAATGATTTGTGAAGATTTTTTTAATATTACTTTTCAGCGATCTTAATGCCAAGTGTGTTGCAAAAGACAATAAAATCAATATAACCTTTTTCAATCACAAAAGCTAATATTGCCTGGTCAAGTTCTTGATAATTGTGAACTACCAAATTTCTGAATCCAACCATATTTTGCAGCGACTCTGCCAGTTTTTTGGGTATTATGTTGTTGTCTGATAAAAGAATAAAAGCATGAGCACTAGATTGCGGAATGCCATAACGATTTTCAGCAACAAGGTGCATTGCCATATCAATGGCAGCCTGACATGCTCTTTCTATATTTAAAACCAGAGCATCAACATGTGTAAAATTATCTAGGGTTGGACATGCAGTATATTCTTCCTGAATGCGTATAATACAACGTTCAATAATAGATGCTTTATTTAAAAGGATGTCATCAGGCAGCATATTGTTCAAGAATTTTACTCCTTTCTATGTTCAGGGCTGTATACATTGATAATGTATGCATTGTAAAACTTTTACAAAAATAAGAGTCGTTACAGACAATTAATTCTCCTTTTAAAATTACTTCTTTTGCAAAAACCACATTTTTTGAGGAAAGTATGCCAAAATGAGCTGTGTGGTTTGTTAAAGAGTCCATCCGTCCATTGTAATCTCTGATAATGTTCAATAAGCTGATCTTAGTTCCTGGTAAAAATAAAAGAGCAATGTCAATATCACTTTGTCTTCGAAAGTATTCAGTTAATGCTGAACCGTGTAAATACGCGCATGCAAGATTTGGTATGCCTTTTAGTATACCGGATATTAGAATTATTTTTTTTTTGGAAAGCATGTTGCCCAACTAAACTTTTTAATTAAAAGATTGAAAATATTAACTATATTGTGGATGGTAACTTGATTGACGCTTAAAATCAAATATTAATTAGCCGGATATTCAATATTCTGGTTTGCAATTTTAGAAAATTTTATTATTTTCCATGTAGAAGAGCATAATGATAATCAATTCGTTGTTGGAAATTATAGGATACTAAAGAAAATTTGATAAAAAGCCGATTGTGAACGTTACTTAAAGAATTTTAATATAAGTGGTTTTTTTATTTTAAGGGGTAAACTGTATGGAATTGGAAGATATAAAAAAATCCTCGAATTATTCATATTCCGTCAGGAGTGATATGGATGATTTCTATGATGAAATTTTGTCATATCCTCCTGAAAAAAGAAATGATAAGTGGTCGGTCTCATGGTCGGATTTGATGATGACCATGTTTATTTTTTTTGCTGTGATGTATGTCTATCAGGCCGGGAACAGAGATCTTCTTTTTGGAAAAGGACCGGGTAGAAATTATCTGTCGGACAGCGGGTCGCATAAAGTGATTGATTTAAGCATCGATAGTAGTCCCTCCCAGGTGTATGATCGGACAAAACAGGCTATTTCAGAGGTGATGGTTACTGAGCCGGATTCGGTTGAATTAATGAAAGACGGGGCTGTCCGTATCGTTCTTGCGGGGGATCTGTTTTTTGATCCGGGAAAGGCTGATCTAAAAGTCGGCGCTCGTTATCAACTCAACCAGATTGCAAGGGTGTTAAGCGAGAATGATTTTGCAATTAACGTTGTCGGCCATACAGATGATGCACCAACACGATCTGAGCAATATCCGACCAACTGGGAGCTTTCTTCAAAAAGAGCAGTCATGGTGGCACGGTATCTGACAGAAGTTACAAAGGTAGATGAAAAAAGAGTGTTTGTCAGTGCCCATTCGTTTTATCAACCTGTCAGATCCAATGATACTGCTTATAATCGCGCTTTAAACAGACGTGTGGAGATCATTCTGGTTAAACAAAAACCATATATACAATCTGACAATTAATACTGATTCATCCAGATAAGGAGACAATATGCTGACACCTGAACAAATCTCATTTTTGAAACAGGCCAGGAAAAACATCATCGGATTGGTGATTTGTGTGATTTTGTTTTTATCCGGTTTTTTCATCCATGGTAATACCGGGCTTTATATCAACCTGTCAGGCTTTCTGATTATCATTGGAGGCACTTTAGGGGCTACTTTTTTAAGTTATAATATGACGCGAATTGAAATCCTTTTTAAGGTGTTAAAGACAGCCTATGGTAAAGAAACAAGAAATCCCAATGAGATTGTAAAGATTATAGTTGATCTTTCCGTAAAAAGAAGAGTGAAAGGACTGTTGGCACTCCAGAATGATGAGGATGAAACATCCATTATATTTTTAAAACAGGCCATTGGGTTGCTGGTGGACGGATGCTCCAAAGAGCAGATCAAAGATTCTTTGTCTGCTGAAATGTATTTTTTCAGGATGAGAAGGGATGAAACCGGAAGAGTTTTACAGACCATGGCAGATGTTGCCCCCTCCTTTGGCCTTGTGGGAAGTGTTGTGGGGTTAATAGGGATGCTGGCGGGAGCCGGTGATTCTGATGTGATCATGGCAACAGTGCCCATAGCACTGACATCAACACTCTATGGAATCATTCTTGCCAACTTTATTTTTCTGCCCTTTGCTGCCACTATTAGGGAGAGAACTATAAAAGAATTATTCCTTCAAAAGATAATTACCGAAGGAGTTCTTGCCATTTATGATGAACTTCATCCAAGAATGCTGGAACGTAAATTAAAGTCTTTTTTGACGCCTTCCGCACGGAACGGGCATTTCGTGTCATTTGAAACTATAAAAGAAAAATTGGAATTAAATGATTTTCATGAGAGTGCCTGATTTTACAAAAATGCTATAAGTTTAAAAAACTATTGACAAAATTTTTCAAATCATATAAATATTGCCTGTTTTTTTGATTGGCCCAGGGCCGTTAACTCAGTCGGTAGAGTATCTGCCTTTTAAGCAGAGAGTCGCTGGTTCGAGCCCAGCACGGCCCACCATAAAAAAAGAACATTGTGTCCCCATCGTCTAGCCCGGTCCAGGACACCGGCCTTTCACGCCGGCGACAGGGGTTCGAATCCCCTTGGGGACGCCACTAATATCAAAGGTTTCAGCATTTTGCTGGAACTTTTTTTATTTCCAGGAAGTACATAGGAAGTAGTCACCAGCCTGAAGTA
>NZ_JAIOSW010000028.1 GCF_021107415.1 Desulfobacula sp.
GTTTTTTTGATGAATTGCCTGAATTGATTGATAATAAGGCTGACGTTGCCCTTAAAAAAGAGATCAACTACTTTATACAAAGGACCGAGCAGGAGATGAATAGTAAGTTGAAAGAGAACCTGGGTGATTATGCCCCGGATTACATTTCCCTTGATAAACCCGATTCGATGAATGTTGATCTGTCAACTATCTTACAACAATCTTTTGAAATTGACCTGTCTCAAAACATCAGTAACCTGGCACCGGTTTTAAAGAGCTATGCCAATCTTGAAGAAGAAACTTTGCAGCCCAGCATGACACAGAACAATGTTCCGGGATTTGCCTTGTTTGCCATGTTTTTTATTGTTATCCCTTTGGCCGGGAGTATCATCACCGAAAAAGAACAGGGTACATTTACCAGGTTGAAGACATTGCCTGTTTTATACTTCAATATCCTGTGGGGAAAAATAATAGCCTATGTTGTGGTTTGTTTCCTCCAGTTCTTTTTGATGCTTTTGATCGGTATGTTTGTTTTTCCATTGGTATTTGGATTACCTGCTCTGGAAATCGGTTCTCAATTCGGTATGATATTGTTGGCCACTTTAGCCAGTGGGCTGGCTGCTGTCGGTTTCGGGTTGATTGTAGGTTCTCTTGCAGGCACCCACAACCAGGCAGCCATGGTCGGCTCCATACTGGTTATTATTTTATCAGCATTGGGCGGATTGTTTATGCCGGTATATATGATGCCAGGAGGTTTAAAATCAATCAGTATGTTTTCACCCATCCGGTGGGGCACTGATGTTTACTTAGATATTTTTGTGAGGAATGCCGGCCTTGGATCTATTTGGATGAACCTGCTGTTACTTATTCTCTTTTTTGTAATTAGCTTTGTTATAACTGTGTGGCTGTATTCACGGAAACAGTAATAAATTTATATAAATCCTTTGCAATACACTTTCGACAACGTCATTCTGAATTCACTTCAGAATCTGTAGTTTTATTACATAGATTCTGAGCCAAGCCCAGAATGACGATTTGCTATTATTAGGTTTTGCAAAGGTTTGAATGAAATCAAGATAAAAGTAAAAAGATACTTTCAACCCAGAATGCAGAACCTAGTATTTCCGGAAAACGAGTGTTACATTATGCCCGCCAAAAGCAAAAGAGTTGGAAAGAGCGATTGAAATTTCTTTTTTCCTGTAAACATTTGGAACGTAATCGAGGTCAAGCTCAGGATCTTTTTTATCAAGGTTGATGGTAGGAGGGATCTTGTTGTTTAAAACACTCAAAACTGTAAAGGCTCCTTCAATACCTCCTGCAGCGCCCACCGTATGCCCAATCATAGATTTGCTGGATGAGACGGGTATTTTGTATGCCTGATCTCCAAACACCTTTTTAATGGCCAGGGTTTCATACTTGTCATTCAGCGTGGTGGAGGTGCCGTGAGCATTGATATAGTGAACCTCATTTTTAGTTATGCCGGTATTTTTCAGGGCAAGTTCCATGGTATATGCCATGCCCTCACCGTCTTTCTCCGGAGCCATGATGTTATATCCTTCGCTGGACATTCCGTATCCGGCCAACTCAGCATAGATTTTGGCATTTCGGGCTATGGCAGATTTTTCCGATTCAAGGATGATGATGCCTGCTCCTTCACCAATTACAAATCCATCACGGTTTTTGGAAAATGGCCTGCTGGCTTTTTCAGGTGGATCATTTTCGACAGATAGTGCATACAATTCATTAAATCCGGCAATCTCTTCAGGATTGATGATGGAATCGGCTCCACCGGTGATCACCACATCTGCCTGTCCGCTTTTGATCAGGTCGTATCCCAGTCCCATGGCATATCCGGAAGAGGAACAAGCTGTAGCTACCGTATAGTTCGGGCCTTTTAATCCGTACTCAAGTGAGATCCATGCCGACATGGCATTGTTCATATTTTTGAGGATCACATTTTTCAGATCGGTTCCTTTCTCTACGCTGGAGTTACCTGTATTCACAACGCCAAGTATAACAGCACATCTTGTTTTATCAAGATCTTCAAAATTGAGATTACTTTGTTCAACAGCATCTTTGGTACACACATAACATATCCGGGTTACCCTGGTCATTTGCCGGGCAAGCCTTTTCTTTATCCTTTCTGTGGAATATTGTTCAAAACCATCAGGTACCTGTGCAGCAATTTGCGTTTGAAGATCGGATGGATCGAATAAGGTAATTTTCTTTACCCCGCTTTGTCCATTGAGCAGATTTTCCCAGTTGGTCTGCAAGTCAAGACCCAGCGAAGAAATAACGTTTACACCTGTGATCAGAACCTTATTACTCATTGCTTTGATTCAAACGAAAAATGTGATTAATTCTTATGTAACAAATTATTGAAGATTAGGTTACAATTCAATCGGCAATATTAAGAATAATTTTAGAATTTTTGATACCTGATTTCTTTTGCCAGATCAAATGGACTTTTATCGCAGTCCATGTATTCTTTTACAATGTGTTCAATCTGTTCTTTGGTGCATAGACCGGATTTAACAGTTTCAAAAATGGATTCCAGGTAGTTTTTATAAAGTTTATTGGAGATGTAGCTTTTTTTGTTTTTTGGCAGATCCTTGAGTGATATCTCTTTCTTATCAGGATGTGGTAATGTATAATCATAAAA
>NZ_JAIOSW010000195.1 GCF_021107415.1 Desulfobacula sp.
CGATATAAGCACAAGGTCTATGCGGTATCGCCTTGAAAAACTGGGGATAGAAAAGTGAGTAATAATTTAGTTGTTTGAAAATTTGTACAGGCCTGCACCATTATTTCTGCCGAGTCGGCAGAAATAACAGTCTGTGTCAGTCTGCGTGGAGCTTGCCGGGTCGAAGCCTCGTGCGAAGCCTGGTCTGTGGCTAAAGAAAAGTGACAATTTTTGTCAACAAATTAACAATATTTGTAAAATAATATCATTTATATCGACTGTAAATCTGAAACATTTTTTAGGTTTAATGTAATTTTATGGGAAAACAGCATGTTGTAAATATTAATACCTGAACAAAAGAAATGGCATGTTCCTTGCAATTGTTAGGTTCAAAGCAAAAAGAAAAAATGGACTTTATGATCAACATACATTAAAAAGGGGGTGGAAAGACAAAATAAAAGCATAAAAGGAGAATGCACTTTTAAGCTGACTTAAAAAAAATCGTAAAATAAAATAAAATAAAGTAAACATAAATAAATTATTAATATCAAGGAGGGTAAAAAATGTTACAAAAACTAAGAGGAAACAATTCAAAAGGTTTTACACTAATCGAGCTGATGATTGTTATCGCAATCATCGGTATCCTGGCAGCCATCGCCATCCCTAACTTTATTGCTTACAGGAACAAGGCTTTCTGCGGCCAAGCAGAATCAGATGCCAATGGTATTGCATCAGCCATTGCAGATTATTTTGCAAATCCTTCACGTTTTAATACGCCTACTTTAGCTCAACTAAATGATGGTGCAGGTTATACACCTACCGGGACAAATGCTGCGACTGTTCTCGGAGCAAATCCGAATCTCAATATTACAATTACAGTTACAGATGGCAGTCTTAGATGCCCGACAGACTACCAGCAAGGAATGGTTATTGGGACTAGCCCTCAAGGCTACTGGAATAATGTTTCAGGTGGTGGTATATACGTAAAACTCATTGCGCCCTAAAAGATTCAGAGTACCGTTTGTTTAAAAAAAGGCTGAGGAAAGGGGGGAGACCTTCCCCCCTTTTTCTATATAATAAAGTTTTAACATCACCTTTTCTCTAATACTTTGCTTTCCCAGCGATGAGGCGTAACCTTTGAGCAAATGTGGTTCACCTTCAACCAGAAGCACCTGGATTGCTTTTATTCTGTTGTTTTTTTTGATTATACTCATCTATTCAAACACTTTTCACGCTTCCTGGCATTTTGATGACAAACCGAATATAGTAAACAATTACTATCTTCATCTAAACAACCTGCACCCGAATTCTTTATTTCAAACCCTTTTTACAAACCCTAAGAACCCTTGGAACATCGGTGATAAGATGTATCGCCCTGTTGCATGCCTGACATTTGCCCTTAACTGGTATTATGGCAAGGATGATGTAACAGGTTACCATATTGTCAATATAGTCATCCATATTCTGACCGCATATTTTCTTTATCTAACTATTTTCAATCTTTTTAAATCACCCAACCTTAAAGGCAAGTTTGATGGTAGCGAGCATTTTGTAGCGCTTTTAACTGCCGTCATGTGGGCAATAAATCCGGTTCAAACGCAGGCAGTTACTTACATTGTACAAAGGATGGCTATCCTGGCTACAATGTTTTATATCCTTGGTATTTATTTTTATATTAAAGCAAGAGTTATAGATTCTTTAAAAAACAGAATATATTTCATTATCGGCTGTGTTTTCAGTTTTATCTTTGCCATGGGATCAAAGGAAAATGCTGCCATGTTGCCTCTGTCGCTTATTCTAATTGAAATTGTTTTTTTCCAGAATCTGGGTTCTCAAAAAACAAGGAGAAGGTTTATTGGAATTGCAGCAGGAACTATATCGCTTGTTTTAATAATGGGCATTTTCTTTTTTATGAAAGGAGACTCGCTTTTTTTTCTGAAAGAATATGCAAATCGTCATTTTACTTTTGCTGAACGTTTAATGACCGAACCCAGGATTGTCATTCATTACCTCAGCCAAATATTTTATTCTGTGCCGAATCGTTTATCTATTGAGCATGATGTCTTATTGTCGACTTCTTTAATTAAACCTTGGACTACCCTGCCTGCTATTTTAAGTGTTTTTATGCTTATAGGAACAGGATTTTGTCTTATAAAAAAAAGGCCGCTCATTGCCTTTGCAATTCTTTTTTTCTTTTTGAACCATGTTATTGAATCGACCATAATCCCCCTTGAACTTATTTTTGAACATCGCAACTACCTGCCGTCATTATTTTTATTTCTTCCGGTTTCAGCGGGCATAAAATGGCTTATTGATTATTACCGGGAGAATAGGATTTCAATATATATTATTATCGTTTTTTTTGTTACACTTTTGCTGACAGGTCTTGGCATCGGCACATATATTAGAAACATGGCATGGGCAACAGAATTAACTCTGTGGGAGGATGCAATGCGAAAGGCGCCGGGCAGCGCAAGACCGCTGACGGTACTGGCGTTGGAAATGTCTCAAAAAGGTGATTTAGGGAATATCAGACATGACCTGGCACTAAAACTATATGAAAAATCCCTGTCGCACCGAAAATCGAGAAAGAATATATATCCAGCTATCCTAAATAACATGGCAGGGATATATTTTCAAAAAGGCAATTCCCAAAAGGCTGTTGATTTGCTTATAAGGGCTCTGGATATTGACCCAAATTATACAAAAGGCCGATTTGACTTAATAAAAATACTGATAACCCGTGGAAGATGGAATGACGCGTCGGAACATGCTGATAAATTAGTTTCAATTACAGAGAATCATGAAGGATATCTCAATATAAAAGGATTTATACTCTTAAAACAAAAGAAATCTGATGAGGCAATTAAATATTTTCAAAAATCGTTAAGACTTGCTCCGAATTTCAAGACTACCTTGATGTATATGGGAGCTGCCTTAAGTTTATCTGAAGAATATAGCAGGGCGGACTGGTTTTTAAGACGTGCTAATAATATTCCTCATGAGAGTATTATGCCGCTTTTCTGCCTGATTGAAAACAGTATAAAGGCAGGATTTTTTCAAGATGCCGAGCGATACACGGAGAGATTGCTTGCTTCATTTAGTATAATAGCTGTAAAAGATCAATTAATTAGAATTTCGCATGACAATTTATTACTACCTGTTTCAAGCGAATTAATAACCGAGATGATATCAAAAAAAATAATGGAAAGAGCGAAAGAAATATCAGAACTTCCAATCTGAAGAAATCCCTATTTGTTCAGTGAAAAAAAGATGAAACAATCCTGACAAAAAGTCGGTAATACATTATCGTATAGAGCCAGTTTCAAAATGTTCAATTTTGTCCAAGGTCAAGGTGGGTGATCCGCCTGATGCGGATTAACCGGAGGAATACATTGAGTATTTAGAGGATTAAAATTTGAGCCTGATGCAGAGATTGGGCAGATAAGCGCAGACTTCGAAAGGGGACATTTTGAAATTGGCTCTATATAAATCTTATTTAAAAAGATTAGGCTATGACTGCTTATAATACTCATAATAAAAGTTTGTATAAAAAGCGCATTGACATTCTGATTTGTTTCTTTCTTGTTTTAGTAACATTTTTTATCTACTCGCAGGTGAAAGATCATGCATTTGTTGACTATGATGATGACAGCTACGTTA
>NZ_JAIOSW010000484.1 GCF_021107415.1 Desulfobacula sp.
AAATACTTTTCAGTGGAAAATAAAAAAAAAGGAATGAGGTGCAAGAAAATAAAATAATTTTCAACTTTAGTGAAAATATAATTTATTGTGATTGAATACACCAAAATAACATTTATTGGAGATAGAGATTCACCTAAGAAACATGTTTCAAAAACCATTTTTCCACTGATTTGCACTTCATCTTCCTCTGAAAGAGTTCTGTCAATCTAGTTAATCTGGATTTTTAATTGGTTCATATTCCTTATAAAAAGTGGGCTCCGTCCCGCAACAATACGCAGCTGACCCCATGAATCTCTTATGGATTCTTGAGAGCAGCTGTGTGGTTTTGGGGTATGACAATTTTGTCAGAGAGCACTCCTTAAAGCCCCATTCAGGCCGATCCCTGACAAATTGGCATACACATATGAAAGCGGCTCCGACCGCAATATTATGGCAAAAAAAGTTCCCACAGGGCGAGTACATAATATCTGTTATCGGTTACATTGCTTAGAGATTCTTGCCCCTGCCATAGAAGGGGTTTAGAAGATCTGCAATGTCGGATAACACATATTATGTAAATCTTTTATTTTGACATGGTAAAAGGCTCCTGCCGACAATATATCCTCCGGGAAGACCGCCGGAGGTATCAAGCAGCGGGACAAGGACACACGGAGGAGCTGGAATGGCATACAAAGAGTAAGGATTCAAAAGTGGAACTGGCGGAACTTTTTAATGCTTATTCTTTGTGCTAAGATGCAAAAAGTGTAACGCCTTACCCCCAAATCAATGGCGAAATACTGTAACGGTTGAGGATGGTATCCCGCCGCTATACCCCGCCATTTAAAAAGTCATTCAATACCCCGCTTACCCTGCAGCACGCTATTTTATTTTCATGTAACGGTTGCGGTAATGGAATAACTGTGGTAGAAATTTTGGTACTAAAAATGAAAATTATTGAATTTACCGTTTGTCCCCAATTGGGGACATCTTTTGTTTTTATAATTCCTTGTTCTTCCATAAGCTACCGTTTTTACAATGCAATTAATAAACGGAAATCTTTTCTACAATTGTATATTTTCTTCAAAAAATAAGATTTTTCTTGAACGTTACAGTATTTTGCAACTATTCCATCGTAGACAATATTCTTTAATGCACTGATTTTATACATGAAATTATTACTTTTATAAAAATAAGGAACTTCAAAAAGCGTTACAGTATTTGCATCTTAGCATCTTTGTGTCATACCAGCTCTGGAGTAGACTCCGCCTCAATATAAAGCCCTACGGCGTTTGAGTTCTTGAAGTAAAAAGAATGCTTCCATGATAGATTTATCTTTGGATTGTAGTTAAGAGCTAAAAACCATCACGAAGGTGGGGGATACGGTGGGGGATTGCATTTTCACAAAATAAAAAAGGGTTCAGCAATTTGCTAAAACCCTTGATGCTCTAAGTGGTGATCCCACGGGGAATCGAACCCCGGTTTCCGGCGTGAGAGGCCAGCGTCCTAACCGCTAGACGATGGGACCATAAAAAGTATCTATACTTATATCAAAGCTGGTATGTTGTCAAATAAAATTGATGCCTTATGCGGGCGTCTTTCTCTGCCCTTTTTTGAAGCCGAAGATAAGATATATCAGCCAGCCGATGAGGGGAATGATGGCAATAAAATGCCAGATGAATTTTATTTTTATTGACCCGAAATCCTTTAGGATAATATCGATTAAGGCCAGCATGGTCAGGCCGAAAGATATGGCACAAATAAGCAGGATATATAAAATGGTCTGGTCCATAAATGGATTATTTATCCTTTTAACTTGTCTGAAATCTTTAAAAGTGTGTCCACATAATAGTTGCTGTGATTGTATCTGAATAAGACCTCATGCTGTTTTTGTCTTGCAATTCCCGGTTTCCAGCCGTGATGTTTCAGGTAGTTGGCCACGCTGAAAATGGCGTCGGCATGGGTAAAAAGATCAATTTTGCCATCATTGTTTCCATCTTTGGCAAGCCTGAGAGCATTGGAGGGCATAAATTGGGAAATCCCCATGGCTCCGGCATATGAGCCTTTGATGCCTTCAGGGGCCATCCCCTCTTGTTTTGTATATTTGATGAGTGCTTTGAGTTCTTCATATCCCCATTTTGATCGTTTCTCAACTTTTTTTATAAAGGTCTTTTTTTTTGGTTTTTTCTTATCAGGGATGGAGTTCCAGATCCTTTCTCTCAATGTTTCATCTGTTAAAGCAGCCATGGTGGAAAGGGTGTTAATAACGGTTCGTTTTCCAAGATATGTTCCAAGCCGTGTTTCAACAAGCAAAATAGCCGTGATGATTGTTTTATCAACGCCATATATCTTTTGCGCCCGGTCCAGTATATCTTTATACTCGTCTAAATACTTTAATGCATTGTTAATGGATTTTTTTGAAGTAAACTGATCGTAGTTAAGGCTTGACTCAGTATGAATAAAAAAACGGGAGACACCGGTGGGATTAAAAAATACATTTTCGTTGGAAAACAAAAGCTCTATCTTTTCTTTTTCAAATCCGTCTTGGATAAGCTGCTGGATTAATTTGTCAAACTCATTGCCTTTCTTTATTTCCTGCCCAGACAAAGGGGAGGACAGGATTAAAAAGGAGATGAAAATAAAAAAGAGGATCAGTTTTGTGTGTAATGATGGCATCGTCATTTTCATATTTTTTTTGTCTGCCCCCTTTTTGTTTTTTTAACCATATGCCGAATATAGTAAAATTGCAAAAATAATCATAGGATTACAATTTTTCTTCTTATAGCCTATTTTTTTTTAGATTGCATTAAAAAAATATGCCAGGGCAGATTTGAGGGTTTCCCATACGCAAACACCCAGTCAACTGACGGACCGGGTGTTTGTCTGGTTTAAATCTTTTATAAAGACTTATATGTCATAATAGAGATAGAATTCATGGGGATGGGGACGACTGATAACCTCTTTAACTTCGTTCTCCATCTTATAGTCAATCCAGTATTCAATTACATCTTTGGTAAATACATCGCCTTTCAGCAGGAAGTCGTGATCTTCTTTCAGAGCATTCAGGGCTTCTTCCAGGGAACCGGGTGCGGATTCCATTTCAGCAAGTTCTTCCGGTGGAAGATCATAAATGTTTTTATCCATTGGATCGCCGGGATCAATTTTGTTCTGGATTCCGTCTATCATGGCCATTGCAATGGCGGAAAAAGCCATATAACCATTGCATGAGGGATCAGGGGTCCGAAATTCAATCCGTTTGGCTTTGGGGGAACCTGAATACATGGGCAGGCGGATGGCAGCACTTCTGTTCCTGCTTGAATAGGCAAGGTTAATGGGTGCTTCAAAGCCGGGAACCAGTCTTTTATAGGAGTTGGTAGTGGGATTTGTGATGGCACAAAGGGCTTTGCAATGTTTCATGATTCCGCCGATGGAAAAAAGAGCCATATCTGACATGCCGGCATATTTGTTACCGGCAAATAATGGGGTTCCATCTTTCCAGAAACTCATATGAGTGTGCATGCCGGTTCCATTATCACCATACAATGGTTTGGGCATGAATGTTACGGTATGATCATATTTAGCAGCAACATTTTTAAGGACATATTTAAACCATGCAAGGCTGTCGCCCATGTTTAACAGGGAATCAAATCGAAGATCGATTTCAGATTGACCGGCAGAGGCGACTTCATGATGCTGGCATTCCATGGTAATCCCCAGGTTTTCTAACGTCAGCATCATCTCAGTTCTCATGTCCTGGTATTTGTCAGAAGGAGGAAGTGGGAAATACCCGTGTTTGGCGCGGATTTTATATCCAAGGTTGGGCATTTCGTCACTGCCGGTGTTCCAATGTGCTTCGTGAGAATCAATTTCATAAAAAGATGCATGGGGCTCAGACGCATACCGGATGTTACTGAAAATAAAAAATTCAGGTTCAGGACCGACAAAGATAGTATCACCGAGGCCTGTGCTTTTTATGTATTGTTCAACTTTTTTAGCAATACCTCTTGGGTCACGGCTGTAAGCTTCCAGGGTGATGGGGTCATGAATATTACCGATGACGGCAAGGGTTGGGACCTTGAAAAACGGATCTATTTTAGCCGTTCCGGGTTCAGGGATAACAATCATATCAGAGTTATCAATATTCTGCCATGCCCTCATGCTTGATCCGTCAAATCCAAATCCGTCTTCAAATGCAGACTCTGTAAATTCACCAATAGGAACTGAAAAATGCTGCCATGTACCGATAAAGTCCATGTATCGGAGGTCAACAACTTTTATATCATTCTCTTTTGCCATTGCAATTACGTCTTTGGGTGTCATTATAATTCCTTTCTTATTTAAGTGTAGTACTATATTAAAGTGCTTCTATTCCTGTTTCACCGGTTCTTACCCGGATGACCTGTTCAACATGTGACACAAAAATTTTTCCATCACCAATTTTACCGCTGTTGGCAGCATTTCTGACAGTATCAATTGTTTCGTCTGCTCTTTCATCACTGACAACAATTTCAACTTTGATTTTGGGTACAAAGTCCACAACATATTCTGCGCCTCTGTATATTTCCTTATGTCCCTTTTGCCGGCCATACCCGTTAACTTCGGTCACCGTCATTCCATAGACCCCGAGTTCACTTAAGGCTTCTTTTACATCATCCAGTTTAAACGGTTTTATGATGGCTTCAATTTTTTTCATTATTAACCTCCTTTGCAGTTATTTGTGGAAGACTTCTTAAAATTACATTTTTTATTTGTGCTAATTTTTGTTCAGTTTCAATTTTTGCATCGTTTTCAAGGCTTCTGACATAAAAAACATCCACTACCTGGTCCACCTTTGTGGCCACCATAGCCACTTTGACATTTGTATGATTCCTGTACAATGCATTGGTAATGGAAAATAAAAGCCCTGGAAAATCATAGGTAAATACTTCAATGATGGTAAAAAAGCTGGATGTTTCATTGTCGATCCGGATGGTATTGGGCTCAGGGATTTTACCCGAGGATACCCGTATCATTCGGGGTATTTTATCCAGGGCATTATTTAGAAAATCATCGTTGCTAATGGCATGAATCAAATCGTTTTCTGCTTTTTCCCATTTTTCTTCTTCAAAGATTGTGTCTTTGGGCGGGTTGACCTTGAAAATATCCAGCACATGTTCTTCTCCAAGAGAATAGGCCTGGGAAGCAACAATATCCAGGCCGTTCAGAAAGAAAACACCTGAAATTTTTGAATAAAGACCGGGTTTGTCTTTCCCGCAAAGGGATACGGTGCGTATGTCTGAGTCGCTTTCTTTTGAGATTTGCCAGATAAAGTCCCTGGTCCCAAGATTTCTGTAAAGGTTGATATGGTCAACAATACTTTGTACGGGAACATAGGCCAGGTATCTCTGGGACATGGATTCAAGCTGTTTGTTAATTTCATTCTCGTGCCACTTTTCTTTTAACAGTTTCAGAACATCATTTTTCTTTTTATGGATGAGCCTCCGGGTTTTTTTTGATGCCAGTTCTCCTTTTTTGAGAATGCCCATTGTTTTTAAAAATAGATCTTTTAAAAGGTTTTGGGTCCAATCATTCCAGGACTTGGGCCCGGTTGCCTTGGAATCTGCAACAGTCAGCAGGTAGAGCATTCTTAATAATCTGATTTTACCAATTTTATTGGCCATGTATACAGCGGTTTCTTCATCGCAGATATCTCTTCGGGTTGCTGTTTTTACAAGAATGAGGTGGTTTTCAATTAAAAAGACGGCATCTTTGATTTGTGTTGAATCAAATCCAAATCGTTTTAAAATAGGTTTTGCTATTTTTGCACCTGTCTTTGAGTGTTCTTTTGCAGGGTCTGATTTGCCGATATCATGGAGCAGAGCGCAAAAAAGCAGAGTATTTTTATTTCTAATCTGTTTGAATACACTATGATAAAGAGTGTCCGCGGGCGATTCGCCGGGTTCTTTAAAACTGTTGATGATCTGGACGCATCGAATGGAGTGTTTGTCCACGGGAAACAGATGATAATGGTTATACTGAATTTTGTTCACAAGGGCAGAAAATTCCGGGATAAATTTTCCCAGGATTCCAGTTGCCAGCATGACATTTAGAACATTGAATTCCCAGTAAGACAGGGAAAGGATTTTTTTAAATATTTTAATGCAGGCCTCATCTTTTTTGATTTCATCATCCACAAGATGCAGGAATTCACTGACAATTCTTCTGGCTTCAATGGATAAAGGAATTTTTTCAAGTCCGCTCTCAAGAAAAATTTTTAATAAAAGATCGGGTTTTTGCATGATGGCCACGGTGTTGGCAAAATTAAGTCTTCCTTTTTTTATCACCAGCCCGTCTGTTTTTGTGGGGCAGGTTTGCGCCATTCCTTTTTTGGTGCGGCGGTTGGCTATAATATCTTCAAAAGTGATCTGGTTGATTTGTTTTAAAAAATCCATCCGGGTGTGAAGATCACCCAGAAAATGTTCAACATCCGGGTGTCTATTTTTTGATTGATATCCTAAAAGACCTGCTAATTCAGTCTGATATTCAAAATGAAGGGTGTCACATTTTCTTTTTGTGATAAAATGCAGAAAATTTCGAATTTTCCAAATATCATTTAAAGATTCTTCCAGAGTGAAATATTCAAAGTGTGATAGAAACCCATAGTATTCCAGATCTCTTCTTGTCTTGATGTTGGATTTTATCTTTGCATACCACAAAAGAGTATGGTAATCCCGAAGGCCCCCGAATCCTGACTTTAAATCCGGAGCAATAAGATAAGTAGAGTCCCCAAAGTCAAAATGCCTTTTTTCACCATGCTCAAATAAATAGTTCAGGGTATCTTTCAGGTGTCTGGCAGACAAATCTGATCTGAATTTTTCCATAAAAGAGGTGTAAATCAATGAGGCTCCACAAATAAATCTGGCATCCAGCATGGTGGTTAAAATATCAAACCGTTCAAAGGCCATCTCAAGACACTCGCTGGTATCTCTCACCGCGTATCCAACTTCAAACCGGGCATCCCACAGGGGGTAAAGCAGCTCTTGTATAAAGGTTTCAACTTCAGGAGGGACATTTTTTTCAAACAGGATTAATAGATCGATATCAGAATGAATGCACTGCTCTTTTCTGCCATATCCTCCCAGGGCAATGACAGCAAAGGGGGTTCCGGCAATTGTCATCTCCCTTGCGGCACTACTTTTTTCAAACATTGAAAATAAGTACTCATCTATAACAGATGTATGTTTTTCAAGAAATTCAGATTCATCCCCACAAAGAAATTGTTCTATCAGTATTTCTCTTTTTTTGATTAATATGTCTGTGTTAGTTTTATTCATAGCTGTCTATATATAAGCAATGGACGTGCCAGAGTAGGTCCGGCCCGGCATTCATTAATCGGTGTTAAAAATATAAGTAAAAAAATACCGAATACAAATAGTTTATCACAAAAATGTTGTAAATAATATAAAATAAATTTCATTTCTGTAATTTAATGAATAAGAATCAAAATTGAGAAAAGTATGAATTGAAAAATTATAAAGGGAAAATAATAAGGAAGGGTTTCTGCAGCCGAACTTTTATCCAAATGCGGCTGCCATGAATGATATAATAGTTTTTTTTTCAGTCTTTTTCAATTTTTTCCGGCTCGTCTTTTTTATCTTCAACCTTAGCGTCTGTGGCTCCTTTTTTGAAGTTTTTAATTCCTTTACCCAGGCCGGCACCGATTTCAGGAAGTTTACCCGCACCGAATATTATAAGGATAATTACAAGAATGATTATCAGTTCCGGCATTCCTAACCCACCAATCATAGCACACTCCTCTTTGCATCATGCTGTTGTTAAATTAAGTTAAGAATAATATCACTAAGTTATTAAGGTGTCAATCTTTTAGAATTGTTGCGAAAAGCTTTAGAGTTACATTTT
This sequence comes from Desulfobacula sp., assembly GCF_021107415.1. Next base: position 7,876 of record NZ_JAIOSW010000484.1, read on the forward strand.
TGTCATATATTTTTATCAGGCCCTTTTTCAAGAAAAAGCTTGTGGAACGCTATTGCGTGATTATTATTAAGGCTTAATTTTATTTTAAAAACTTAATCTAATTATATATGGAGACGCTGTATGTATCAGGAATCGAATAATAAATTTCAGGGAGCAAAAAAATATGTCCTGGACCAGGAACTTGCATCAATTGTAAACATCTCAATGAAACTTGAGATGCCGCTGCTTCTCAAAGGAGAGCCGGGAACCGGTAAAACCATGCTGGCCTATGCCATTACAGAAAATTTGAATATGCCTTTAATCGTCCTTAATGTTAAATCCAGCATGAAACTGGTTGATGCATTATATCAATATGATACCCTGACCCGTTTAAATGATTCCAGGTTCCGACAATCCAGAAGTGATGTGAGTTATAGTGGAGAGCGTATCAAAATGGGCCGGTTCGGACAGGGTCGCTGTATACAGAAAAAAACCGTGCTGTGGCTTGGTGAATCTCATTAAGCAGAAAGGGCAGCCAAGGCTGAAATACTGGATTTATTTGATAA
>NZ_JAIOSW010000067.1 GCF_021107415.1 Desulfobacula sp.
AAGTGGTCGATTTAATTTGGATGGCCAGACGGCCGGTTATTTTTGCCGGGAGCGGTGTTATTCTCGCCCAGGCGTCCGAAGAAATCACCCGTCTTGCCAAAATGGCAGACATCCCGGTCACTGCATCCTTGATGGGTCTAGGGGCATTTCCGGGATCTCATCCCTTATGGCTGGGGATGCTGGGCATGCACGGAACCTATCGGGCCAATATGAGCATTGGTCATTGTGATCTCATGATTGCTGCGGGTGTTCGATTTGATGACAGAGTTACAGGCAACATTGAAAAATTTGCACCCGGTGCAAAAATTGTTCAGATTGATATTGATCCTACCTCTATCCATAAAAATATTGAGGTTCAGTGTCCTATCGTGGGGGATTGCAAGGTTGCCCTTGAAGGGATCATTCAATTGATGAAAAACAAAAGTCCGGACGGCTTCAAATTAGATGCCTTTAAATCCAATGATGTTAAAAATGACCGCAAACAATGGCTTGATCAGATCCAGGAATGGAAAAGTACAACTCCTTTGAAATACGAACAGGACAGTATTGTGATCAAACCTCAATTTGTCATTGAAAAACTCTATGAACTGACAAAGGGAGAAGCCATTATCACAACAGAGGTGGGTCAGAACCAGATGTGGGCGGCTCAATATTATCATTTCAATGAGCCCAATCATTTTATTACCTCCGGGGGGCTGGGAGTCATGGGGTTTGGATTGCCTGCAGCCATTGGAGCCAAGGCCGCCTGCCCTGACAAGCAGGTGGTTGACGTAGCCGGAGACGGGTCCATCCAGATGAATATCCAGGAATTGATGACCGCCATTGAATCAAAGATAGATGTTAAAATTATCATCCTGAACAATCAATATCTGGGCATGGTACGACAATGGCAGGAACTCTTTTATGAAAAAGTTTATTCTTCTACTAATATGGAAAATGCCCCTGATTTCGTGAAACTGGCCGAGGCTTATGGTGCAAAAGGGTTAAGATGCACCCGGCCTGATGAGGTTGAATCCACTCTGTCAGAAGGCCTTAACTATGAGGGAACGGTTATCATGGACTTTGCCGTGGACAGGGAAGAGTCTGTTTACCCCATGGTTCCGGCCGGCAGCGCTATCACAGAAATGCTTCTGGTTTAATGTAAATCTGAAAAAGGATATTTATAATGGAAACAAACAGCTACTTACTTTCTATCCTCGTAGATGATGAGCCCGGAGTTCTTTCAAGGATTGCAGGCCTTTTTTCAGGAAGGGGTTTTAATATTGACAGCTTGAGCGTGGCAAGCACTGCTGAGCCTGATGTGTCAAGGATTACCATGGTGACAAAGTGCGAATCCCATATCATTGAACAGATAAAAAAACAGCTTCACAAGCTGATCAATGTTATTACAGTAAATGATCTGACGGATAAAAAATATGTTCAGCGGCAGTTGGCACTAATCAAAGTAAATGCAAAGCCTGAAAAAAAAGCAGACATATTAAGGATTGTCGATATTTTCAGATGCAAAATTGTGGATGTGGGCTTATCCCACTATACCATAGAAGTGTCCGGGGACTATGATAAACACGATGCGATTATCTCTTTATTAAAGCCCATGGGGATTATTGAGATAGCCTCCACAGGCTCTATTGCCCTGGCAAGGGAAAACGGGAAGCATTAATTAAAATTAACAGGTTAAAACCGACAAGCAGGACAAAACCGATAGATAGGATCAAAAATGGAAAAAACACTTTTATACGATACCACGCTAAGGGATGGCATGCAGGGAGAAAACATATTCTTTTCCCCTGATGATAAGATGAAAATAGCCAAACGTCTTGATGATGCAGGCATTCATTATATTGAAGGCGGATGGCCCGGATCAAATCCGGGTGCCCAGCATTTTTTCGAAATGGCAAAAAATATGGAATTCAAAAATGCCAAAATTGCGGCTTTCGGCGCCACCCGGCGCAAGGGGAAAACCTGCGATAAGGATGCCAACATCCAGGCACTATTAAACAGCGAGGCCCCTGTCATTACATTATTTGGAAAATCCTGGGACCTCCATGTCGAATCCATCATGCAGAATACAAAAAAAGAGAATCTTGCCATGATCAAAGAGAGTATTACTTATCTTTTAAACCATGACCGGGAAGTCCTCTATGATGCAGAACACTTCTTTGACGGGTATAAAGCCAACCCGGATTATGCTTTAAAAACCCTTGAAGCGGCTGTTGAGGGCGGAACAAAATGTCTGGTTCTCTGTGACACTAATGGCGGATCCATGCCCTGTGAAATTGATACCATTACCAGAAGCACAATTGAACATTTCAGGTCTGACCTTCAGGTTAAAGAAAAATCAAACCTTATCTTCGGCATACACACACACGATGACTGCGCCATGGCTGTGGCCAATTCAATCACTGCAGTTCATGCAGGAGCAACCATGGTTCAAGGAACCATCAATGGTTATGGTGAGCGATGCGGTAATGCGGATCTGACCGCTATTATCCCTATCCTGGCCCTGAAAATGAACCGGGATTGTATCAACCGTGAAAACCTTGAAAGATTACAGAACCTCTCAAGGTTTATTTCTGAAACTGCCAATGTGCCGCCTGTCAATTCCCGACCCTTCGTCGGTAA
>NZ_JAIOSW010000303.1 GCF_021107415.1 Desulfobacula sp.
AAAAGGGAAAAGAGTTTTTTTCATGTACCCAATCGGATTGCCGGTTTGTTTCCTGGGATAAACCCTATCATTTTGAGTGCCCTTTATGTAAAAATTCATTTTTAACGGAAACCACGGCACCCAATGGTGAAAAGGGCCTGAAATGCCCCAGGGCATCCTGCTCATACACCCAGAACAACTTGTTTGATCCAAAACAGAATATGATGGCACAGGCGGGAGCCGGTTCGGCACCCAAGAAGAAGAGAAGGGTAGTGAGGAGAAGAAAGAGACGTTAATGGAGATATTTTTTATTGATAAAAGACTTGAAAGTATTTTTTCAAAAGTCTTAAAAGGTTCCCGTCTTTCCAAGGAAGACGGGATTTGTATTTATGAAACCCATGATTTGATCGGTTTGGGGCAGATTGCAAACCATGTCAGAAGGTCTTTGCATGGCAATAAAGCGTTTTATATTTATAACCAGCATTTAAATTATACTAATATATGTAAGAATCGGTGTCGGTTTTGCGCGTATGCCAGGGACCGTAAAGAAAAAGGCGCTTATACCTGGTCCATTAAAGAGATTGAAAAAAGACTTTTGGAACGTATTGATGAACCCGTTAATGAGCTGCATATTGTCGGGGGACTCAATGAAGCTTTAAAATTTGAATATTTTATTGATCTTTTAAAGACAGTCAAAAGGGTCAGACCCAATGCCACCATTAAAGCCTTTACCAGTGTGGAAATTGATTATTTGTCCAATCTTGCCGGGCTTTCTTTGGAAGAGACCATTCAAAGGCTTAAGGATGCAGGCCTTGAAATGATGCCGGGTGGTGGAGCCGAGATATTAAATTCAAGAATCCATGAAGAGTTGTTCCCCAGAAAAATAGGGCATGAACGCTGGCTTGAGATTGTAAGGGCTGTTCATAAGGCAGATATCAAAACCAATGCTACCATGTTATACGGTCATATTGAAACCATTGAGGAGAGAGTGGATCATCTCATCACGCTTAGAGAGTTGCAGGATGAAACAGGCGGATTCTCTGCTTTCATTCCTCTGGCATTTCATTCTGAAAATACTCAAATTTCTCATATCCCGCCAACAACAGCCATGGATGATTTAAAAAATGTGGCGGCAGCTCGTCTTATGCTGGATAATTTTGATCATATCAAAGCCTATTGGGTGATGATAGGTGAAAAACTTGCCCAGGTGGCCTTAAGTTTCGGGGCCGATGATCTGGATGGGACGATTATAGAAGAGAGGATTACCCATATGGCCGGGGCCAAATCAGCCATAGGTCTTACAAAAGATCAAATGGAGGATATGATTGCTAAAGCAGGGTTTGAACCGGTAGAACGGGATTCTTTCTATCATCCGATTAACTGATTGTGTGGATATAATGAATAGATTAAATCATATTATTGAGAAAGTTAAAGAGAATCAAAGAATTGATATCAATGAAGGCCTTACTTTATTCAAACAGGCTGATTTTTTGACTCTTGCAAGTCTTGCAAACCGGAAACGGTTTTTTTATCATCCGGATAAAATTGTCACCTATGTTGTGGACAGAAATATTAATTATACCAATATCTGTGTGTCCGGTTGCAGGTTTTGCGCCTTTTTTGAGCCCCCCAATAAGGATCGTGGCCAAGATCAGGATTGGAACCAAGATCAGGACAGAGGCTATGTTATTTCAAAGCAACAGCTGTCTGATAAAATTCAGGAGACTATAGACCTTGGTGGTACACAAATCCTGCTGCAGGGCGGCATGCATCCGGATCTTGAAATAGATTATTATATTGATCTGTTAACTCATATTAAAAAAAAATTTGATATTCATATTCATGGATTTTCCCCTCCGGAAATAGATTTTATTGCGAAAAAGTCTTCTCTATCCATTGCCCAGACCATATCAATTTTAAAAAAGGCAGGCCTTGCTTCCATTCCGGGTGGCGGAGCGGAAATTTTGTGTGATGATATCCGGCAAAAGGTTTCCCCCAATAAGTGCCTGTCGGAAGAATGGCTTGAAGTAATGCGCCAGGCCCACCTACAGGAAATGAGGTCCAGTGCCACGATGATGTTCGGCCATCTTGAAAAAGAGGTTCATATCTTTGAGCATATGGATAAAATCAGGGCCTTGCAGGATGAAACCGGAGGATTTACAGCTTTTATTCCCTGGACCTTTCAGCCGGATAATACAAAGATCGCTGTTAAAAAAAAGACCAGTGTGGAATATTTAAGGGTTCTGGCGATGAGCCGGTTGTTTTTCGATAATATTGATAATATCCAGGCATCCTGGGTGACCCAGGGAGATAAAATCGCTCAGACAGCACTTTTTTTCGGTGCAAATGACATGGGGAGCACCATGATTGAAGAGAATGTTGTGGCTTCGGCAGGTGTTGATTTTATGCTTTCTAAAGAAGAACTGACGCGGTTGATCACCAAAGCCGGGTTTGAACCAAGGCAACGGGACTGCTATTATCATCTGCTATGACCTCGGATTTTAAAAATCTTATCTGTATTGAAATTAACAACAAAAGACAGCTTCACCGCGCCGGTTGGATAATAGTCGATCCTATAACCATTATTGAGAATGGATTTATTGAGATTGAGAATGGATTTATACGGGGTGTTCATAAAGGAACTCCAAAAGAAAAGAGTATTGATCACGGCCCTGGCGTATTAATGCCGCCTCTTGTCAATGCTCATCTTCATCTGGAATTGTCTGCCTTAAAAGACAGTCTACCCTTTGACAAGGGATTTAAAGTCTGGGTTAAAATGCTATTGGAGAAAAGAGAAGCCCTGGGAGAAGAAAAACTTATCAAAGAAGCTCAAAATTCTGTCCGGGATTTAATAAAATCCGGGAATCTCTATGTGGGAGACATATCAACCCTTGGAATTACCAAATCAATTATTGAAGATTCTGCTTTAAACGGCGTCTGTTTCCATGAGTTTTTGGGATCTGATATTCAACCATTTTTTGCTCAAAAGAATGATTATGTCTCCTTTTCTGTTGCAGGCCATGCCCCTCATACGACTTCTCCTCAACTGCTGAAGGCATTAAAAAAGACGTCTAAATCAGAGGGTTTGCCTTTTTCCATCCATGTGGCAGAGTCTGATGATGAGGCCGAGTTTATCAATGAAAGAAAAGGGCAGTGGGCCAATTTTTTGACTTCCAGAGGGATAGACTGGTCATCCTGGGATATCGGATCAAAAACACCTGTAAGATACATAAACGATATGGGGCTGCTTGACCCTTTAACCCTAGTCGTTCATCTCTTAAATTTGAATGACAAGGATACGGAAATACTTACCCGGTCAAAAGCAAAGGTTTGTGTCTGCCCCAGAAGTAATCAAAATCTTCATGGGAAACTTCCTGATATTGAGAAGATGATAACTGCCGGTATTCAACCGGCTCTTGGGACAGACAGCCTTGCCAGTTGCGAGTCATTAAATATTTTTGATGAAATGGGTTTTGTGCAAAATCATTACCCAAGACTTGATCCTGCAACTATTTTTTCCATGGGCACTATAAATGGTGCCAGGGCCTTGGGGCTTGAACGGTTGACCGGTACACTTTCCAAGGGTAAAAGAGCACGGTTCTTGTACCGATCAGTGAAAGTAATGAATAAAAAGGATCTTTTTGAAAGAATAATATCCAATGAATGACGAAAATATATATATGGGTAAAATCAGTTATATCAATGCCTCTCCTGTCTTTTACGGCCTTGATCACGGCCTTTTGCCTGCCTGGCTGAAAATGGTGCCGGATGTGCCATCTGTCTTAAACCGGAAAATAAAAACCGGGCAGATAAAAGTAAGCCCCATATCAGCAGCCTTTTATGCCATGAATCACAGGGAGCTTTTACTGCTTCCGGATCTGTCCATATCCTGTAACGGCAGGGTATTAAGTGTTATTTTAGCCAGCAATTATGCCATTGATGATCTTGAAGGTAAAAAGGTGATGTTTTCTCAGGATTCGGCATCTGCCGCTTCTTTTCTCAAGATGATATTTAATCAGAGAAAGATTTTTCCTGTCTATGAAGTCGGGCCTGTAACCGATTGTCAGCTGATTTCCAAATCAGCTGATGCAGTATTGGTGATCGGAGATACAGCGCTTAAGCATCCATGGAATCAAGTTTTTGAATATTGTATTGACCTGGGACAGCTCTGGTATGAAATGACACAGCTTCCTTTTGTATTTGCTGTCTGGGCGGTCAGACGCTCTTTTGCCGGGAAATATCCCTCCTGCGTAAAAGAAATCTGCGAGTTGCTATTGGAGTCAAAAAAACAAGGATATCAGAATATTGACAAGGTTGTTGAAGCAGGGAGAAATAAATTAAACCTGGATCAATCTGTTATTAAAGAGTATTTTGACCTGCTTCATTGTGATCTTGATGATAATAAAATAAAGGCAATGCAATTATTTTTTGATTCCCTTTTTGATCAGGGGATTCTAAATGAAAAGGCGGGCATAATATTTTTCAAACCTCAATGATTTTGTAAAGGATAATGGAGAAAAAACAGTTAAAAATATCTCGGATGGCACTGGCATATTCAGGCCTTTCTCTGGCTGTTTTTTTCTGGGCGATTAACACGGTCATTGCAAAAGCCGTCATATTTCAGATAAAACCCATGACCCTTTCTTTTTACCGCTGGCTGGTAGCATTTGTTATTATTTTGCCCTTTGCCATTCCCCATCTTAAAAAGGATGGTAAGTTGATCAAACAACATTTGGGTTTTTTATTTATTTTATCTGTTCCAAGTGTGGCTGCCTATAATTCAATTTTATATCTTGGAGCTCAATACACAACGGCCATAAATATTTCTTTGGTAGCGGCAACGATGCCAATTATGACCATCCTCTTTTCCTGGATAATGAACAGAGAAAAACCTTATTTTTTACAGGCTTTGGGTGTCACGATTTCTCTTTTAGGGATGCTGCTGATCGTAACCAAAGGATCATGGCAGCTTTTGTCCACACTCTCCTTTAATCCCGGAGACTTGCTGATTGTTCTTTCCATTGCGTCCTGGGCATTTTATTCCGTCATGTTAAAAAAGCGGCAGATTAATATTTCCCCCGTTTCTTTTCTAACGGTTTTGATATGTTTTGGCCTTCTTTGTATTTTGCCTTTTTATTTATGGGAACTCGTTGTTTTTAAAGGATTTGATCTAAATTCTACCAATATATTGATCTTTTTATACCTGGGCATATTCCCTTCAATTCTTTCCTATATCTGCTGGAATTACGGGGTCAGAACAGCAGGGGCATCCATTGCATCGGTATTCATGTATTTATTGCCGGTATTCACCTCAATTATTGCTTATTTCTTTTTAAATGAGAGCCTTTTTTCCTATCATTTTTTGGGTGGGTTGCTGATTCTTGCAGGATTAATCATGTCGTCTTTCAGAGGACTTATAAAATATCAGAGGTAAATCATGGATTATCCCTTGACTTGATAGTTGATTTGGGCATAAAACGACATTTAGTAAATCAACAATTTTCATTTTAACGAAAGGACAGTAAAAATGCTGGTGTTTGTTACAAAACGCCCATGATTGCTGAATAGAGAGAATTTTAGAGTTAATTATCATAAAAGGAGATTTTGCATGGAAGACAACAACCGACGAAAATTTATTAAAAATGTTGGAATTGGAGCTGCCGCTATCGGTACTGCAGGTCTTGCCGGTGTATTGAGCTCTTGCAAAGGCCAGAAGCAGGAAGAACAGGCTGTAAAAGAAGAGCCCAAAGCAAAAACCATTGAATGGAAGATGGTTACCACCTGGCCGCCTCACTCCCCCATGTTAGGTGAAGGTGCGGATAAACTTGCCGAGTGGATAGAGCAGATGAGTGGTGGAAGATTGAAAATAAAAGTTTATGGCGGTGGCGAGCTTGTTCCACCTTTGGGGGTTTTTGATGCTGTCAGCCAGGGAACTGCAGAGATGGGCCATGGGGTTGCCTACTACTGGGCTGGGAAAGTGCCAGCCGCACAATTTTTTGCTGCTGTCCCATTTGGGTTTAATGCACAAAATTTAAATGCATGGCTCTATGCAGGTGATGGGTTGAAACTCTGGGAGGAAATATATGAAAAATTCAATGTGAAACCATTTCCGGCAGGAAATACCGGTGCACAGATGGGGGGATGGTTTAATAAGAAAATCAACTCCATGGCTGACCTGAAAGGCTTGAAAATGAGAATCCCGGGCCTTGGGGGAAAAGTTCTAGCAAAAGCAGGTGGAAATGCTGTTCTTGTGGCTGGTGGTGAGATTTATACCAACCTTGACAGGGGAGTTATTGATGCCACCGAATGGGTCGGACCTTTTCATGATTTGCAAATGGGCTTTTACAAAGCTGCCAAATATTATTATTATCCCGGATGGCATGAATGCGGAAGTGCACTTGAAACCATCATTAATAAGGATGCATGGAATGCACTGCCGGATGATCTTAAAGCCATTGTTGAAACAGCAACTTACAAGGCCAACATATGGATGATATCTAATTTTGAAGCAAAAAATAATGCGGCATTAAGGGAACTGATAGATGTCCATAAAGTCCAACTAATGGAGTTCCCTGAATCCGTTCTCAAAGAATTCAAAAAACTGTCGCTGGAAGTATTGGAAGAAATTGCAGAATCTGACCCCATGAGCAGGAAAGTTTATGATTCTTTTCTTGAATTCCAGAAAAATATTTATGAATGGAATAAAATAGCAGAAGAACCCTATCAAAAATTAAAACATCTTTAAGATAAGCGATTAAGATAAAAAGAGGCGCGAAAATATTTTCCCGCCTCTTTTTTGTACGAATGATTTTTTAAAAAACAACCTTAGGCAGCCAAGTGACTGACTCGGGGAAGAGACAGATAATGCCCAGTCCGATAATCTGAATAATAACAAAGGGAATGATGCCTTTATAAATATCTGTTGTTTTAATTTCAGATGGGGTGACACCTTTTAGATAAAACAGGGAAAATCCAAATGGCGGCGTCAAAAAAGAGGTTTGAAGGTTTACAGCGATAAGAACTGCCAGCCACAAGGGATCTACACCCAAGTGAATCATGATCGGTGCTAAAACCGGTACATGGATAAAGGTGATTTCAATAAAATCCAGAAAAAAACCGGCAATAAAAATAATAGACATGACAATAAACAGAATTCCCGCTCGCCCAAAGGGAAGGGCGGTAATCAAACCCCGGACCAGATCATCTCCGCCCAAACCTCTGAAAACAAGCCCCAGGGTACTGGCTCCCACAAGAATAATAAACACCATACAGGTGAGTCTGGTGGTCATGTCCATAACATTTTTTACGATTTGAAAATTGAATCGTCCATGGAGGATGGTTAACAGGGTTGCGCCGATGGCACCGACTGAGGCGGCCTCAGTTGGGGATGCAATTCCAGCAAAAATTGAACCCAATACCGATATCATTAGTATTAAAGGTGGTATAAGTGCTTTAAAAATTTTTGCTAAAAGTTCATGCCGTGTTATCTGGTCAAGGATTTTCTGGTCAACGGGTGGTGCCCATTCCGGTTTAATATTGGCAATGATAAATACATAGAGCATATATAAAGACACAAGAATGAATCCCGGTATGATAGCAGCGACAAAAAGATCGCCAATGGGAACATTCATGATATCACCTAGTAGAACCAGTACAATACTGGGCGGAATGATCTGCCCCAAAGTCCCGGATGCTGCAACAATGCCTGTGGTCAGGCTTTTATTATAGTGATTTCGAAGCATGGTGGGAACCGAAAGAAGCCCCATGGTAACAACAGTTGCGCCAACAATACCGGTTGAAGCACCCATGAGTGCCCCGACAAAAATAACAGAGAGTGCCAAACCTCCTCTGATTTTACCGAAAACAAGGGCCATGGCCTCAAGCAATTCCTCTGCCAGACCTGACTTTTCCAACATGACACCCATATATATAAATAAGGGAACCGCTAAAAGAGAGAAGTTTGTCATTGTCCCCCAGATTCTTAATGGCAGCAGTTCAAAGAACCCAGGGCCAAAACCGTAAAGGCCGAAAAATAAAGAAACGCCGCCAATGGTAAAGGCAACCGGAAATCCTAAAAGTAATAGCGCAAAGACAGCAGTGAACATGATCAGGGGCATAAATTCATTGATAAATTCCATTATGATTTGTCCCTCCGTCTTTTACGTGTGACCTTCAGGTTACGTGTGACCTTCAGGTTACGTGTGACCTTCAGGTTACGTGTGACCTTCCGATTATATCCCGTGATAACCATAAAATTTTTAGCGGCCTCAGAAAGTCCCTGCACAATTAGAAGGGAAAATCCCAGAGGAATCATTGCTTTTAAAATATACCTTGCACCAAGTCCGCCGGGATCGGGTGAGACTTCCCGGACAGCCCATGAATTCATAATAAAACCCTGGGTCGATAGAATGACCATCACACAAAAGGGGATAAGAAAAATAAATGTACCTGAAAAGTCAATCCATGCCTTGGTTTTTTCAGAGAGGTTCGTAAAGATGATATCCACTCGAACATGCCCGCCTTGTTTAAGGGTATAAGCGGCTCCGATCAGGAAGACAACAGAAAAAAGATGCCATTCCAACTCCTGCAATGCAACATTCCCTTTATTAAAAGCATATCTCATCACTGTATCATAAAACACGATCAGGACCATTATGGTTGTAATCCAGCCAATAAGATAACCGATTTTATCACTCAGGTTGTCAATGATACTAGCAAATTTATCAAGAAATTGCATAAAAATAATTGCTCCCAAGGTTAAATAAAGATGTTAATCTCTTAGTTTATGAAATTTTAAAAATTATGGAAACCCTTGATTGGTGCTGGTCGGGATGAGAGGATTCGAACCTCCGGCCCCAGCGTCCCGAACGCTGTGCTCTACCAGACTGAGCCACATCCCGATTGCAGGGTTATACATAAAAAAAAGTAAAATGTCTAATTGAAAATGTTTTCTTTTATTATCGTCGCTTCCCTTCCAGGGCCCACAGAGACTATCTTAATTTTAACATTAGAGAGTTCTTCTATCCTTGCAAGGTATTTTTTTGCATTTTCAGGCAAGTCGTCAAATTTTGTGATGCCTGAAATATCCTGTTTCCAGCCCGGATGAGTTTCATATACAGGTGTGCATTCCTGTAAAATTTTGATTTCAGCTGGGAAATTTTTGATGATTGTTTCGTTTACTTCATAACCGGTACAAATTTTAATTTCATCAAGGTCATCAAGAACATCAAGTTTGGTGATGGTAAGACCCGTCAGGCTGTTTAATCGTACCGCATTCCTAAGAACAACCATGTCCAGCCAGCCGCACCGTCTCTTCCTGCCCGTAGTCGCACCGAATTCCGCACCGGTTTTCTGGATTTTATCTCCAATGTCATCAAATAATTCTGTTGGAAATGGGCCGGCACCGACCCGGGTGGTATATGCTTTTACAATCCCGATGATTTCATTAAGATTTGCAGGGCCGACACCAGATCCATTGGCTGCGTTTCCAGATACAACAGAGGAGGAAGTAACAAACGGATAGGTACCATGTTCAATATCAAGGTGGGTCCCTTGGGCTCCCTCAAATAAAATAGTTTTATTATTATTTATTCCATCAAACAATATCACGGAAACATCTGCAATATGGGGTAGTAACCGATTTTTGATTTGTTGAAATTGATGAATGATGGTTTCAGGATCAATGGTTTGGGTTTTAAAATAAGTT
>NZ_JAIOSW010000300.1 GCF_021107415.1 Desulfobacula sp.
GCAGGTGCTCAAGGGTTTATCCAAAAACCGTATAAGTTTAATGAATTATCGGAAAAATTGAAGGAAGTATTGGAGGGGAGATGAGCACATTAAACAGCTTTATCATAATTCCGGCGAAAAGCATCCACCTCAGACTACGGTTGTCCAGTACTATTTCGGCAGCAGTCTGTCCGGTCACGGCAAATAACATCGGAAGCAGTTGTAAAGAAATTCTTTACAACTGAATTTTTATCTAATTCCTTTTCTTTCAATCTGTTAGAGATATATTGACCGATATTTTACTTAGGTGTCAAAAAGAGTACCAGTTGAGCGAATTGATTCTGATTCATCCATACTATGTCATTTTTGGCATACAGGGAGACAGAACTCGTATCCTCATAATGCAATGCCACGGGCTGTCGGCTGATCATGAAATTATTTCTCGTAAGGCGGGAGCAAGGCCTAAAGCAGTTATTGCTATGAATAAACAAGGACGCATAAGGTCCGGACAGGTGTTGGTACCAAAGGGATATGATTACTGGATTTTAATATGGCCGGTGCCTATGGGTACGAGCAAGTGTTTGGAATAATGCGATCTTTGAAAGATCTTGGAATGTCTGACATTGAACAGCAACATAGACGCATTATTTTTAATGTTATTGCCCGGAATCAGGACGATCATACCAAAAACATTTCTTTTCTTATGGCATCGGATGGACGTTGGAAACTTTCTCCGGCCTATGATGTTACTTACTCATATAATCATGACGGGTTATGGACAAACCAGCATCAGATGACTTTAAACGGTAAACGGGATAATTTTACTGCCCATGACCTGATACAGCTTGCAGAGGTCGCAGGAATCACTGACTCGCAAAAAATTATTCATGAAGTCTTGGGCGCAGTTGAAAGGTGGCTGGAATTCGCCAGGGAAACTGGAGTTCAAAAAAATCAGATTAACGCCATTGCATCAGTACACAGAGGCGAAAGCATTAATAATTCTCTTGAATAAAAAATCGATATATCGCAAAATATTATGATGAAAATTAAAAAAAATATAACATTGATAGGAATGCCTGCGGTTGGCAAAAGTACGGTTGGAAATTTTTTAGCCAAAAAAATCGGGTTTGATTTTCTTGACACAGATAATTTAATTCAATCAAAAGAACAAAAAACACTTTCCCGGATTATCTTAGAAAAAGGTCTTGACCGGTTTTTACAAATCGAAGAAAATCATATTGTCAGCATAGCGTGTTTAAACTCTGTGATTGCCACTGGCGGCAGCGTTGTGTACAGCCAAAAAGCCATGGGACATCTTTGTAAAATCAGTACCATTATCTATCTTTCCATTGATCTGGCTATGCTTTTAACAAGACTTTGTGATATTACATCCCGGGGAGTTGCCATCAGACCGGAAAAGAGCATTGAAGATCTTTACAAAGAAAGATCTCCCTTATATGATACATATTGTGATATAAAAATTGATTGCAGCTCAATGACAGCAGAACAAGTCGTTGAAAAAGCCTTGCAAAATTTATCTTGAGACAAAGGGGGTCCTGTTATGAGTGAAATGCTGTCAACCAGAGAAGTTGCAAAATTTTTAAACGTAAATGAAAAAATGGTTTATTCACTTATTGCGGAAAAAAATCTGCCGGCCTCCAAAGTTACAGGCAAATGGTTGTTCCCCATACACCTTGTTCGCCAGTGGATAGAAGTCGCCACACAGAATTACCCCCAACTGGCCAAACTTCCCCCTTACCACGGGCTTGTCCTCATTGCCGGCAGCAATGACTTATTGCTGGATAAGATTATTTCAACTTTTAACCTCAAGCACGAAAAACAGATGGCTATGTTCGGCATTGCAGGCTCCATGGGTGGATTAAAAGCCTTAAAGCAAAATCTCTGCCACATTGCCTCAAGCCATCTTCTTGCAGACAACGAAGAGTATAATTTCCCTTTCTTAAAAGATGAAATGAACCAGATGCCTGCAGTGGTAAATTTTTGTTTAAGAGAGCAGGGCATTATTGTCCAAAAAGGGAATCCAAAAAATATCCAATCGGCCAAAGACCTTGGAAACCCGAATATCAGAATCATCAACCGGCCGCTGGGTACAGGAACACGGCAACTTTTTGATAAAGAACTAAAAAAATCAGGAATAAAAGGCGAAACCATAGATGGATATGAAAATAGTTTATCCAGACACATGGATGTTGGTTTGCAAATCCTCACAAATAAAGTAGATGCAGGTCCCGGCATCAGACCGGTTGCCAGTATTTTAGGACTTGATTTTATTCCTATCTGCTGGGAGAAATTTGATTTGCTCATCACCAAAGAACGCTTTTTTGATCAGGGTATCCAGCTCTTTTTATCACTTTTAAAAGGTAAGGTCATTCAAGCTGCTGCCGAAGAATACGGTGGTTATGATTTATCCATGACCGGTAAAATGATTTACCCTGAATCTGAACCGGAATCTGAATAAATCTTTTTTACCCGGGCTGTCAAAGCAGATACAACCTCATAATTAATTGTATTTACCCTGTTTGCCAATTCATCTGCACCAAGGGTTTCATCCCCCTGGGAACCAATCAACACGACTTCACACCCGGGAGTTACATCAGGGATATTTCCCACATCAATCATGGTCTGGTCCATGCAGACCCGCCCGACAACGGATGCCCTGTGCCCTTTAACCAGCATAACGCAATTGGATGAGAACTGTCTTGAAAATCCATCCGCATATCCGATGGGCACCGAGGCAAGCCTTGTCTGTCTTTGGGTTTCATGGGTCATTCCATAACTGACATAAAATCCTTTGGGGACATCTCTGACAGCTGTCACAATGGATTTTAACGTCATGGCTGGAGTCAGTTTTATTTTTGTCTGATCCACCTCACAGGAAGGATAGAGTCCATAAATGGAAATACCGGCTCTCACCATATCAAAATGAGACCGGGGAAACTCAATAATACCAGCACTGTTTGCAGCATGGCAGGTCGAAAGTTCGAGTCCATTTTTTTTTAAATCTTCCAGTAAGGATGCAAACAACTCTATTTGTAAATCAGTATAGGTTCTATCCTTGCTGTCGGCTGCAGCAAAATGAGTATAGATACCTTTAAGAGCAATTCCCGGCAATTTTACAATTTCTTGAATTTTTTTTAACACTTGTTTTTTTGCCGGTTTAATGACCATGCCGACCCTGCCCATTCCCGTATCAACCTTTAAATGAACTTTTACAGGCTTGTTCAACAATTTTGCTTCGTTGGACAAGGCTTTGGCCATGTTTAGACCATACACGGTCGTAACCAGATCAAGGTCTTTTATTATGGCGGCCTGTGACGGATGGATATATCCGAAAACAAGTATTGGTGCATTTATCCCGGCATTCCGGAGCTCAACAGCTTCATTGAGCCTTGCTACCCCCAGCCAGTCCGCACCACTTTGAAGGGCCTTTTGGGCAACTCTTACCGCACCATGTCCATAACCATCCGCCTTGACCACTGCCATGAATTTGGAATTTTTGTCGGTCATTTGTTTTAGATTTTGAATGTTCTTTTGGATGGCATCAAGATTAATACAGGCTTTTACAAGGGGATATTCCATGTATACTTCCTTTCAACGGACAATAGATGTATCAACATATTTATCTATTATCTCTTTTAGTTCGAGCATCTCTTTATCTGAAAAAAAGTTATTATCCTCTTTTAAAAATTCCGGATCAAGTACTTCTACATTCCGCGAGCATTTCTGGAGGATATAATGGGATGCCCCCTTAATCATTTCACCGATCTCTTTCATGATTTTTTTACTGACAAATGGTCTACTGCAGGTGGTTCTGAATTCATAGGCCGGTGCTTTTTCCATCAAAAGGCGAATACTCTCATAAATTTTTTTGGTATCAAACTTGCCCGGCATCACAAGATGATAATTTTCAAGGCTGGTTTTTATATCCATGGAGATAAAATCAATCAGGTTTTCTTCAAAAAGGTTTGCCAGTACATGGGGACGTGTCCCGTTACTGTCCAGCTTTAATTTATATCCCATGTCCTTGATTTTCTTGCAAAATAATATCAGATCTTTTTGCAGTGTGGGTTCTCCTCCCGTAATCACAACGCCTTCAATAAATCCTTTTCTTTTTTCAAGAAATTCAAAGATCTTGTTTTCATCATATAGGTTGCCAGTCCTTTTTTTAGGACTGGCAACCAGATCAGGGTTATGGCAATAGGGGCAGATGAAATTGCAACCTTGTGTAAAAAGGATGCAGGCTATGGTTTCAGGAAAGTCAATGAGCGAATTCTTTTGAAAGCCACCGATATTCATTTTTAAGTTTTCTTTATCAGGCCACTTTAAATGTGTTAAATGTTTTACGCATGCAAAATTCTGTCTGCTTTCCCTCATTCCATTGTCCGACAGGTCTTAAATACCCGACCACTCTTGAGTAGACTTCAGTTTCTGCATCACAGGTCTCGCATCTTTCATGCTCGCCTGAAATATATCCATGGGACGGACAGACACTGAATGTCGGGGTCAATGTAAAATACGGCAGTCTAAACGAGTTAGACACCTTGTTTATTACATTTTTCACAACCTCTATGTCGGTCACTTCTTCCCCTAAAAAAAGATGCTGGACAGTTCCGCCGGTATATTTGACCTGCAATCTGTCCTGAAGTTCCAGGGCTTCAAAAATATCATCGGTATAGTTTACCGGCAAATGGGTGGAATTGGTATAAAATGGAGATTTACCCTGCTTATATTCTTCTTCATTGGCACAGATAATATCTTCAAACCTGGCCTTGTCCATACTGGCAAACCGATAGGTGGTGCCTTCAGCCGGGGTGGCTTCAAGGTTGAAGATCTCATCGGTTTCTTCCTGCAATTGTTCAATTTTGGTTCTGATATGGTCCATGACCTTTACGGCAAAATCCTGACCGTTTTGTGTGGCAATGTTTTCACCCATAAAGTTGAGACAGGCTTCATTCATGCCCAGGATGCCAATGGTTGAAAAATGGTTGCGCCAGTAGACACCCGTACCCTCTTTAATTTTTCTTAAATAAAATTTTGAATAGGGGTAAAGATCACCTTCTGTAAATTTTTCAAGAATTTTGCGTTTAATACTCAATGAGTCTGCTGAATACTTGATAAGCGTATCCAGCCTCTCAAAGAAATCGTCTTCATCTTTTGCCAGGTAACCGATTCTCGGCATGTTCATGGTGACAACCCCAATGGAGCCGGTCAATGGATTGGCACCAAACAGACCGCCGCCTCTTTTTCTCAGTTCCCTGTTGTCCAGCCTTAATCGGCAGCACATGGAACGGGCATCTTCAGGGTCCATATCTGAATTTACAAAATTTGAAAAATAGGGAATACCGTATTTTCCGGTCATTTTCCAGATATTTTCAAGATTTGGATTGGTCCAGTCAAAATCCTCGGTAATATTATAGGTCGGGATCGGGAAGGTAAAGACCCTGCCTTTTGCATCCCCTTCCATCATCACTTCTGCAAAGGCAGCATTCAGTATGTCCATTTCTTTCTGATACCCTGCATAGGTCGCCTCTCCATATTCTCCACCAATGACAACGGGAGAATCCTTTAAAGTGGACGGTACATTCAGGTCCATGGTGATATTTGTAAACGGTGTCTGGAAACCGACCCTTGTGGGAATATTGATGTTAAATACAAACTCCTGGAGCGCCTGTTTAACCTCTTTGTAGGACAAGTCATCTTCCCTGATAAACGGCGCTAAAAGTGTATCAAAATTGGACATGGCCTGGGCACCGGCAGCCTCGCCCTGCAATGTATAAAAAAAGTTAACAATCTGACCCAGCGCAGTTCTAAAATGTTTGGGCGGAGCAGATTCCACTTTTCCGGCCACTCCTTTAAACCCTTCAAGCAAAAGATCCTGTAAGTCCCATCCCACACAATATACGGATAAAAGGCTTAAATCGTGAATATGGAGATCTCCTCTGTAGTGTGCATCCCTGACGTCCGGCGGATAAATTTTGTTGAGCCAGTATTCTGCTGTAATATCTGAAGATATGTAATTGTTCAATCCCTGGAGAGAATAACTCATATTGCTGTTTTCTTTGACTTTCCAGTCCATCCTCCGAATATAGGATTCCATGAGTCCCACATTCTCTTTAATGGCAATCTTTCTGATCTGGTTATGCTGCTCCCGGTAGATAATGTATGCTTTGGCAGTTTTATAAAACGGAGAATCCAAAAGGACCCTTTCCACGATGTCCTGGATTTCTTCTACTTCAGGAACTGCACCAAGACGCAGGTCTCTTGCCAGTGTGATAACTTTCAACGTCATTTTTTTTGCTTCTCTTCCATTGAATTCACCGCTTGCCTCACCTGCTTTTTGAATGGCATGGGTAATTTTTGATGAATCAAACGCTGCCATTCTTCCATCCCGTTTTTTAATTTGCTCAAACATGTATCCACCTCTTGAAATCTCATTGAAATTAACATATCTTTTGTAAGCGTTTATAGTGGCTTTTAAAAAAAATGCCTGAAACGCTGAACAATAGATTTAATCAACATATTGTTGTTTGTCAAGAAAAAAAATCTATATGTTGTGATTTTAACAAAAATTTTATAGAAACGCAAATGCAATTAGATCAAAACCCATTTTTTAGAAAAGCCATAACGCCCTGGTACGATTCAAATTTTGCCTGCTGGACACTTATCATTATAATGTTCTTTGTCTTTGCCTTTGCTATTGCCGGTATTTTTGTTGGCTCCGGCAATCCGAATTTCCAGGAACACGTATGGTTTCCAGGCTTTCTGGCATTCTTGAGCTTATTTCTTGTGGTTAAAATAATTTTAAGACTTAAAAGACGTTCAAAAAACAATTAGTTGTTTTTTAACAAAATTTCGATAAGATGGTATAAAATCTTTGCAGTCACCCCCCAGACCTGAACATCTTCATAGGGGTATGTCAGGTGCATAACATTGGGTACTTGTCGATGAAACCCCTTGTTTTTATGCAGATTAATCAAATACTTTAAAGGAATCTGAAACACTCTGGATATTTCAGACCTATCATAGTTAATGGACTCTTTTTGATTCCAGATACCGACCCATGCTTCAATATCCTTGCTGTTAATGGTTTGAAAATGTCCAAGAGAACCGATGACCTCTACGTTTTTCCGGTTTATCCCCATTTCTTCAGTCAGTTCCCTTAACGCAGTATCCTTTGTTGAAAAATCCGTCTTGTCTTTATGCCCGCCTGGAAATGCCATCTGGTTTGCCCAGGGGTATCCTTTTACATCCGCTTTCTGGATAAACAGCAGCTCAACTTCCTTATTAAAAACAAACAGGGCAATCACACTGGTTGGCTGAAACAGATCATCCTCCGGAGGCCCGGGGTGTGATCCTTTCTGAACTGCAGATCGAATAATGGTGATACACTTGTTTTTATCCATGAAAGCCTTTACCTGAAATATTTAAATAAAACTCAAAAAAGATACAGGGAAAAATTGTCATTGTCAAACCCCTGAAATTTTAATAAACATCCTTATACCTTAATCATAATACCGGTTTTGTATAGGGAGAAAAGATCAGGCAAATGAAAGAAAAACTAATTGAACTGGAAAAGATTTATTCATCCTTTTCAGAAAAAGCAAAAGGGTACAAAGCTGGCCAGGCTTGCCAAAAAGGCTGTGCCTTTTGCTGTGCAAAGGCGGGAAGCATAGATATCACAACGCTTGAAGGCTTGCGGATAAGAAAGGCTTTAAATGTGCTTGCCAAAAAACAGCAAAAATCCTTTGCCAAAACACTTCACCAGGAGATGAAAAAAAGAGAAAAGGAAAAAATTGTTCCCTGTCCATTTTTAATGAAAAGTAAGGCCTGTATAATTTACAATGTCAGACCTTTTTCCTGTAGACGGATCTATTCCAACCATATCTGCACCAGTCAAAAGCCCCCTGAAGTCAATCGCCATGTTATGGATATTGCTGGAAAATCTATCAAGGCATTGCAGCAGCTTGACGATACAGGCTACTCAGGCCATCTCTCCTATATCCTTCACATGCTTGATACCCCCGCTTTTCTTGACACCTATCTGAATGGAGATTTCAAACCCCGGGAAATTATGGTTTTTGGAAAATCCCACAAGATTATCATCAATAAAATGATGCTTTAGGATCGGAAATTATATTAATTTCATTTCCGATCCTTAGCTATGATTTTGAACAAACCATTTAATCAGCTCACCGGCCAGGGTTTGCTTTCCCGGTATAATTGGGAGATTTTCTGCTTTAAACCAGCCGGCTTCAGCTATCTCTTGTGTATCTATTGTAATTTTCCCGCTTTCATACTCAGCCGTAAATCCGATCATAAGGCTGCCCGGAAAAGGCCAGGACTGGCTTTTAAAATATTGAATATTTTTTATATTAATCCCGGCTTCTTCAAAAATTTCACGTTTTACACATTCTTCCAATGCTTCCCCCGGTTCCACAAATCCGGCTAAAACACTGAACATTTTCTTATTGGGAAAATTAACACCCCTGCCAAGAAGAATCTGCTTATCCTTTACGACAGCCGTAATGATTGCCGGTGAAATCCGTGGATAGTTTATTAAATTACATTTGGGGCACATCCTTGCATGTTCATTTTTTTTCTCGTTGTTTCTACACCACATTTTCCACAAAACTTGAAATTTATATTCCAGTCATGAATTTGCCTGGCGTATCCTGCAATACTCCAGAAATCATTATCAATTTTACCATAGAGCGCTCGTAAATTGATAAATTTATACATATCCGTTACAGTCTCAGGAGGCATGTGAGCACAATAACAGGCAATACCTTTAAGCTTTCCCAAAAAACAGGTTTCATTCAATTGCATATGGGCAACTGATTTTTTGGTAATGCAGGGAATTGATACAAGATTTTCTGATTCTTCCTTAATAAGAATATTATTTTTTGAAAAAATGAGAAAATATGCTTTACCCGGAAAGGTATCCGGTTCTTTCGCGGTTTTAATAAAATCCATTATTCATCCTAATTATTTTAAAAAATCAATTCCGTTGTTTTTAACAATTGCGCTTAAAATAGTATAAAATTTTACAAACAGGCAAGCAGTACTTTAGTCCTTACTTGACCAAAGGCTGAAAACTCGATAATTTTTATCGCCAATTAAAATTTTTTGCCTTGACTTGTCAATTGATAGCCTTAAAACTGCGATTAATAAAGAAGTGAAGATAAATCTGAAAAATTACGTCTAACAAAAGGTAGAGATATGAAAAATAATTTAGCAAAGCGACTAATTTTTTTTGGAAATTTGATTGTGCTGCTTGGATTTCTATCTTTTGTATCTTTACTTCAAAAGATGGACTCATATGATCTTAACCAGGATGTTATAGACCTTAGCCTTTTGTATTCACTAAAAGAATTCGATGAGAAAGATTTAACTTATAAGTCAATTTATGAGAATACCGATTCTTTTATCCGAAAAAATCATGAAAGTCATTATCAATCCAAGCAAAATTTCAGGCAGGAAATATATGATTGGTTAAAAGAAAATGAAATGGATATGAGTGAAATTCGCTTGACCGGTAAAAGGGGTTCCTCAAGGAAAATTCGACCTTATGTCTTTTTTGAATATGATACTGATTATATTAAAAAAAATATGATCCAAAAAACCAGAAAAGAGTATGTTGTTACCCAAACGGTGGACAATTATTTAAAAAACCTAAAGATCTTGGCAAGTCCAGGAGAATTAGCTTTTATACATGGTAAAAAGGATGAACTACCCAACAAAAAATTTAAGATTGATAACTATCAATTTGAATTCAGAAATACATACCTCAATAAAAACACACTTGAAATTCGATATATTGTATGTCCACCAAACATACAATCGGGCTGTCCCGATAAATTGATTGAAATTCCAATAAAAACGAAAGTTATTAAAAGACCTTCAATCCTTCAAATCACCGATAAAAACCGTCCTCAGAATCAAGCTTTAGAAGCGTTATTTAAAAATAATAGAAAATTAAGACTCCATAATCAATATGGATATTTAAAATTAGATGAAGCGCGTCGCATAGCATCAGATGCTTTAGCTAACGCTTATAAAAGCATTGCGATTTTCGGTTTCGAGTTCTCGATACAAAAATTTCCATTCGCTTTATTATTTCTTTTTTTCATTTGCTCATTAGGTACCTTAATCACATTAATAAAAGCAAAGAGAAATTCGCTTCTAGTTATCAGTGAAGTAGATGATGATAACCCATTGGACATTCTAATTGATCACATTTTAGCAAGAATATTTATTTGGATTATTTTACCAGTAATTTCGTTGATAATATCTTTTCCAATTTCACCACTCCCTGTACTTCACATAATAATACTTATATTTGGAGCGATTGCTTTGATCATTTTAGGCACAATATCATCATTAATATCAAAGAAACTTTAAAAATTTAAATAATATCGTTTTGTATGGCCAACACCGCTGCCTGCGTTCTATCGTTTACACTTAATTTATTAAAAATATTGATCATATGGCTCTTAACGGTATGAGGGCTGATAAATAAAATACCGGATATTTCATTATTGGTATATCCTTCAGCGATTAGCTTAAGCACTTCAATTTCTCTATTTGTGAGACCGAAATTATTTTTTTCCGATTTCCGGGGAGAGTCGTTCTGCTCTTCATTTTGCTTATTAGTCTTAAGAGATGCTTCTAACATAAGGATTTGTTCCTGCTGTTCCTGGATTCGATTTTTCAACTTAGATGTATTAATCCGTAAAGAAACTGAATTTACAACGTTACCATTGTTGTCAAAAATAGGATAGACTGCATTTTCGTTAATAGGTGAAGCCAAGCTGGGGCATTTGTCTGCAGCCGACTTTCCTTTAATAATAGCGGCGGCAAATGCCATGCAAGTTAAATAACCGCATTTTTGACAATTTGTTTTTGGAAGAATTTTTAGTATATCTATTATCGGTATTTGTTTTATTTGATCGTAATTCGGCCTGATATTTTCTTTTTGATTATAAATATCGTTCAGAAAATCGATTAAACAGACAATAAAATCCTTTGCTGCCATTTTGCTCTCAAAGAAATGCGCGGCAGCTAAATTAGGATACAAAAAGCAGCGATACCCATGAAATAAGAAACTGACATGTTCTGGTTTTTCATAATACACGGCTTCATCTAATGCTGCATTGATATAAGGAAATAGATGACGCACATCCTGAACCAACTTGAATTAAGCGGACCAATTCTTTGATCTAGGATTTTCGATATCCGATAATGAGTGAAGATTCGTTGGTATGATACATTGAAATTCAGAATATTTCTTTATAAACATTGGGTACATTTACCTCATAGTTCTAATGGTTTCATTATACAGTAGAATAAAAAAATACAAGTACAAATAATTAAAACCCCCCAAATGGGTGATGAAAAATAATTTATAGACTGATAAATAAGGGTTAAAAAAAAGAAAAGGAGAAAAATATGACGGATGTATATGAAATGCTGGCAAAGCACCTTGACAAGCTTCCCGCTAGTTTTCCTGCCACAGATTCAGGGGTTGAGCTTAGGATATTAAAACGTTTGTTTACGCCAAAAGAAGCTGACGCAGCAATGGCCCTTACCATGTTTCCTGAGTCTGCGGATACCATTGCAAAGAAACTTGGCAAAAATGAATCAGATATTGAAAAGCTTTTTTACAGCATGTCCAAAAAGGGACTCATTGGCCGTTCAGGTAAAGAACAGAATAAATACATGGCAGCCAACTTTATTACCGGTATATGGGAATATAATGTCAACAACCTTGATGAAAAACTGATTCGCGATGTTAATGAATATATTCCGCAAATATGGGAAAAAAGCTGGGTAAAACAAAAAACCCAGCAACTGAGAGTAATTCCTATATCAAAAAGCATTCCCGTTGAAATGAACGTTATGCCCTATGAAGAGGCGGAAAGTATTATAAAAAAACAGTCAAAAATTGTGGTTGCGACTTGTATCTGCAGAAAAGAACAAAATATGGTCGGGCACGGATGTGACAGACCCCTGGAAACATGCCTGATGTTAGGGGCTGGTGCATTTTTTTATGAACAAAACGGTATTGGTCGCCCTATCTCACAGGAAGAAGCCCTGGAGATTCTGAACACAGGCATTGAAGCCGGTCTTGTGCTTCAGCCTTCAAATTCTCAAAAACCCTTTGTTATCTGCATGTGCTGCGGATGCTGCTGCCTGGTACTGAAAAACCTCAATAGATTGGATGAGCCTGCCAAAGTTGCGTGTACTAATTATTATGTCATAGTCAGCGAAGATGACTGCACAGGCTGTGGAAATTGTGAAGACATCTGCCAGATGGGCGCCATAACAGTGGAAGACGAATCAGCGGTTGTCAGCCTGGCAAGATGTATCGGATGCGGCCTTTGTGTTACAAGGTGCGAATTTAACGCAACAACTCTTGTGGAAAAAGAAGAATCTGAAAAATATACCATTCCTGCCAATACTATTGAAGAATTTATGAATATGGCCCGGGAAAGGGGTCTTATATAGCCTGCTACTGCTCCGGACGCTCGTTCCTCGCGCCGGAGAGTAGTGCGTTGAACAAAACCACTTCGCGGAGGCAGGCTACGGCATAGCCTAAGCATTTAATATCGAAAATAGGGAGATAATTTTAAGTCTATTCCTAATTGCGCAAAATCACGCAATGTTTTTTCTTGAGATATTGCGTGATTTTGCGTATTCTTTCTAGAAAGGAATTCAATATGTCGAATATCAAATTGTCATCACAACTTGAACGTTCACTATGGGGGCTGGAAGAACGGCTCATCAGAACCCATATCGAACTTGAAACTATCTCAGAGGAAGAGGACCGATATCTACACCGATTTGTGTTGATCAGTAATATTGGAGCATCTACAAGGATCGAAAATGCAGTTTTAACAGACCAGGAAATTGAATGGATTGATACGGTTCTTACGAAAGATGGTAAAACAACAGCCTTCTATCAGATGAAAGGCTTTATAGCGGACAAACTATCCAAAGATAAAGAACGGAGCATAGAGGAAGTGGCGGGTTGCAGGGAAGTGTTAAAAACCGTTTACCAGCAGGCTGATCAATTGTTCCCTTTAACGGAATCAACTATCCGGGGGCTACATCACGATTTGCTTCGTTACCATCCGGGATCTGCACACCATTCCGGAGGGTATAAAACAACCCAGAATAAAGTTGTATCTAAAAATTTAGCAACCAGAGAGGAACGGGTAGTATTAGATTCCGCACCACCCGGTATAATAACACAAACAGCTATGGTTGATTTGATCTCCTGGTATAATGAAATGACAGGTGGAAGTATCAAATCAAATTATCCTCTTCCAGTCCCTGTTTTATTTATCTTTCGATTTTTAGCCATTCATCCTTTTACGGATGGAAACGGTAGATTCGGCCGAGCACTTTTTATCTTAGCCTTACTCCAAAACGGTTATGACCATTGGAAAAGCCTTGTCCCGTTTATTGCCATTGATCGGCACATAGAGCAAAATCGACCGCTTTATTATTCAGTCCTGCATAAGTGTTCGGAGGGTAAGTTTCATCAAAATCCAGAGAAGTATGAAATTGAGCCTTTGATCTGGTTTTTTGTGAAAATAATCGATTCGGCATTGGATGATATTCCGGTTTACCGAAAACGGTTTGTAAATTCACAAAAACTTTCACAAACAGCTTTGACCGTTTTGAATTGTTTTAAAGAAAAACCGGAAAACCGGTTAAATGTCGGTTATATTATCAAAACAACCGGGATTCCTTCGAGAACGATTCAATATGCCCTGAAAACCCTTGTCGAAAAAGAATTTCTGCAACGATTAGGTCAGGGGAGGGGCACACGCTATCAGCTTGTTTTTTGATAATCAAATAAGCTTGCCAATATTGTTTAGTTGCTATACAATAAGGCCATGCTTAAAGTAGACAAAATCCAAAATTTCAAAGAAACATTCCTTCGACTTATCAATAAATTTAAAATATTAGAAAAAATACCAATCGACCATGGCACAGGACATCTTCTGTATGCTTCCGAAATTAACACGTTGGAAATTATTGGAAAATTACCAGGAATAAATATAACAGAACTATCAAAAAGAAAAGGTGTGACTAAAGGCGCAGTCTCCCAAATCGTTACAAAACTTGAAAAAAAACAACTTATTATAAAATTTAAAGACCCGGAAAATGAGAAGGTGGTACTCCTGAGACTGGGCAAAAAGGGGAAAATAGCCTTTAGAAATCATGAAAAATTTCACGAGAAATACGATTCAGCAATAATAGAGAAGCTAAATGAAATGAGCGTTGAGCAAATAGCTTTTTTGACAAATACTTTTGGGATTCTTGAAGAAACAATGGATCACTATCTGAATGATTTAAAATAATTTTTTTATCTTTATGGTTTAGCAGCTAAACAATTTACAGGGTGGACGTAATGATTAATGACTTACACAAAAACAAAGAAAAACAACAATGGCTCTCTTATGCCTGGCTATTCCTAGGAGCTATTTTAATGTATTTTTCAAATTGGACTTGGGTATTACCTGCTGCTACATGGATATTTTCAGTATTTTTGATCCGTTTTTCACGTACTCAGAAAGTTGGTTTCGGTTTGCTTATTCTCTGTTTGGTCAGCATTATTGTTGGTATCATTTCAATGTGGAGATTGCTGTCAATAGATGCAATACCACCTTCATTTCGAGTTGTTTCCGGTTTGGCCGTCGGCATAGTTTTCTTTATTCCCTTTTTGGCAGACCGTGTTATCGCACCCAAAATGTCAGGACTTATAGCAACATTGGTCTTTCCTTGTAGCTGGGTGGCCCTGGAGTATGTCAAGGCATTAGGTAACGGGAGCTGGGGCGCTCTTGCATATACGCAATATGGCAACTTACCGCTGATGCAGTTATCTTCAATTACAGGAATCTGGGGTCTGTCTTTTTTAATCACATGGTTTGCATCAATTGTAAATTTTGCATGGGAGCAACAATTTGCTTGGTGTAAGATTCGTAAAATTACCATTTTTTACGGCTTAATTCTTTTCTTTGTTTTTTTGTATGGGTATGGCTGTCTTGCTACCTCGGAAGAACCAACAGATAAAGTATGCATAGCAGCTGTGACAAATCCGCAAGATTTTGCTTCAAGGTTTTATGGGCCTGATTGGACAGACAGAACATTAGCTTATAAAAACATGCAGAAGGATCTTAATTACTTTTTTAAAGCAAGTTCAAAAGCCGCCCACGCAGGTGCCCAAATTGTGTTTTGGCAGGAATATGCTGTTTGTGTGATGGAGGAAAATGAAAAAGAATTTATTGCTCAAGCAAAAAAAATTGCCAAGGAAGAGCAAATTTATCTTGCTATGGCAATAGGGTTGTTCCCTTTAAATTTTCCTGAACAGCCATGGAAAAACAAACTCATATGGATCGATCGGAGCGGAAAAACAATCAATGAATATTTAAAATTAAAACCGGCACCGCCTTTGGAGCCAATTGTCCCAGGCGAAGGTGGAATTCCAATTATGGATACAGTATACTGCAAAATCGCATCTGCAATATGCACTGAACAGGATTATCCCAGCTTAATCCGGCAGGCAAGCACGGCAGATGCCCAAATTTTAGTAATTCCAGCACAGGCTTGGCGTGCGGTAGACCCGTTACATACACATATGGGAATTTACAGAGCAATTGAAAACGGACTCTCCTTGATTAAGGGTACTGGAGGAGGTTTGTCTATTGCAGTTGACCCTTATGGGCGAGTAATAAACTCATCTGATTATTCAAAATTTTCTGAAAATCAAATGATATCTTGCCTATCAACCAAGGGTATTGTAACTATTTACTCTCGAATTGGAGACGCCTTTGCATGGCTATGCATTTTAGGTTTTGTCACTATTAGCGCATGGGGCTACTTTATTAAACAAAGGCAATAGTAAAATAAAAACGAAAAAATATAACAAAAAAATCCACCCGATCTGCTCACACGCGCGATATCTGGATATTATGTTGGCAGAATTTTTTTATAGAGAATTATCCCAATTAATTATCGTTCTAAGATTAGAATCCGCTTCCATCTGGTATACCATCACCTGAATTCGGTGCAGGTCCGGGGGCAGTCTCATTGTTGCCATTGGGACCATTCTGGGTATCCATTCCGCTCCCGTCACTGATTCCGTCTCCTGAGTTTGGTGCGGGTCCATCGCCGGCGATACCGGGAATAGTGCCAAATCCCAAAACAAAGACTATTGTCAATAAAGCGATTACTTTTTTCATTTTGATCTCCTTTTCTTAGTTGTTATTACCATGGCTGTAGTTGCTGACCAGCCAATGCCCATAAAATCTTTGAATTTTAAAAATAAATTATTTTTCAGTCCCACCGCTGTTTCCTTTGCGTCTCTCTCATTTCTATATACGGCCGGGGGATGATTTGGTCACAAAAAAATAGAAAAAATATACTTGAAATTATTAGTGATAAAAAATATTAATAGAAATCAAATTGTACAATGGAAATAAACAAGGTATCCAGCAACAGAATTCTGTGGATGCTGCTGTAGATTCTGGTGTTCGGTTTATTGGAGGAAAATATATGGAAGGCGAAGAAACCATTTTTGAAAAAAATTATGAAAAATATCTTGTGCAACTCAAAAAAATATCTTTTAAATCCATAGCTTCAACTATCGGCGGGAAGGTAGAAGACAATGCAATTGAAATACCTTTATTAGGGAAAAACTACTCTATTTCTTTTAGTGGAATTACTGATCCGTCAGGTAATAAGCCAGCTTATGATATTTGTGTTGTTCTAAGCAAGTATCTCTTGCTATGCCCGGATACAACTCCAAAAGAAGATGAATGGATATCTTTCAGAGATTTTAAAAATTCAGGTCCCTTAACAAATTATTTTAATAATGATGTTGAGCGTTCCATAGCCTCATATTTTAAAAGAAACCTTGATGGCTTAAAAAAATCGGGCAGATCAATATCGGGCTATCACCCAAACCTTGATGTTAATTATGATTTTGCCATGCAGTTCGATACACTTCCGAGGATTCCTGTTATTTTGCTATTTAACGATGCGGATGAAGAATTTTCAGCAAAATGTTTTGTGTTGTTTGAACGTCGAGCTGAAAAATATTTGGATGCGGAATGCATTGCCATGCTTGGATGGCAACTTTTTAATCATCTAAGGAAAGCTGACAAAATGCGGTGATAACACTCTAAAAAACAATACGATTTCATGAAGATGAACGGGCTCGGTTTGAATAAGAATAAATTAAAAATGCTTATTAAGGGATATTCGGTCGTGGTGGAGATTATAAGCATAGAAGCTCTCTTTTTTAAAAAC
>NZ_JAIOSW010000009.1 GCF_021107415.1 Desulfobacula sp.
GTCTGATTATTATGGCAAACTTGCCGGTCGAACGGTTGGTTCGTACCGCGCAGCGGTGCGGGCCAATTGTTCGACGTAGTCAACTCACGCATTCGTGCCGCGGAGCGGCACGAACCATTTATTATCATGTCTATTTGCCTTGATATTGCCATATAGACCAAATATCAAGGCAAAGCACTCTATCTTTTTTCTATCATTTTCATGACGTTGCCAATTATCCTGATGTCTTCAAAAAAATATAAAAAAGCTTCCTGAAAAAAGCAAGAATAATATCAGGAGTCTTGTAAGCCATTATCAGGGTAATCGCAAACAAACAGGGTGAACAATTTGAACCCAACAAAAAAAATAAAAACAATTGACAAAAAGAACTCGGTTGAGTTAACCTTGTTTGAAATTTTAATTAAGGGCAAAAATATTTAATAATGAATACAGAATTTACAAATAATAGTTTTGAGACTTGGAGCGGCTGGTGGTGGCTTTGCGGCAGTAAAATGTGCTGACGGTTGTCTATATTTGTAATTAAATAAAATAAAAACTTAAAAGAACCCTAGGCATTAAAGAAAATGCTTAGGGTTCTTTTTTTTTGGGGATAAGGAGATAAAAAATGTTGGCCATAATGAAAAAAAGTTCGTCACCCTATAAGCTTGTCAGCAGGGAATTTAAAAAACAAAACACCTGTATCAGGGTGGGGGATGCTGTTTTTGGTGATAACAGTATGCCGGTTATAGCAGGTCCATGTGCTGTGGAAAGCCAAACCCAGGTACTTTGTATTGCAGAATCTGTTAAAAAAGCCGGGGCAAAATTATTCAGAGGGGGTGCATTTAAGCCGAGAACATCCCCCTATTCTTTTCAAGGACTTGGAGAGAAGGGCCTTCAATATCTGTCAAAGGTACGGGAAGAAACTGGATTGCCGGTAGTAACAGAGGTTTTAGACCTCTTAAATTTTGATCTTGTTGAAAAACATACGGATATTATTCAAATCGGTGCCAGAAACATGCAGAATTTCAGTCTTTTAAAACGGGCGGGAAAAGCAAAAAAACCGATATTGCTGAAAAGAGGCATGTCGGCAAAACTTGCCGAATGGCTCATGGCTGCAGAATATATCATGGAACAAGGCAATCATGATATTATTCTTTGTGAACGGGGTATCAGAACATTTGCCACTCACAGCAGAAACACCCTGGACCTTTCCATTGTACCTGCTGTTAAAAAAGAAAGTCATCTTCCCATCATCGTTGATCCAAGCCATGCAACCGGGGTAAGAGATCAGGTATTTCCAATGGCCTGTGCCTGCGCAGCAACAGGTGCTGATGGTATATTAATTGAAGTCCATAACAATCCAAACCAGGCCCAATGCGATGGTGCACAGTCTTTATACCCGGATCAATTTGCTGAGCTTATGGGGAAAATAAATACCATACATAACATAGTTGGAAAAAATAATGGGAAAAGAAAACAATGCTGTTAAATCAATTTCCAGATAAAAAACAATATGTAACCCTGGCAGACAAATATAATGTTATCCCCGTTTGCATGGAGATACTGGCAGATATGGAAACCCCTGTGTCTTTGCTGCGAAAGCTTAACGATCAAAAAAAGTCCCTGTTTTTGTTTGAAAGTGTAGAGGGTCGTTCAAGATGGGGAAGATACAGCTTTTTGGGAACTTCACCAAAAAAAGAGATCCTGGTGTTTAAAGACCATATCAAAATTATTGAAAAAAATAATTCAAAAAAAATACCCCATGACAACAAACCCCTGGATGTATTGCGTAAATTTCTGGCACAATATGAACCGGCTGATATTCCGGAACTTCCAAGGTTCTGGGGAGGGATGATCGGTTATGTGTGCTATGAAATGGTTTCGTTTTTTGAAGATATTCCCAACAGGCTGCCTGATTCAAAACCAAGGGCTCATTTTATTATACCCGAGGAAATGATTATATTTGATAATGAGAAAAACACACTGACAGCAATTGTGATTTCTTTTCCGGACAAAAATACAGACAAAGAAAAAAGTTATGAAGATGCAGCCAGAAAATTAAAACAGCTTTTAAAAAAAATAAGCCTTGAATATGGGACAGTTCAAAAAAGCAAAGCCCAAAGGAATAAAGAAAAAAATATATATAAACTCAGTCCTGAATATTCTGATAATAGATATCAGGATCATGTACAAAAAATAAAAGAGCATATTTATCAGGGAGATATTATTCAGGCAGTCATTTCACAGCCCTTTGAATGTCATCATCCCCCTGACCTTGTAGAACTTTACAGAGCACAAAGATATATCAATCCGTCGCCGTATCTCTATTTTATGAAACTATCATCCACTGCCCTTGTGGGGTCTTCACCGGAAACCATGGTTCGGTTGGAAAATAATACAGCCACATTACGGCCCATTGCCGGCACCCGGCCAAGAGGTAAAAATGAACAGGAAGATCGTGCCCTTGCCAATGATCTCCTTTCCGACGAAAAAGAACGTGCTGAACATCTCATGCTGGTTGATCTTGGCAGAAACGATCTTGGCAGGATAGCAAAGACAGGAAGCGTACAGGTGACAGACCTTATGAGTGTAGAGCGTTATTCCCATGTCATGCACCTTGTATCAAATATCAGGTGTGACCTTGGACCGGGTAAGGATGCATGGGACCTGTTCAAAGCAAGCTTCCCGGCCGGGACACTTTCCGGTGCCCCCAAAGTACGGGCCATGCAAATTATTTATGACCTGGAAAAAGAAGCCAGGGGCACCTATGGCGGAGCAGTGGGTTATATTTCCTTTAGCGGCAATATGGATTTTGCCATCACCATAAGAACCGCATGTATAGAGGATGGAAAACTCAAAGTGCAGGCAGGTGCAGGAATTATTGCAGATTCTGATCCTGAAAAAGAACGCATTGAAACCTACAACAAGGCAATGGCTTTAGAAAAAGCATTAATGCTTGTTTCCGACCTGCAATATTCAGGAGAAGAACAATGATCGTCATGATAGACAACTATGATTCATTTACGTATAACCTTGTACAATACATCAGACAAATCGGAGAAGAGGTAAGGGTATTTAGAAATGATGCGGTTACACTAAAAAAGATATCTGATTTAAAGCCTTTTGCCATCATTATTTCTCCGGGTCCCGGTCTTCCTGGATCTGCCGGTATCAGCCTTGATGTGGTTAAAACCTTTTCGGGAAAAATCCCTATCCTTGGGGTCTGCCTGGGCCATCAGACCATAGCAAGCTCCTTTGGAAGTAACATCATCCCTGCAAAAAAAATTATGCATGGGAAAACATCACAAATAAGCTGCGACGGGAAAAGCATATACCAGGGGTTTAAAAAACCATTCCAGGCAATGCGGTATCATTCCCTTGCTGTTCAAAAAGAAAGCCTGCCGGATTGCCTTGTCATTACGGCAACGTCCGATGATGGAGAAATTATGGGGATAAGACATATTTCCCATAATACCGAAGGGATTCAATTTCATCCCGAGTCTATCATGACAACATCAGGGAAAAGACTGTTAAGAAATTTTATTAATCATATTCACAAAAAAAAATAAATGAGGACAACATGTTCAAAAAAAATCTAAATAAAATAATTTCAGGCAAAGACCTGACAGACACACAAATGGGTGAAATGATGGGTGAAATTTTTTCAGGCAGGATCACTGATTCCCAGGTGGCCGGATTTATAACTGCCCTTGCCACAAAGGGGGAAACCATTGAAGAACTTTCTGGGGCAGCCCAAATGATGAGAAAAAATGCAATTAAAGTTCAGGTGATGGGACATGATACGGTTATTGACACCTGTGGTACAGGCGGCGACAGCGCTGATACCTTTAATATTTCCACAACCACCGCCTTTGTTGCAGCAGGCTGCAATGTCATTGTAGCCAAACATGGAAATCGCTCTGTTTCCAGTAAATGCGGCAGTGCCGACCTTGTTGAAGCATTAGGCGTCAACCTGGATATTGATCCGGAAATTGTTGAAGAGGCCATTGCCCAGATAGGCATTGGTTTTCTCTTTGCTCCCAGACACCACAGTGCAATGAGATTTGCAGCCCCGGCAAGACAGGAACTGGGCATAAAAAGTATTTTTAATATGCTGGGACCCCTTTCAAATCCGGCCGGAGCAAATTGCCAGCTTCTTGGCGTTTATGCACCTGAACTGACTGAAATGTTTGCCCTTGCCTTAAATAAACTGGGAACAAAAAAAGCCTTTGTTGTTCATGGCCATGATGGATTGGACGAAATTTCCGTGTGTGCACCCACAAGGGTATCAGAACTGAACCAGGGGCAGATCAAAACCTATGATATTTATCCTGAAGATTTCTTTGAAACCTTATCAGACCCTGAAGATATCAAGGGAGGAGACCTTAAAACCAATTTGCAGATCACTAAAGATATATTAAACGGTAAAAAAGGCCCCAAAAGAAATGTGGTATTGATAAATGCCGCTGCAGCCCTTGTTGCTGCCGGAAAAGCAGACAATTTAAAAGAGGGCATCCTGATGGCAGAAGATTCCATTGATTCAAGAAAGGCAGTCACAAAACTCAATGAGCTCATTACCTTTACACAGGATAACGCTTAAGGGGTTTAAGATGGAAAAAGATTTTTTAAAAATAATTGTTGATCATAAAAAAGAAGAACTTGAATTTTTAAAGAAAAAAAGACCTGAGAATCTTCTTCGCTTAAACTCTCAAATTAAAAGAGAAATAAGACCCTTTTATGAAACCTTAAAAAAACCCAATAATATGAAATCAGGCAAAATAAATATTATTGCTGAGATAAAAAGAGCCTCACCTTCCAAGGGAGATATCCGTTTAAACCTTGATCCCGGGAAAATGGCAAAGGATTATGAAAAAGGCGGGGCCAGTGCCATATCAATTCTAACAGATGAAAAATTTTTCAAAGGAAGTGCTGATGATTTTACCATTGCAAGGAAAGCAACACGCCTTCCCATGCTGAGAAAAGATTTTATCATATCTGCCTATCAGGTTTATGACTCCTTTATTTTAGGAGCAGATGCCATTCTTTTAATTGCAAAAATTTTATCCCGGGAACAATTAAAAGACCTGCTTGCATTAACACACGAATTGAAAATGAGTGCGCTTGTGGAAATTAACTCTGAAAAAGATTTTGAAAAAGCCTCTAATTCAGGTGCACGTTTAATTGGCATTAATAATCGAAACTTAAATTCCTTTGATACGGATATTTCCACCGCAACAAGGCTGATTTCCCTTTTTAATAAAGACCAGGTTGCTGTTGCAGCAAGCGGGATATCCGGCAAAAAAGATATTAATAAAAATTGTAAAGCCGGAATTTTTAACTTTCTTATTGGAGAAAGTCTTGTGAAAGCTGACAACACTGTGAACTTTTTAAAAAGCTTAATTGAATAATTTGATTAGACAACTTGATTAAATAAAGGGCATGGGGCCATGAATAAAATTATCAAACAAATCCCGGTTAAAATTCAGGTTAAAATCTGTGGGCTGACAAAAATTGATGAGGCCCAAAAAATTGCCGCTTTAGGCGTAAATGCAATTGGTCTTGTTTTTTATCCAAAAAGCAAAAGAAATATAGACCTTGACACTGCAAAAAAAATTCAAAAAATTTTACCCTCTAATGTCTCCTGTGTCGGCGTTTTTGTGAATGAATCCTTTTCATCTATTATGAAGATAGTAAATTATTGTAATCTTGATGCAGTACAGCTTCACGGAAACGAGACAAAGGAAATGATATTAAAATTAAAAGAAGAAAATTTCAATGTAATCAAAGCCCTTTATATGGAAGATGAGCCCAATATCAAAAATGCAAAATACTATGGTGCATCTTCATATCTTGTGGAATGTCGCCCCGGCAAACTGCCGGGGGGCAATGCCCATTCCTGGGACTGGGGCAAAACAAAATCTTATAAGAATGATACGCCACTCATTTTAGCAGGTGGGTTAACACCGGATAATATAAAAGAGGCCATACTATCCTGTATGCCTGACGCAGTGGATATCAGTTCAGGAGTAGAAATTTCTCCGGGGCATAAAGATATTTTAAAGGTTAAAAATCTTTTAACCAATATGGCATGTGCCTGGGAAAAAATAACTGCACATTCAAAAGAAAAAATAAGGAAAGTTTTTTTATGACAAATAAAAGAAAAAACCCTGATTCAAATGGTCATTTCGGCCCCTTTGGCGGCAGGTATGTGGGTGAAACCCTTATGCCGGCAATTCTGGAATTGGAAGAAGCGTTTTATAAATATTCAAAAGATGAGAAGTTTATAAATGAATTATCCGGGCTTCTTAAAAATTATGTGGGACGACCCACGCCACTTTATTATGCCCAAAGGCTTTCCCGATATTTAAATGGAGCAAAAATCTATTTAAAACGCGAAGACCTGGCACATACCGGTGCTCATAAAATCAACAATACTCTGGGTCAGACGCTTCTTGCCAAATATATGGGTAAAAACAAAATCATAGCCGAAACAGGCGCAGGCCAGCATGGTGTAGCCACTGCAACCACAGCCGCCCTGTTTGGAATGCAATGCCAAGTCTTTATGGGAACACAGGATATAAAGCGGCAGGCGCCCAACGTAAAAAGAATGGAACTTTTAGGCGCCAAAATTATCCCGGTGGATTCAGGTACCGGCACTCTGAAAGATGCCATGAACGAGGCCATGCGGTATTGGGTAGGCGCCGTAAAAGACACCTTCTATGTTATTGGCTCTGTTGCAGGGCCCCATCCATATCCTGAAATGGTCAGAGAGTTTCAAAAAATCATAGGAATCGAAACAAAAAAACAAATAATAAACTTAACCGGTAAACTTCCTGACACGCTCATTGCCTGTGTCGGAGGCGGCAGTAATGCAATGGGCTTGTTCCTTTCCTTTATACCCGACAAAAATGTAGAATTAATCGGTGTGGAAGCCGCCGGCAAAGGACTTGATACGAATAAACATGCTGCAACCTTAACCAAAGGATCAGTAGGGGTGCTTCATGGATCAAAATCCTATGTGCTTCAGGATGAATTCGGTCAGATCAGCGAGGCATATTCAATATCAGCAGGCCTTGACTATCCCGGCGTAGGGCCGGAACATGCCCTATTGAAAGAGTCTAAAAGAGTCTCCTATCTTTCCATCACCGACGATGAGGCATTGGATGCCCTGATAACATTATGCAGATATGAAGGCATAATTCCAGCCCTTGAAAGTTCCCATGCCCTTGCCCAGGCAATGAAAACAGCAAAAGAAAAATCACCACGGGAAATTATAATTGTAAACCTGTCCGGCAGAGGTGACAAGGACCTGGAAACCGTTCTTTGTTTTGAATCAAAATAATATTAAGGAACAAGTAATGAATAGAATAAAAAAGAAATTTGATGAATTAAAAGAAAAAAAAGAAAAAGCTCTGGTCGGCTTTCTTACCGCAGGAGATCCTGATTTTTCAAAATCTTTAGCCATTATCACAAAGATGTGTGACGCCGGACTCGATGTGTTGGAACTTGGCATTCCATTTTCCGATCCCACAGCAGATGGCCCTGTCATTCAAAGGTCTTCTGCAAGATCCCTTGCAAATGGAATCCATATATCAAAAATACTGAAGATGACAAAAAAACTTAGAAAAACAAGTGACATTCCCATTATTTTATTTACATATTATAATCCTGTTTTAGCCTTTGGTATTGAAAAATTTTACAAAGAAGCCAAAAAGGCAGGGGCAGACGGTACACTTGTAGTGGATCTGCCTTTGGAAGAATCAAACGAAATGACAAAATTCTGGGAAAATGATAATTTTTCTTTAATCCGTTTGTTAGCACCCACAACGCCAAAAGAGCGTATGGAAAAAATTTTAAAAACTGCTGCTTCCGGATTCATATATCTTGTTTCAAAAACAGGAGTTACAGGAAGCGATGGCATTGATGCTTCAGAGGTTTTAAAACAAATGAAGATGATACGTTTAGTTTCTAATCTTCCGGTATGCGTGGGATTTGGAATTTCCACATCCAATGATGTATCCCGGATAGCATCCTTTGCAGACGGCGTTGTCATTGGAAGTGCCTTTGAAAGACTAATAGAAAACAATATGAACAATCCCGAACTTCCATCAATCATTGCTGAAAAAGTGAAAGAATACAAAAAAGCCACTATTGTTTAAAAAAGGTGGCATTGTTCTCGGCGTCTGTTGAAGCGCTTGGTTCTGCCTTGGCGTCAGCACATTGACCTTACATAACGCTTGCCAATGAACTGGAACCTGATTCACCATTTGCTGTTCATTATCAGTGGCTCAATAGTGTCTGACTGAAAACCTGATTTTTTTTTAAGGGGATCAAAAAGAAGAAAGCCGTGGTTTGCTCAAAGCTAAAAAATTGCCTCCAATAACAAGTAACAAGCCCAGAACTGCAGAAAAGTTCCAGGAATACCCTTCAAAGAATGAGGAAAGAATCAATGCCACCACCGGAACCACCATAATGGTATAAGATGCCTTATCTGCTCCTATAGAGCCGATAAGGGTCAGATAACTTCCAAAGGCGATGATGGATCCGAAAACGGACAAATAAAATAGAGAACCAATATAAGGCATAGAGACTGTAAAGGAAAACTCTTTGCCTAAAAATAGGGCTATCACTGCCAGCAGAATGGTTCCATATCCCATTCCAAATGCATTTGCCTGGATTACCGGAATTTTGTTTTTGGTATTCCTGGCCGAGGTAATATTACCCAATGAGGCAAGAAAAACACTTATAAATCCGATAAAAAGCCCAAAGACGCCTTTGTCGGACAGATCAAAGGATTCTATTTCAGGCATAAAAATCATGACAATACCAATGATACCAAAGCCTGCCCCGGTCATCATTTTTTTCTCTACTGCTGCACCAAGGAAGATAGATCCATTGGCAATGTTCATAAACACAATTGAAGAAAATAAAACCGCCACAAGGCCGCTTGTCAGGTATAATTCCGCCACATAGACAAGCCAGTAATTAACAGAGAACAGCAAGGTTCCCAGAAGGGCCATGAACAAATGTTCCTTTAAAGAAAACTTCAACTTAAGCCCTTTCACATAACAAAAAAGCATCAAGAGTGATGCTGCAAGTCCAAACCTGTAAATAACGGATACCATAGGATCCACAGAGCCCAGCTGATATTTAATGGCAAGCCAGGTTGATCCCCAGACTAAAACGGTTATGATATAGAGTATGATATTTCTCATTTTAGTTTCTGACCTTTAGGTTATTTTTTCTTTTTATTTATAATTCACAAAAGGTGATAAGTTTTCTACAACTCTGCCAGAGCCTGTGTACGAGCTTCAACAAACGCCTCCACCGAAAGTGTAACATCCTTTGCGGTTGTCGCCCAGGAGCAGACACTAATCCTGATGACAGTTTTATTATTCCAGGAAGAACCACCACACCAGCATATCCCGTTTGATTGAATATTTCCCAGGACTGCACAGGTCAGCTCTTCATTATCGCAGGAGATCAAAACATGGTTAAAGACAACATCGTTTGATACTATAAAGCCATTCTCTTTGAGCTGTCTTGCAAATTGTTGCGCTTTTTCACATAAATTGTTAATTAAGCATTCAATTCCATATCTTCCAAAAAACTTCAAAAGGATATACAAGCCGTTGGTTGACAGTCTCCATATAGTCATATGCATATGATTTGACCTGCTCAAACAACGCTTTGCTTTCGATCTGGGAGCGGATAATCCCATTTAAGTTTATATTATTGTCTGACATTGTTTAGATTCCTCTACATATCCATCTTTATATTGATTTTTTCTAAAGTATATATTAAAAAAGTCACAATAACAGATACAGAATCCTACAAAAATAGCCATAACAGAAAAAAAATTATGACCTCCTCAATAAACTTCAGATATGTAGCCCTTGCAGATGAAATCCAGGACAACATTTTAAAAGGTATATTTACACCGGGTGAAAAACTACCCTCCTTAAGAAAGCTCCATAATCAGTTAGGTCTCAGCGTCTCCACTGTTCACCAGGCTTACATAGAACTTGAAAAAAGAGGAAGAGTTGAAGCAAAAGAAAAATCAGGGTTCTATGTCAAAGCACTCAATAAAAACCCTTTGTGCAACCCAGTCCCTGAAAAAGTTGTTACCAAACCCTGCCGGGTTGTGGTCAATGATCTTGCAGAAACGATTATCTCAGATCTTCAACGTGATGATATCCTTCAATTGGGAGCAGCTATCCCTTCCAGAGAGCTGATGCCATTAAAACAATTGTCAAGAATTATAAAATCAATGCCGGCAGATTTATTGCAGCGTCACATCTCAAACTATGATTTGTGCACTGGAAATTTGGAGCTTAGAGAGGAACTCTCCAAAAGGATGCTGGGACTTGCCTGCTCCATCTCAACAGAGGATATTATTACAACCAATGGTTGCCTTGAAGCCGTTACGCTTTGTTTACGAGCCGTGGCAAATCCCGGGGATACGATTCTGGTGGAATCACCTGTTTTCCATTGTTTTTTACAGCTTATTGAAGATTTAAATCTTTATGTTATTGAAATCCCGGGCTGCCCGGAAGAGGGAATTGATCCCAAAGCATTTGAAAAAACCATTGCTTCAAATAAAATTAAGGCCTGCCTGCTGGATTCTAATTTTCAAAATCCTTTGGGATCAGTCATATCAAAAGAAAATAAAGCTGCTATCATCCGCATGGCTGAAAAATACAATGTTCCTATTATTGAAGATGATATATACGGGGATCTTTTTTTTGAAGACAAACGGCCGACCACATTTAAAAGTCTGGATAAAAAAGGCATTGTATTGTATTGCTCTTCTTTTTCCAAGGCGCTTGCTCCCGGATTAAGAACCGGTTGGACTATTCCGGGTAAATATAAAGACATAGTTATTCGAATGAAGCTCAATACTGCCATTTCAAATTCCAGTATCAACCAGGCTGTTATTGCCAAGTTTCTAAAAACCGGGGCCTTTGACCGACATTTAAGGCAATTGAGAAATAAGCTTAAAAACCAGGCATCTGCCATTGCCATTGCCGTATCTAAATATTTTCCCGATGATACTCAGATTACATTTCCAAAGGGTGGTATGTTTATCTGGGTTGTTTTAAACAAAAAAATTGATTCCATGAAAATTTACCAGAAAGCGTATCAAAAAAAGATATCCATCCTTCCGGGAATTATTTGCTCTTCTTCTGACCGATATAAAAACTGCCTGAGAATCAATTGCGGTGTCAAATGGAGTCAGCGCCTTGAAGACGGAATCAAAACCCTGGGACAAATTATCAAGAATCTTTTATAAATAAGAAGTTATACAGAACATCTCTTCCCCTGGGCCAAACTGATTGACATTTATCCTGGGACAGTTTTTCTGCAGGTAATCACCTGTTATGGGTGAAGTCTCAAAAGCAAATAAAGATGCAGATTCCATTACATTTTTCAGAGCAAGAGGAGATTCCGGCGTTGAAAGAAGGATGCTCTCAGTTAAAATTGCAATTTGCTGC
Source organism: Desulfobacula sp. (assembly GCF_021107415.1). Next base: position 11,475 of record NZ_JAIOSW010000009.1, read on the forward strand.
TGGTTCGTTGGAATTTTTCTTGCCTGGATATAGATTCCCTTTATAGAAGCATCTTTAAGTATCCCCCAGGCAACAAAAGACTGGATAACATAACGGGCAAACCGGCTGATGGTTTCACGGTCACCATAATGTTCCTTTATCTCCCCTGCCACCCAAACGGTGGGCTTCATCCACAATGATCAGGTCCCAACCGGCAGTGACAAGGTCCTCAAATCGTCTACTGTTATAGTCTTCAATTTTTTCTTTCCCGGGGTAACTTTTTCTTTTTGCATAGGAACGGAATATGCCGAAAAGTTCATCTGTTTGAGATTGTCCGCTTTGTTTTATTCTTGAAGGTTTTAATAGAATGCCATCTGGAATAGAGATGAATTCTATATGGTCCCCAATATCAATTTTATACTTGCGCCTCAGATCAACAGGGATAATCATCTGTCCTTTCCAATAAAAAAAGCTTGACAAAAAGAAATTTTCTTTATACTGATCTATAACACTATAACAAAATAACACTATATCTTTATGTGAAAACTACTCGTTTGGGTGGTGTTATTTTGGCCTATTATGGTTAACACCATAAAAAGTAAAGCACATTGACTACTTGCCCATATTTAGGAATAGACACAATGTTACTAAATATTTTTATACAAAACTTACACTTAAAACAAATAATTATATTAGGAGGAGGAATGATCAAATGAGCTTTTTTCTAACAAAACGCAACATCTGCCAGGCAACATTTTTATTTTTAATGGCCGCAATGCACCTTTTATGGGGTGTGAGCACAACTTACGCTGTTCAACTCTACGATGACAAGGGTTATACTATTAATTTGGACACCACGCTTTCATGGGGGGCAAAATGGCGCCTTGATGACCGTGACCCGGATTTGATCCACGTCATAAATGGTGGAAACAAAGCAGGTGCCAACGGTGATAACGGAAACCTCA
>NZ_JAIOSW010000089.1 GCF_021107415.1 Desulfobacula sp.
CTTTATGACGATAAAGGGCATTGGAATCAAAATCCACCTTGGCATCCAGGGCCACTACTTCATCATCCGAAGTTAAAATCAATGGATTGATTTCAACCATGGAGCAGTCATTGGCAATAAAAAATTTATACAGGTTGGATAAAAGACCTGAGAATTGTTTCATGGCAGCAGGAGGAATTTCAAGTCCAAACCCGACCTGTCTGAGCTGATACCCCTGAATCCCCATCAGCGGATCAATATGGACTTTTATAATTCTGTCAGGGGTGTTGGCTGCCACTTCTTCGATGTCCATACCACCGTCCCGGCTTGCCATGATCACAATAGATGCCGTGGCCCTGTCCACAAGGAGACTTAAATAAAGCTCTTTTTCAATTTTCTGCCCTGCTTCAATCAAGAGTTTTTTCACGATCCTGCCTTCCGGACCGGTTTGATGAGTCACAAGGGTCATACCCAGTATCTGACCGGCCAGGGTTTCGACTTCTTCCATGGAGGACGCAAGCTTTACACCACCGCCTTTGCCCCTTCCCCCTGCATGGATCTGGGCTTTAACCACCACAGGGAAACCATTTAAACCTGCGGCAATCTCTTTTGCCTCATCCACTGAAAAAGCAGGCTTCCCGTCAGGAACAGGAACCTTGTATTGCCGAAATAATTCCTTTGCCTGATATTCATGTATTTTCATTTTATTTCCTTAAATATTTCTTGAGCAATTTGACCATTTTTCCCAAATCTTCACATACATGAATCCCTTTATTATGTAAAGCTCCTATTTCAATTTTACCGATTTTGCATCCGTTTTCTGGGGAGTATTTAAAAAAAATATTGATAGTTTCAAGTTTCTACTTTATAAAAGTTAATGACTTCATCTAACAAAAAAAATAAAAGCGTTAAAAATACCAGAAATAAACATGTCCTATAAAATGTGGATAAATGGCAAATTTTTAGTAAAAAACGGAATCACCGGAAAAGATAAAACAACATCAACCCCTCAATATCTCCCACTTATAAAAATGTTTAAACCTGTGAATGACCGGATTGAAGTTGTTATTCATGTATCAAATTTCCAATACGCACATGGTGGTATCTGGAAAAGTATTTTATTTGGGAATGAATCAAAAATACTTAAACTTAGAAGAAACAGCATTATCTTTGAAATGTTTCTCAGTGGTGCATTACTGGCTATGGGTATATATCATATAGGACTCTATATGCTGTATAAAAAAGAATATGCCATGCTTTATTTTGGTATTTTCTGTCTGATAATTATGATTAGAACCTGTTTGACGGGTGAGCGGTTGCTCCTTGGTTTTTTCCCGGGATTCCAATGGGAGACGGCATTTAAAATTGAACTTCTACCGGTGTTCCTGGGCCGTAGTGACTTAGGCTGGGCAATGGTTGCTTTTATTTTTCCATATTTTGGCCCATTGATCCTTGCATTCCTTTCAGAAGAGACTTACAAGCCTGGGAAAGGCGGCAAAAAAAAATTACCTTGGAGCGATGTCGCAGCAATATACAGTGAAACTGTCCAAACTATAGTCTCAACGACAACTTTATATATCCTTCCTGAGGGTATAAAAACTGGAATGTTCAGTTTTAAGAAACTTGGTTTCGGTATCAAGATCCCCACGAAGCGGGAAGTATTCTATAAGATTGAGTGTAATTTTTTTAGAGAGGTATTTATCAATAAAAGTGGTATCATAGATTGATATCAGAATCTAAAACAATGAAGGAAATGTTAATGAAAAAAACCATTTTTGTATTATTTTTAAGTCTATTGTATCTTACAGGATGCGCTACTCCTGACAAGCATCTTCTAAAAATCGAAACAACCCCCACTGACGCCATTGTATCCTTTCATCAGACCCGTAATATGTCTGACGATACCCGGCAAATATCAGGGGTAACTCCCTTAGAAGAAAATTTTGATTTTGGAGAAACAGGGCAGCTTTGGCTTGAAATCGAGAAACGAGGCTATGCACCTCATATTATAAACGTTCTTCCTGAGACTGGAAAAATCTCCATTGATCTTGAAAGAATCAAAGCCAAAAATGGAAAGCCTGTAAGCAATTATACTTTACCCGAAATAACTCGTATCCTTTTGGCTAAGCCTGATATTAAAATCTTTGAAAGAGGGTTTAGCAGTGAAAAAATCTCAAAAGAAAAATCGAAAATAGCGCAACAAGAATTTACAAAGGGAATAGGAAAATTTTTCTCAGAGGAATATGAGGTGGTTCCCGTTGAATCATCCAATCTTGACAAGAAATTACTGCGCCCCATTTGGAGAGATGTTCAATCGGCAATGGAGCTGCTTGACCCTGTCAGGTTGAAATATCTTGCCCGTCCCCCAGTGCTTGAGACAAAAAGCAGTCGTGAATCTGCAGATAAGCTGGGGAATAAATATGGAACACAAGTAATGTTATTTATAAAAGGCAAACAAAATATTGAAACCGCAGGCTTGACTGCAGGAATAGCCGGTGTAGCGATAGTGGGAACTGCTACGAGTTTTGCGGGAGGATATAGCCGGGCACTTTCAAATAATAGGTCTTTTTTCGTATATAACATATATACGCCATCGTTTGATGAAGGCACACTTTTAGGAAAAGCTGCTTTGGTAGATTGCAGCAACGGTGAGATACTTTGGGTAAACAGAGGGTTATTAGAAAACATACTTACAGATCTTTTTGCTGCTATAAACCATAATTAAACTTTAACAAAAAAAATAAAAAGGAGCATATCATGAAATTTAAAATGACCATTTTACTTGGAATTACGATACTTGTCTTAACCGGATGCGTGACAACACCATTAAAAATGCCTCCGCCATCAACGCTCAATATAACAAATATCAATCAACATCCTTATACTGCAGGGCTCTTTGTCCCACAGAGTCTCAAAGAGTATGTATATGTGAAAGTAACAAGTCCTCTTGATAAAATGTCTTTTCCTCTTGGAGAACAAACAAATGAAGTTTTTAAGAAAAACATGCCTTTAGTTTTTAAAAATGTTGTGGAAATTAATTCTATAACCCCAGGCCGGGACGTCGATCTTATTATCAAACCATCAATTATAAAATTCAATTCTATAATTCCCCAGCCTGCATATAAGCCATATATTGCGACAATGATATATCATGTAGATGTCTACAATAAAAAGGGAGAAAAAATATATGCGCAAACCAGTACAGGTGAGGCGCAAACAAGTAAGGGGCTGCTGTCCGGCTTTTCAGCAAGGAGTATATGCGCTGAAGTTGCACAAATGGCCATGGGAAATTCCGTACAACAAATTGTTGAGGGACTATCGGAAGCAGACGAATTGAAAAACCTTAAATAGACTCTAAGATCAGGACGCTTCAGAGATGAAGAGTCCTGAAGCTATATTAGACTGACAGGATATAAATACTTTCCCGTCCTTTACAAATATGACAAGAGTTTCTCAGCTGCTGCTGTTGGTGAAATTTTCTCATTTTCTACCTGCTGTGAAATAACCGGTATTTCTTCATTAATTTTCTCATTATTTTTAAACCGCTGCTTCAACCCATCTTCAACAAGGGTCCACATCCACGCCAGGGTTTGTTTTTTCCGCCTTTGTTTAAACTCTTTGGAGGCTGAAAATTTCTTACGATGATCAAGAACCGTCTCCCAGATATTTTTTGTCCCGCCTTCAGTAATAGACGAACAGGTCAAAACAGGCGTAGACCAGGTTGGAGACTCGGGACGAATCAGGTGCATGGCTATTTCAAGATCCCCTTTTGTTTTTTCAACTGCCGTGAGGTTATCTCCGTCTGCCTTGTTAATGGCAATGCCGTCAGCAAGTTCCAATATCCCCTTTTTAATTCCCTGAAGCTCATCACCTGCGCCTGCAATCATCAATACCAGAAAAAAATCCACCATGGAGGCCACGCTGGTTTCAGACTGCCCTACACCCACGGTTTCCACAAGGATCACATCAAACCCGGCCGCTTCACAGGTCAACATGATTTCACGGGTTTTAGCGGCAACCCCGCCTAAGGTTCCTCCTGCAGGAGAGGGCCTGATAAAAGCATTTTCATGGGCGGCCAGCTTTTCCATCCTTGTTTTGTCTCCCAGGATAGATCCGCCGCTCCGCTGACTTGTTGGATCTACGGTAAGGACGGCCACTTTATGACCTTTATCTGCCAGAAAAACACCCAAATTTTCAATAAAAGTACTTTTGCCGACACCGGGCACTCCTGTGACACCTAACCTGATACTGTTTCCGGTATGAGGCAAAATCCTTTCCATAACCGTGAAAGCAATTTGTTGATGTTCTTTGAGATGGCTTTCTATCAATGTTATTGTCTTGGCGATTATGCGCCGGTTACCGTCTAAAATACCCTGGACAAAACTATCAGGGTCGGTTTGAATCATAAACTTTACGCACCTATAATATTAAGAGTCCTGTTTGCAGCGTCTGTTACCACTGTTCCCGGGCCAAAAATTTCAGCCGCACCTGCATTTTTCAAAAAATCATAATCCCCTGGAGGAATGATGCCGCCAACCACCACTTTAATATCAGAAGCCCCTTGATTTTTCAACTCTTCAATGACCTTTGGCACCAAAGTTTTATGGCCTGCTGCAAGGCTTGATACTCCGACGATATGGACATCATTTTCAACGGCCATTCTGGCTGCTTCCTCCGGGGTCTGGAACATGGGGCCCAGATCCACATCAAAACCAAAATCAGCATAGGCTGTGGCAATAACTTTCACCCCCCGATCATGGCCGTCCTGCCCCATTTTGGACAGCAAAATTCTGGGTCTGCGGCCGGTCTTTTTCTCAAAGTCTGCGGTACGCTTTCTTAAAGACTCAATCATCTCTGAATCAGTGCTTTCTGCGGCATACACCCCTGAAATACACTGGGTGGTGGCCACAAATCGTGTAAATACTTTTTCCATGGCATCACAAATCTCTCCAATCGTTGCCCTTGCCCTCACCGCGGGCAGGCAGACTGCCAAAAGATTGTCCTCTGATTCACAGGCTCTTGTGATATCATCCAGGGCCTTTTGAACCGCTTCATTATCACGATCTTTTCTAATCTGAACAAGGCGGGCCACCTGTTCATCCCGAACTTCTTCAGACACTTCACGCACAGAAAGGGGAGTTTCATCTTCAATTTGATATTTATTCACCCCCACTATAACATCCGTGCCCTGGTCAATTCTGGCCTGACGTCTGGCAGCCACTTCTTCAATCCTCATTTTCGGCATGCCAGATTCAATGGCTTTGGCCATGCCGCCCAATCCCTCTATTTCCGCCAGGATTTTTCTGACTTCATCAATAATATTCTGGGTCAAAGATTCAACATAATATGATCCACCCAAAGGATCCACTACATCGCAGATATGGGATTCCTCCTGGACCAGGATTTGTGTGTTCCTGGAAATCCTGGCTGACAATTCCGTGGGAAGCCCCACTGCCTCATCAAAAGAATTGGTGTGAAGGCTCTGGGTACCGCCAAGTACCGCGGACAGACATTCAAGGGTTGTTCTGACAACATTATTATAGGGATCCTGCTGGGTCAGGCTCCAGCCTGAAGTCTGGCAATGGGTCCGCAGCATTTTGGATTTTGCATTTTTCGGGTTAAACTGATCCATGAGCTCTGCCCACAAGAATCTGGCGGCCCTGAGCATGGCGATATCCATGAAAAAATTCATGCCGATCCCGAAAAAGAAAGACAGTCTCGGAGCAAATTTATCAATATCAAGGCCCGTGGCAAGAGCGGCTTTCACATACTCAAGACCGTCAGCCAGGGTAAAGGCGGCCTGAAGGACTGAATCCGCCCCTGCCTCCATGATATGATACCCGCTGATACTGATGCTGTTAAATTTTGGCATATGATCAGTACAAAACCCGATGATATCAGAAATAATTCTCATGGAAGGCGTTGGTGGATAAATATAGGTGTTCCGAGTCAGATATTCTTTTAAAATATCATTTTGAATGGTTCCCATGAGCTGCTCATGTTTAACACCCTGTTCTTCGGCGGCAACAATATATCCTGCAAGAATGGGAAGGACTGCACCGTTCATGGTCATGGAGACAGACATCTGATCCAGGGGAATCTTGTCAAACAAAATTTTCATATCTTCGACAGAGTCGATGGCAACCCCTGCCTTTCCAACATCGCCTGCAACCCTTGGATGATCGGAATCATATCCCCTGTGGGTGGCCAGATCAAATGCCACAGACAGTCCCTTTTGTCCTGCTGCCAGATTTTTACGATAAAAGGCATTGGATTCTTTGGCTGTTGAAAATCCGGCATACTGACGAATGGTCCAGGGCCGCCCTGCATACATGGTAGTCATTGGGCCCCTTACAAAGGGTTCGAATCCGGGCAGGTTATTAATGAATTCTACATTTTCAAGATCTCTGGCAGTATACAAGGGTTTGACATCTATCCCTTCCGGTGTTTTCTTTGTTAATGATTCAAGGGATTTACCACGAAGTTGCTTTACGGCAAGTTCTTCCCATTTATTAAGATCAGACATTTGAGACATGGCACTCCTCCGGTCTAATTGAGTTTAAAATCAAAAATAATATCTCTCCCACAGCTCTACCTTTCACATAACTCTACGAGGACTCCTGATGTTGCCTTTGGATGTAAAAATGCAATTTTAGCTCCACCTGCACCTATACGGGGGGTTTGATCAATGAGTTGGATGCCTTTTTCCTTGAGTTCTGCAAGGGCTTCTTCTATATTTTCAACCCGGAAAGCCACATGCTGAATCCCTTCGCCTTTTTTTTCAATATATTTTGCGATGGGACCGTCCTTGGACGTGGATTCTAAAAGTTCCACTTCACTTTCACCCACCGGCAAAAAAGCCGTCGTCACTTTTTGTTCTTCAACCGTTTCTGTCCCCTCTAATTGCAATCCCAAAGCATCTGTCCAGAAATTCTTCTTTTCATCAATGCTTGAGACGGCAATTCCAAGGTGATCTATTTTAAGTATTTTCATCTCGTTTCTCCAAAATTAATCTATAAAATTACAATCTTTATCTATAGATGGTTCAACCGCTGAAAGTCAACCATAAATTGCTTAGATTTACGAACGCAATCGTTGACGGGTTCAAACATATCTGGAATTATTCTCAATACACTGTTTCATTTATTAATTATCAGAAATTCGTGCCCTTTATTTTTTTATAAAACTTAAAGGGCACGATATTGAAGAGCTCAAACAATCCAGCCATTCTCATGTTTTCAGGTGTGAAAAGATTCTTTATCCCGTTCACTGAGCATGAAATTTTTCAGGCTGACTTCTTCAAAGGCTCCTATGGTTTCCCGAATCCGTAAAAAATCGCTGAAATACTCTACAAATATATCTGTGATCTGCGGATCAAAATGCTTGCCCCTTTCATTTCTTATTATATCAAGTGCCATCTCGGGAGGATATGGATCTTTATAAGGCCGCTTGGATGTCAGGGCATCAAAGGTATCTGCAATGGCTACAATTCTGCCGGAAATCGGAATATCCTCTCCTGATACCTGATTCGGGTAACCTTGGCCATTGTATTTTTCATGATGGAACAATGCGATTTCTTCGGCCATTTTTAATATCCCGGATTTTGACCGGGACAAAAGCCTTGCGCCAATGGTAGTATGGGTCTTAATTATCTCAAACTCTTCTTGGGTGAGTTTGCCTGGTTTTAACATGATTTTATCCGGAATCCCTATCTTGCCCACATCATGCATGGGAGCAGCATAGTAAATAGTTTCAATTTCTTTAGCCGCCCAGCCAAGTTTTTGGGCCATCAACCGGCTGTATTCCCCTATTCTTACGATATGATCGCCGGTATCTTCATCCTTGAATTCCGAAGCCATGACTAGACGATGAATGGAATCTATATACGCCTGTTTAAGTTCTTCATGGGAATTTGTCGTCTCTTTTTTCAGGCGCCGTTCTCTTAACACACGATTTACCCTTAAAATGAGTTCCCGAACAGAACACGGTTTTTCAACAAAATCGGTGGCACCAAGATTGATTATCTCATCATAATGATAGCTTTGCACTTTTCCTGTTATGACAATCACATCGGACGAAAAGGTTTCAAGTATCCGTTGGGAAAGCTCAATCCCACTCATACCCGGCATATCAATATCAGTTATCACCACATCAAAATATTCTTCTGACATAACCTCTAATGCCTGCTCGCCGCTTTCCGTTACTTTGCAGTCATACCCGGCTTTTTTCATTGCTTTTTCAAACAATTGCCGGATACTGGGTTCATCATCGACTATGAGAACACTTGAGTTTTTAAATTCTTTATTTTTAAAATCATACATAAATAGATACACCTTAACGAAATGAAATGAATCTGAAGATTATTTTCAAGCTAAATTCTGATAAAATTCATCATCAAAGTCAAGAAAAAATCGTTTTTTTATTTTTCCATCCTTTTGGATGGTGACATTCTTTTCTACATGTTCTACAAAAGAATAAACTGTTTAAATTTAAGATTTCAAGGAATAATACATGGGACAAACCCTGTCAAAAATAAACGCATTTTTTGAAACATTGCCGGACTGGCTCCGGCAAAACAGAAAATGGGTGCTGCTTTTTTTTATTCTGACAACCGGTTTTCTTTGCTTTGGTATTAAAAATATTGTGATTGATGAATCCCTGGACGCCTATTTTCATAAAGATGATCCGGTGAAAAAGGCTTATGATAACTTCCGAAGCATTTTCGGAGGAGATGAATATGTCTATATTGTCTATCGAGCCAAAGATGGGGATATTTTTTCCAGGCAATCCCTGGCTGCTTTAAAAAAACTTCACGACGAGCTTGCCAATTACCGCCTGAATCTTGATCCGGGTAAACCCTCGGCCCTGGACCATATTGATGAAGTTAAAAGCCTGATCAATATCAAATACATGGAAGCTAAGGAAAACACCCTTTATTCAAGAAACTTTATCGGCGACCGCCTGCCAATGAATAACAGCCAAAAAGAAAGTTTAAGACAAAAAGCATTGAACCATCCGGATTATCCTCAAATATATTTGTCCAAAAATTGTGAATATGGTGGTGTTATTATCCGGACTGACTTTAGTGCAGAATCTCTACCGCTTTCCTTGGCTTTCGAAGATGGTCCAAGTGCCAAAAATGGTTTTGATGACGATGAAGAGCTTTCTTTTGAAGAATCCGAACCCATTGAAACCGTTTTTGATGAAAATATGGTACAGAAGATTGGGCAGACCGATATCAGGGAATATCCCCTGTTTATGGAAGAGATCAGGGCCATTCTTGCCGGCCCGGAATATGAGGCTTCGCTTGAATTTTTTCCAGTGGGCAACCCTGTGTTAATGGATTTTTTCGCAAAAGCGGTTTTCGAGGATATGGCGCGGTTGATGTCACTGGTACTTTTGTTAATTATTATCATGCTCTGGCTGCTTTTCAGGTCTTTTTCCGCAGTGGCCTGGCCGGTGCTGATTGTGCTTTTCACCATCATATGGGTGCTTGGGCTTGTGGGATGGATCAATATCCCTATGTCTGCCATGATCCAGGTCATCATATTCCTGGCCTTGTCCGTTGGCATAGCAGATTCCGTCCATATTCTTTCAGGTTACCTTTTTTTCAGGAATAAAAATCTTGATCACAAAAAAGCGCTTGGTGCTGTCATGAAAAAGTCAGGGCTGGCCTGTATGCTGACCAGTCTGACAACGTCCACTGGGCTGTTGTCTCTGATGCTGGTGCCGTTAAAACCAATCGCCCTCTTTGGTATTTTCGCCTCTGTATCGGTTATATTTGCCTTTATTTTTACCATTGTACTGCTGCCTTTGATGCTGGATCTATGGAGCCCTGTTTCAAAAAAGAAAACCATTGAAAAAGATCATCTTGTTTTAAAAATCATTAAAAAAATAGAAGAAATCGGCATCTCAAATGCATATATCACTATCTTAGTCTTTTTGGGCGCAGGCGTTTTCATGTTTTTCGGATTAATGCAGCTTAAAGTGGATTCAAATTTTGTTGAAATCATAAAAAAAGGATTACCCTTAAGAGATGCATACACTATTGTTGACAATCATATGGGTGGTACCGGCAACATGGAAGTGATGGTGGACTTTAAAAAAGAGGATGCGCTCAAAGACCCTGATGTTCTTTTTGCCATGGAATCTTTGCAGTACTTCATGGAAAAGGATGAAAACAACCGGGTGGTTAAGACTATGTCCCTTGTCAATGTGGTCAAAGATTCATTTAAAGCCCTTAATGATGATAACCCTGACAAATATATCATTCCTTCAAATCCGGCTGTATTAAAACAGGTATTGTTCCTGTTTGAAAATGCCAACCCAAAGGATAGAAACAGACTGGTCTCAGACGATTATTCAAGGGCAAGAATCGGTTTAAACTCCATCAATGTGGGCTCTATTGAGGCCTTAGGCATAATGGAAAACATCCAGGCATTTATTGACAAACGATTTAAAGGGCTCAAACAGACATACCCGGACTTAAACGTTACATTAACCGGTAATATGGCACTTCTGGCCATTATGCTTGATTACATTGCCTGGGCGCAAATAAAGAGCTTTGGTCTTGCACTGGTGGTGATTTCCATTATTCTTTTCATGGTACTTGGGTCTTCAAAAGCAGGGCTTGTGGCGCTTGCACCCAATCTGTTTCCCATTATAACCACCTTTGGGTTGATGGGATATTTTAAAATCCCGCTGGATGCGGATACACTCCTTGTCGCCCCGATTATCATCGGGCTTGCTGTTGATGATACCATTCATTTTTTGACCCACTTCAGGATTGAAATGGAAAAATCCAAAGACATTGCAATTGCTGCAGTTAAATCCATCAGGGAAGCTGGGCAGGCCATCTCATTCACATCATTGATTTTATCTGCCGGATTCCTGGTTTTCATACTCTCCTTTCACAACGGGCTGAGCCATTTTGGCCTCTTTGCAGCCATCGCCATTATGACCGCACTAATCTCCGATCTGTTTTTGCTGCCAGCTTTGTGCAAGGTATTGAATGTAAACTTTAGAAGAAACATTAAGGGGTAAAAAAATGAAAAAAACATATATAATATTCATCATTTTAATGATTTTTATTTCAAGCAGCTATGCCAATGAGGCCAAAGATATTATTGAAAAAGTCCTTGACCGGGATGACGGAACCACAGAAATCGGGCGGGTCAGGCTGTCCACATGTGCCGTGATAAAAAAAGGTAAAAAAATTGTCTGCAAATCAAGTCCCAGAGTTAAAGTTATGGAGTTGATCAGAAAAGATTACGGGCCCAACGAAAAAGACCATAAAACCGTCACCATCATCATAGAACCTGCCGGGGAAAAAGGGATTGGTTTCTTACAATACGATTATGAACAAAAGAATAAGGAGACCGACCAGTGGCTATATCTCTCAGCACTTGGCAAAGTAAAAAGGATTGTATCCGGAAATGAGAACGAGCCGAAAACAGGCAGTTTTTTTGGTTCTGAGCTCAGCTATGAAGACATGGAAAAACGGCATATTGATGATTATACCTATCAACTTTTAGGTCGGGAAACCTATGCCAAAAGGCCCTGCTTTGTCATTGAATCCACCCCGGTTAAAGAAAGGGCGGCAAAGAGCAATTATTCAAAATCTCTTGACTGGGTGGATCAAGAGCGGCATATGATTTTAAAATCCATCCTCTTTAACCGGCAAGGCAAAAAATTTAAAAAAATCTATTTTGGAAAAATTAAAGAGATAAGCAATATTTTTGTTCCCATGCAGATTGCGGTTCTCAATCTTGAAACAGGCCGCAGGACATTGATGTCCTATGAAAAAATTGCATTGAATGTAACCGTTGATGATGATTTTTTAACACAGCGAACCTTAACGGATGGCGCCTTCAGGAAAAGTTGTCTTAAAAAATATCAGGCTGCCTACTAGCCGATTCGATATTGGGATTTGATATTTGATTCAATATTTAAATATGATTTATACAGCAGATAACAGATTTTTTTTAAGGCCATTTTTTTTCCTGATAATCTGGTTTGTCTGGTTTGTCCCTGGGAACATGCACATCTGTCACGCCCAAAGCCTGTTTGACTCTGATGATGAGGATATCCTTTTCGAAGAAGAGGCAGCCACCACCCTATCTGATGACGAACAAGCTCAAAACCCCACATTTCCGGACGCTTTTTTAAATGATTCAACCTTTACTTTGGGATATCAGTTTTCCCATGGAACAGATGAAGAATCTAAGATCATTGACAATTCATTTTATCTGCGCCTTGAATACGAAACCCTGTTTGCTCAGAATCTTTTTTTTAAATTTGACGGCAAAGGTGAGTTGCACCCGAAAACCGATCACAGGACCAACGCAAAAAATAAAAACCTGATTTTGAACGGCAGTGTCAGGGAAGCATTTTTCCAGGCAGGGTATGAAAACTTCAGCTTAAAAATCGGGAATCAGGTCAATGTATGGGGAAAAGCAGACACGGCAGCCATCACGGATGTGGTGTCGCCAAGGGATACTTCCCAGTTTATCTTTACCAGGCTTGAAGATGCAAGGTTTGGTCAACTGATAATTTCAGGCAATTTTTATACGAATGATACAAATGCTTTTATATTCATAAGTCCCTTACCTGAAATAGACAAAGAGCCGGATACAAACTCCAGATATGACAGACCGCTTGAAGGCGTTGATCTCTTTTTAATCAAACCTGATAAACCTGAATTCGGTGACCTTGAATATGGCCTGAAAGTTGACAAGACCTTATCAAAAACAGATTTCTCCATCATGGCAGGTCATTTTTATTCAAATGCTGCACTTTATAATGATAAAGGATATGATGAAAATTCAAAGCCGGTTATGGAAAAAACCTATCCTGATTATGCTATGGCAGGAGCGGCTCTTGAGCATGCATGGCACAGCTGTTTATTCAAGCTGGAACTTGCCTTTAAAAATAAATTCCCGCTACAGGGAATAAATATTAACAACCGTTATGTCTTTGAAAAAAAGAATATTCTCGATTCCGCCTTTGGGATCGAATACAATGCAAATTATAAATACCAGATGAGTTTTGAGATATCCAATCGTTATATTTTATCCAACACATCGGGATTATTGCCCGGCACAGATAAAAACAGCTCTGCGTTTTACACTACATTTACAAAGGATTTCCTAAACCAGACCCTGGAATTTGAATATATATTTTACTATCACATCCAGGAACAAAACCAATTTCATCATTTTCGCCTCACTTATGACCTGACTGACAACATGGAAATTCAGGCCGGATATGCCTGTTTCAGTGCCGAGGATGAAAACAACTTGATGTGGTTGTATCGTAAGGAAGATCGCATCAATTTTGAAATCAAATATTTTTTCTAAAAAATTTATATTTTAATTGTATTAGTAAAGGTTTACTAAAATGTTGACAAGAAATCTTTATTTTCATTAGAATCAATTTTTGTTTTATAAAATGATTTTCCGGAGCTTAGACATTTTGAAATTGATCTACCCATACGTTAAGAAAAATTTTTATAAAATATTATTGGGTATTTTATGCATGATCATTGTGGATGCCGCACAGCTGCTCATTCCACAAATCATAAAGAGTGCCATTGATTCCTTAAGCTTAACCTCCTTTGACAATAAAACCTTGTTTATTCAATGTACGTTTATTCTTTTTTTAGGCCTTGCCATGGCAGGATTAAGGTATGGCTGGCGAAATCTTCTCATGGGAAGTGCAAGGGATGTTGAGAAAGGCATAAGGGACGACCTTTTCAGACATGTCCTGAACCTTGACATGGCCTACTATGACAGGGTCAAAACAGGAGATATCATGACCCATGCCACAAGCGACATCAATCACATCAGGATGGCCTTTGGTTTTGGACTGATCGTACTTGTGGATACCATTCTTCTTGGCGGTGCCACGCTTGCCATTATGCTATGGACCCATCCTACACTTACCGCCCTTGCCATGATACCCATGCCGTTTCTGATTCTTGTAACAAGAACCCTGGGGAAAAAAATGTATGCTTTTCATCAAACAGCCCAGGAGTCCTATTCTCAGCTTACTGAACTTGTGCGGGAAAGCTTTTTCGGAATCCGTATTATCAAAGTGTTTAATTTTGAAACCATCATCGATAATAAGGTTAAGAAGGCTTCAACCGATTATTTTAAAAAAAATCTGAAGCGGGCTTTGGTCACTGCCCTGCTAAAACCGTTACTGGGCCTGTTTTTTAACCTCTCCACCCTGGTGGTTATCTTTTACGGCGGTTTTCTTGTCATAAAACAGATCATCACACCGGGTGAACTTGTGGCCTTCCTGCAATATCTTGGTATTCTGGCCTGGCCTGTCATTGCCATTGGATGGATGACCAACCTTTTTCAAAGGGGAATGGCATCTCTAAAAAGAATTAATACTCTTTTAGACTCAATGCCGGATGTAATCTCCCCTGATAATCCGGTTATCCCCCGAAAAATGGATGGAAACATTGTCTTTAAAGATGTCAGCTTTTCCTATGATAAAGACAAACCAATTCTTTCAAATATTGATCTTAAAATCCATCAGGGGACTTCCATCGGTATCAGCGGACCCCCGGGTTCCGGCAAAACAAGCCTGGTCCAGCTGATTCCAAGGCTTTACAATGCTACCAGGGGCAAAATCCTTATAGACGGCCTTGATTTAAGTACCCTGGATCTTAATTTCCTAAGGCAGCATATTGCTCTGATGTCCCAGGAATCGTTTCTTTTTTCAGGTACGATCCAGGAGAATATTCTCATGGGCCAGGATATGGAGAAAGAAAAACTTGACCAGGTTATCCGGGTTTGCAGTCTGGAAGATACCCTAGAAAAAATGCCGGATGGACTTGATACCATCGTGGGTGAAAGGGGGATCACCCTTTCAGGGGGGCAAAAGCAGAGAATTGCCCTTGCTCGAACCTTGATGCACAAAAAACCCATCATTATCCTGGATGATCCCATCAGCCAGATGGACACCCATACAGCCTCCAAAGTAATTTCGCGGTTGAACCGGATGAACTTGAATGCCACTTTTATTATTATTTCCCACAGAATCTCAGCTCTGGCATCCTGTGACACCATTTATATTTTTAAAAACGGCCGTATTAATCATTTTGGAACCCATGAAGAACTCATTGCCAAAGATCGTTTTTACAAAGAGTCCTACCTGGTTCAGCAGTTTGAGGAGGAATATGGTGCCTGATAAACCTTTACAGGAAAAAGAGATCAAGCTTGCGGATCTAAAAGTGGCCAAAGAGCTGTGGCCCTTTATCAAACCGTATTTATGGATGCTGATTCTTTCAACACTGCTTATTTTTCTTGTAACATTTTTAGAGCTGCTCATGCCGTTGTTTACTCAAAAAGCCTTTGACGGGTTTATCGTTCCTACGGGCCCTGAAAACGGCATCCTTCTTTTCGGCTTTGGTATTGATTCTTTTCAGACATTCTGCATCCTTTTTTTTGTGTTTATTCTCACCTTATTTGTTATTGATTTTTTCCAGAGCCTTTTCATGGAATACACCGGTCAAAAAATTATATTAAACCTGCGATGCGCTATGTTTTCCCATATGACCTTTCTGCCGGTGGCCTTTTATGATAAAAACTCAAGCGGTCGGCTGGTGGCCCGTGTAGCCGGCGATGTTGAAAATATGAATGAGATGTTCACCAGTATCCTCATCTTTATTTTCAAAGATATCATTCTCATGGCTGGCATCCTGATTATCCTGTTTACCATTGATATCAAGCTGGCGCTTTATCTGTCCCTGCTGGTTCCGGTGATCGTGATCAGTATCAAAGTGTTTTCAAAAATCTTACGAAAGACTTTCAGAACTATCCGCCAGAAAATAGCAGAAATCAACCACAGTTTTTCAGAAGCCATCTCAGGAATAAAAATCATCCAGACAACATCCAGCCGGAACAAATTTATGCAGCGGTTTGAAACTCTTAATTTCGAACATTTCACAGCCACCCTGTTCCAGATAAAAATATTTTCCATATTTATGCCCTTTATCGGATTCTTAGGCGTGTTGAGTGTTGCTATTATCATTTGGACAGCAAGCTTTGGCGTCATTGAAAAATCCCTGACCCTGGGTGAACTTGTGGCCTTTCTAACCTATATGAAGCTCTTTTTCAGGCCTTTAAGGGAGCTGTCCGAAAAATTTAATCTGCTCCAGAGTGCCCTGGCCTCGGCAGAACGGATTATCAGTGTACTTAACAATGATAAGGCAAAACAACGAATCAGCAAAAAACGACATTATATTGATAAAATTACCGTGCTCGCATTTGATCAGGTAAATTTTTCATATGAAAAAAATAAGCCCGTGCTGACAAACATCTCTTTTCGTCTTCAAGAAGGCCGCTCCATTGGCATTGTCGGCCAGACAGGATCAGGCAAAAGCTCCATTATCAACCTGATTACAGGATTTTATCAACCCAATGATGGAAACATTTTCATCAACAAGGTCAATCAAACTTCTGTAAATATCAAAGATATCAGGAGCAAGACGGCACTTGTCATGCAGGACCCACTTCTCTTTTCCGGCAGTATCAGGGAAAATATCAAACCATCCGGACTGGATTTAGATGCTTCAGGGCTTGAGAAAGCATTACATGATGCAAACTGTGACTTTTTATTTGAAAGATTTTCAGGGCTTGACACAATGATAAAAGAAGGCGGCCGCCCATTGTCCAGTGGTGAAAAACAGCTGGTATGCATTGCCAGGGCATTTGCCTTTAATCCGGACCTGATCATTTTTGATGAAGCAACATCCTACATGGATTCCCAGTCAGAGCAGAAGGTGCATAATGCAATGCAAAAGCTTATGAAAGGAAGGCTTTCCATCATCATTGCCCACAGGCTGTCTACGGTCAAAGAGTGTGATACTATCCTCCTTTTAAGGGATGGCATCATCAGGGAACAGGGCTCACACCACGAGCTTGTCGAGTTAAAGGGTGAGTACTATTACCTTTTGAAAAAAGAAAAAATCTAATCTTTAGTGCCCGACGAAAGATGAAACTGTTGTTGTAATCAAGTACCAATACTTATACAATATCACTGTTTTTAATATTGCAAAACATAGCAGGAGAATATCTGATAGTTAGATGACCTGCCTAAAATAATGCACGGAGATGCTTTCATGGGTGAGTGGTAATATGCTTAAACCGGATATTGATATCAAATCCTATTGTATTTTTTGTTCCAGAATGACAGATCATGTGGCCTCATATATCTACTTTGATCCACTTGGTATCAAATGTGATCGGATCCAGATCGCGGCGTGTTTCCTCAGACGCATCAGCTGGAATATAATCAGGCAAATGCAAAGCCAAAGTATGCGTGAACTCATGCAGCATACCCAAAGTCACAACTTCGCACATGGTTTCAAAATCTTCCGGCGCCTGCTTTCCCTTCCATTGCTTGGCAACATACTTAATTAACTGCTCAAATCCCTGTGCCTGATCACCGGCCCGTTTTAAAAGCTCGGGTAGTTCCTTGCCGTAAGCTAAAAACAAAGCCAACGGATTGAGATTGTTCAATACAGCTTTGACATACTTTTGTGGGAGTTCTCTATAAAGGGGCTTCCCACCATTCTGCTCTTGAAAAGACCTTCAGCCCTCGCATGGATATGTAGAGCAGCATTCACCAGCAGCAGATCGCCAACTATTAGAAGAAAAAAAATAAGAAGAAATTGATTCCGGGCAAAAAATCCCTGCCGGGGTAATCTTTGTTCCTCAATAACCGGAGGAGGTTCTTTGGGAATGGATGAATATCTTTTATCCCAATAGCTCAGCTCAACGCCGGCACATTTCCAGAATTCCTCCGCACCTTATTGGCGGTCTACTTGCCGAAGCACAAACTTAGTTTTAGTCCATGAAAAAGAAAAAGCAATTTCTAAAAAAACCTTCTCTCCGGCCTTGCCGACAACTTCTATTGGCAGAGCCACTTTCCCAGTCTGAAAATGATAACTACCTGGAGCTAATGTCAAAATTAGGCGCTTTTCTACCAGAAGTTTAGTGATTCGATTCCCATCACAATAAACAGGGGCTTTTCGAACCATGCCCAAAAAAAGGAAGCCTTTTTCCGGGGAGATCAAACACCCTTGATTTTATCCGTCCCATAAACGCTCTATCGATACTCAACAACTCTATCGATGGAATGACGTCTTCTTTCGGGTTGTTCTTTGGCACGATACCCCAATGCCACAACCACTGCCGCTTCATATTGCTTTGTATCGATATTGAGCACCTTTTCCACCCATTCTTTTTCAAATCCTTCAATGGGGCAGGAATCAATCCCCTCGGATGCGGCTGTGGTCATGATGTTTGCAAGACCGATATAACATTGTTTGGAACACCAGGCGTAGGCGCTCATTCTGGGAAAAACTTCAGTTTCCATATGATGTTTATATTTCTCGATATAGGCTTTTGTAACATCCTGTGGCAGTCCCCGCCTCTCAAAATTGAGTTTAATATACTCATTTGACGGATCCACAAGACCCGGCTTTGAAAGAATGACAATAACGTGGCTCGCATCCGTGATCTGAGGCTGATTCCAGCAGGCAGGCCGAAGTGTTAGTTTTACGGCATCAGAGCTTATCACCAGATACTTCCAGGCTTCCAGCCCAAACGATGTGGGAGAAAGATGAGCAGCTGTAAGAATCATATCTATTTGCTCTTTTGGAATTTTTTTCCCCGGATCAAATAGTTTGCATGCATGACGAAAATTTAATGCTTTAATTACTGGATTCATCATTGTTTCCTTTTATATTTTTTATGGTATATTTTTTTTAATCTGTTATATTGAAGAATACAACCTTTTATATCTTTGCATAAGAATGAAAAAAAGTTGAACCGGCTTTCACTTGACTTAAACTATTAATTTTAATACAAATAAAACAATTCTTTTGTTATTTACTTATTCGTCCAACCAGATTACTGGAAAGGAGATATTTCAATGAATAACACCCGCAAAGAAAAGGCCCCGGATCATCAATCGGGTCAATCTAAACGATCAGACAAAAAAAACAGTATCCCCGGCATGGGAAGTGAGATGGCTGAAGTCGGCAATATGGATAAAATCCGTGATATTCTGTTCGGTAATCAGGCAAAGGATTATGAAAAGCGATTTGTCAAAATGGAAAATCAATTCACCCAGGAAGCCGGCGAACTCAAAGAAGAACTGCTGAAACGAATTGACGCCCTTGAAGCCTATTTTAAGCAGGAAATAAAAGATATCAATGCTCGTATTAAAAATGAATCAAATGAACGGACAGAATCCCAGAAAAATATTCAAAAAGAATTAACAGAATCCTTTGAATCACTCAATAAAAAAATATTACACGAAGAAGAGAATCTGGCAAAAAAATCCACCGAGCTGAGAGATCATATTTTAGAACAGTCTAAACAATTAACCGCAGAGATACTGTCAAAATCCGATCAGGCCTCAAACAATTTAAAACAAACCGCCCGGGAACTTGATGATGCAAAGGTGAACCGTTCAGATCTGTCCGGCTTTTTTCTTGAACTTGCCATGCGGCTTTCCAACGATGACAGCATCGGTTCATCAAGGAACCTGAAAGAATAATTCAACAACCGCCAACAGGGAGTGAAGGCATTTGACATGAGTTCAAAAGCTGGTGGAAGCGAGACTCTTGATGTATTAAAGGATTTATTGCTCAAGGATGAAAAAGAGCAAATCCAACGGATAGAAAATCGTCTGGATGATCCCATGGTGCGGGCAAAAGAGATCAGTCAGTCCCTGGCGGAAGCCATATCCTTATCTATAATGAGCCACAATAAAATATCCCGTGTCCTCCAACCCGTGATTGATGATTCAATAAAAATATCTGTTAAAAACAATCCCAAGGCCTTGGCAGATGCCATATCCCCTGCACTTGGCCCGGGGATTCGCAAAGCCATCACATCGACCATCATGGGAATGATCCAATCCCTTAACCATGTTTTGAACCATAGTTTTTCCATTCAGGGTATTAAATGGCGGTTTGAAGCATTTAGAACCAGAAAACAATTTGCTGAAATTGTTATGCTGCACACGCTTTTATACCAGGTTGAGCAAATATTCTTAATCCACCGGGAATCGGGTATTGTTCTGGAGCATGTGGTGGCTAAAGATATCATAATCCAGGATCCGGATCTGGTGTCGGGCATGTTGACGGCAATTCAGGATTTTGTAAATGATTCTTTTCATACTGATGCCCACGATGATCTTGAAACACTGCGGATGGGATCAGATCGAAGTGTCTGGATTGAAAATGGAGAGCATGCCCTGATTGCAGCTGTGATAAGAGGGACTCCTCCTGTTGATCTGCGCATAAAATATCGGGAACTGATTGAAGAAATCCATATTAAGGCAGGCTCAGCCCTGGAAAAATTTGATGGTGACCCATTACCCTTTTCAATCTTCAGGGAACACCTGAAAGACGGATTACAATCCCAGGAAAAAAAGAATCAAAAAAGAACATCACCCCTGCTTTGGTGTACCTTTATTATTATTCTATCGATAGTGGGCATATGGGGATTCACCATTTTTAAGACTCATCAGCTCTGGCATCAATATTTAAACAGGCTTGAAACTCAAAAAGGCCTGATCATACTGTCTACACAAAAAAAAGAAGGGAAATATCAAATTTACGGTCTTCGCGATCCAATGGCAAAGGATCCCCGGAACTTGCTCCAAAAAAAAGAAAAAGAACACTTGGCAATTATAAGCCATTGGGAAGCCTTTTACAGCCTCGACCCTGAATTTGTTTTCAACCGGGCCCAACAAATACTAAACCCTCCTTCAACTGTAAGCTTAGCACTATCCGGGAACATCATTATTGCCAAAGGACAGGCTTCACAGGCATGGATTGAGACATTTCAAACAACAGCATCTACACTCCCGGGAATCCATGGGTTTAACGACGATATGATCAAAAATATTGATAAGAAAAAACTCGATATTATCTTAAAAAAGCTCAGGGCAATTAAAATTTATTTTGAAAGCAATAGTACAAAATTCATTAAAGGACAGGAAAATGTATTGGCTCAGGCTTTCAAGACGATTCAAAACATCCAGACACTTCAGTCCAAATTAAAAAACCCTATCCAGATTGCTATCCTGGGGCATACCGATTCATCCGGAACTGAAAAGGTGAACCAGCGACTGAGCAGGAACAGGGCTGAAAAAATTTTTAACTATTTAATCGTCAAAGGCATCAATCCAGTCTTCCTTACCATATCCGGTGTTGGCACTAAAAACCCTTTGATAAAAGAAACCAGTATGAATGATAGACAATATAACAGGGCAATTACTTTTAAAACGTTTTACAACCCCTCAACACAAGGCAGTTAAAAAAATGATCAAAAAAAAGATTTGCATGCTGGGTGCATTTGCTGTTGGTAAAACCAGTCTTGTTCAAAGATATGTCCACAGCCTCTTTTCAGACAAATATCATACAACGGTTGGGGTAAAAATAGAAAAGGCGCAAGTGCGATTGGAAAACACCGATGTTGATCTTATTATCTGGGATCTGCACGGAGAAGATGAATTCCAGCATGTCCGGCTTTCTTACCTGAAAGGGTCTTCGGGTTGCATTTATGTGGCTGACGGTACACGCAAAACAACATTGGCAACCGCCTTGAATTTAAAAGAAATTGTAGAGAACACAATTGGGAAAATTCCTTTTATCCTTGTTGTAAACAAACTGGATTTAAGAGACCAATGGGAGATAGACCCTTTAACACTGGAGGATATCCGGGAAAAGGGAACCATTGTAATTCAAACCAGCGCAAAAACAGGAGACGAGGTTAAAGAGGTGTTTCAATTACTGACAAAAAAAATGATGGATAAATAAAATGCCGGATTCTACAACCTTGATTTTAGAAAAAATTTGTTTTCAGGTCCTTAAGGATTGTGCACTTGCCTATTTTGTTACAGACAATCTTGGAAGAATCACTCAGTGGGGGGGTAACCTTTCAGGTTTAAACATACCAGCACCTGAAAAAGAAACCCATATTTCAGACTTGCTCCTTTTTATGGAAGGTATTCTGCCGTTAAAAAGCAAATCAATGGAATTTTCCTGCATAAAAATGCCTTCCAAGGTGGGTGTGGACGCACTCCTCTTTAAAATTGACAACGGTTACGGCCTGATCGTCTGGGATACAAGGAAAAAAGAAGAATACCTGACACGAACACAGCAGGAATGCAATGAACTCAGTCTGCTGATCGAAAAACAAAAAAACCGGATCATTCACTTTGCTGATAAAGACACCCAGGGAAAATATAAAAATTTTTTAGAGGATTTCTTCCAGGCATTAAACTTTGTTGTCCTGGAAATGAATGACCAAGGCCATTTTGTGTTGATCGGCAGACCGCCGTTATGGGTAGAACAAATTCCCCAGTCAAGCCAGATCCTTGCAGGACAGGCATATAAAGAAGATGCCTTCAGTTTCCTTGGAAATTTTATTCAGGAAGCAAAATCCAGATGGTTAAAAAACCATACCAGAAGTTTTAAATCAGGCATCTGGATTGAAAAAGACCATACAGATCAAGAATTTTTATTTGAAGCAACTGCAGTGGATATCCATGGAAGAAAACTGTTAATCATCGCCCATGATGTCTGCCACCCCAATGAAAAACAATCCATTATCCAGAAGGGAAGAGATCTTGCTCTGCATTATCATAACCTTAAACGGTCCGACCAAAAACTTAAAAATATGCATGATGAACTGGAATCGCGTGTTAAAAAAAGGACAAAAGCTCTTGAAGAGGCAAACCTAAAACTTGCCAATGAGTTAAAAGAACGAAAAAAAGTTGAGAAAGAGCGTGAAGAAGTATTCAGACAATTGCGTCAATCCCAGAAGATAGAAGCTATCGGAACGCTGGCTGGAGGCATTGCCCATGATTTTAATAATATCTTATCCGGAATCATCGGCTTTACCGAATTATCCATATTAGAGGCAGAAAGCGGATCAAAATTAAAACAGCGGCTTGAAAAGGTTCTCCACGCATCCGACCGGGCAAAGGAACTGGTTCGACAGGTCCTGACATTCAGCCATGAAACCAGCTATGAGAAAAGACCCTTAAAATTAAAATTGATTGTCACAGAAGTTCTCACTCTTTTGCGAGCCTCGCTTCCATCATTCATTGATATTGAAAAAAATCTGCAAAGCAATTCCTATATCCTTGCTGATCATACCCAGATACACCAGGTGATTATGAACCTGTGTACCAATGCCTGGCAGGCCATGAAAGAAAAAGGCGGCACTCTTAGAATAGAACTTGACGATATTGATATTAACCCGGAAGACCCTATAGAAAAATGTAAATCAATTTCAGGCCGACACCTTGTTTTAACCATTAAAGATACCGGGTGCGGGATACCACCGGATGTGATCGAAAGAATTTTTGATCCGTATTTTACAACAAAAGATAAAGACAAAGGGACAGGACTTGGGCTTTCTGTTGTTCATGGCATTATCACTAAATGTAACGGATGTATTACAATAAACAGTCAAGTAGGAAAAGGAAGTGAATTTCAAATATATCTTCCGTCATTTGATGCACAAAATGAGGCTAAAACAATAGAGGAACCCATACCTTTAGGGAATAATGAGACAATTTTGTTTATAGATGATGAATCCTTTCAGACTGAGGCGGCCGAACAGCTTCTGCCTCGATTGGGATACCGCGTGGTGACAAGCAATGACAGCATCAAAGCGTTGAATCTTTTTTTAAATGAGAAAGAAAATTTCGATCTTGTCATCACGGATATGACCATGCCAAAGATGACGGGCAAAACTCTTGCCAAAAAAATTCTAGAAATTGAACCGGACATTCCTGTTATTCTCTGTTCAGGATATAGCGATGATATTCATCCGGATATATTAAAGGATATTGGAATAAAAGAATATTTAATGAAACCCATTGGAATGAAAGACCTGGCCCATGCTGTTAAAAATGCTTTGCAAAAAAATGAATAAACAAAAAAAATATCCCCCATAGCTTATAGTTCTATGACCTTCCCGGGTTGATCAGGCCTTGCGACATGCAAGGCAATATTTGAGGCATTCAGACTTTTGGAGACTTCCAGGAAAGCTTTTTGGGGGCAATTATTTTCTTCACTCAAATGGGCAAGAATGACGTGTTTCAGACCATCCGTTTTCAGTTCCGATACCAGCATTTTTGCATCCATATTGGATAAATGACCGGTTCTGCCCTTGATCCTCTGCTTGAGATGCCATGGATAGGAACCGTTAATAAGCATTTCAGGATCATGGTTTGATTCAAGATATAAGATATTGCTATTTTTCAAATGCTCTTTTACAAGACTTGTGGCGATGCCAAGATCGGTGGCTATACCAATTTTCTGGTTCTTGTATTCAAGTGTCAACCCGACAGGATCTTTTGCATCATGGGAAATGGAAAACGGGGTGACCAGCATCTGATCTATTTTAAAGGGGATACCGCACTTAAAAAAACACAAATTTTCAATTTTACCAAGGTTTGAACATGCCTGCCAGGTCTTTTGTGTGATATAAACAGGGAGTTTAAATCGACGGCTCAATATTCCTGCACCTCTTACATGATCGGAATGCTCATGGGTAATGATGATGGCCCTGAGGCTTTCAGGATCAACATTTATTTTGTTCAACCGCCGTTCAATTTCAACCCCTGAAAGCCCGGCATCAATCAGAATGGAAGTGTTATTACAGGATACAAAAAGACTGTTCCCCTTGCTGCCGCTGGCAAGGGGACAGATACAAAATGAATTATTTGTCATCGGTTTTTGCAGCTTTGTAACTCAGCTTTATCTTCCCGTCTCGGGTGACATCCAGAACCTTTACTGGAATGACTTCTCCCTCTTTAAGTACATCTGTTACTTTTTTAACCCTGTAATTAGCCAGTTCTGAAATATGTACCAGTCCGTCAGTGCCCTGTTTAATATTTACAAAGGCACCAAAGTCGGTGATTTTAACAACTGTGCCCTGATAAATTTCACCGATCTCAGGATCAAGGGCTATATCTGATACCATTTTTAACGCCAGTGCAGCGTCTTCTTCATTTTCAGCGGCAATCTTTACAATACCCGAATCATTTACCTCAATAACGGTATTGGTCTCTGCCTGAAGCGCTCTGATCACTTTTCCGCCAGGACCGATGATATCGCGAATTTTATCGGATTTAATCTGAATACTGACAATTTTAGGTGCACGGGGAGAAACTTCCGACCTTGTCTCCTTAAGGGTTTCAAGCATTTTGTTAAGGATATGTATCCTGCCGCCATGGGCCTGATTAAGGGCTGTCTCCATAATCTCTTTTGAGAGTTCCTTAATTTTAATATCCATCTGGAGAGCGGTAATCCCTTCTGCTGTTCCAGCCACCTTAAAATCCATATCACCGAAATGATCTTCATCTCCTAAGATGTCCGAAAGCACAACGGTTTTGTCTCCATCTTTAACAAGTCCCATGGCAATCCCGGAAACCGGCGCTTTTATAGGAACGCCGCCATCCATTAATGCCAGAATTCCGGAACAGATAGTTCCCATGGATGAACTCCCGTTGGACTCCATGACTTCTCCCACCAGGCGGATGGTATATTCAAAGTCTTCCTGGGAAGGAAGGACTTTTGCAATGGCCCGGCTGGCAAGATTTCCATGACCGATATCCCTTCGGCTGGGTCCGCCGGCACGTCTGACTTCTCCCACTGAAAAGGCAGGGAAATTATAGTGGAGCATAAAACTCCTTGTTTCATTACCCATCAGGGTTTCAACCCGTTGCTCATCCATGCCCGAGCCCAGGGTCAAAACACCCAGCACCTGGGTTTCACCCCGTGTAAAAAGAGCTGAACCATGGGGCATAGGAAGATTTCCCACTTCACAGTCAATTTGCCTGATTTCATCAAAGGCCCTGCCATCAATTCTTTTGTCCTCTTTCAGGACGATGTCACGGCTGACCTTCTTAACACATTTGCTAAAGGCCTCTTTTATTTCTTTGACCTGTTCGGGACAGGTTTCGATAAAATGTTCAACAACTTGCTCTTTTAAAGCACTGAGAGCTTTTCCACGCTCAATTTTTGTTTTGATCTGAACCTCTTTATAAATGTTATCTTTTGAATATTCAATCACCTTGGCAGCCAGTTCTTCATCCCTGACGGGTGGCACAAACACACGTTTTTCTTTTCCAAGGGCCTCTTTCAGCTGAACCTGCAGATCAATGATGGGTTGCATTGCTTCATGGCCAAAAAAGATGGCATCCAGCATATCTTTTTCCGAGACAATAGCTGCGCCACCTTCCACCATGACCACACCGGTTTTTGATCCGGCCACAACCAGTTCAATATCACTTTCTTCCATCTGCTCAATGGTAGGGTTGGCAACAAACTGCCCATCTATCCTGCCGACTTTAATACCGGCAATGGGCCCTTCAAAGGGGATATCAGACATTTGCAAGGCAGCAGAGGCACCAACCAAAGCAAGGGTATCAGGTTCGTTTATCTTATCCATTGAAAGAACAGTAGCAATGACCTGGGTCTCAAAATTGTAGCCCTCCTCAAAAAGGGGGCGAATGGGTCTGTCGATCAATCTTGCTGTCAGGGTTTCTTTTTCAGAAGGCCTGCCGATTTCACGCCTGAAATAATTTCCCGGTATTCTTCCTGCCGAATAGATTTTTTCCTGGTATTCAACGGTAAGGGGTAAAAAACTGATCTCCGGCTTTGGATCTTTTGAAGAAACAGCCGTAACCAGCACCACGGTTTCTCCATATTGTACAATCACTGACCCTGATGCCTGTTTGGCAATTTTTCCTCCACGAATAGAAAATTCTCTTCCATTGATGGTGGTCTTAAATAATTTTTCCATAACTTCTCCTGTAATAAAAAAGGCAGGAAATTATAAGGAAATTTTTACAAATAATAAACCCGCATGTTTGGCATTAAATATAAACTTAATGGCAAACATGCGAACTTATTTAAAAAACTCCTTGAAA
>NZ_JAIOSW010000369.1 GCF_021107415.1 Desulfobacula sp.
AAAGCAAAATTCAAAGAAAAGATCGGGTCGGTTATCCAGATGAATGTTGAAAAAATCATCAGCCTGCACCCGGATCTGGTTATTGCAAGCCCGCTTTCAAGAGAAAAGCAGATAAAGATTTTAGGAAACCAAGATATTAAGGTGCTTAAAATTGAAAACCCGCAAACTTTCCCTCAAATGTGTGACATCACAATGAAAATAGGCAAGGTTCTCGGACAGACAGATGCTGCAAAGAAAATAATAGAAAAAGCGGCAAAAGAGGTTGAGGCCATTAAGCTTAAAACAATTCATCTTCCTAAAAAAAAGGTATTTATCCAGATAGGCATGAAACCTTTGCACTCTGCCAATAAAGACACATTTATCAATGAATATATCAACTATGGCGGAGGAATCAATATTGCTGAAAATGAAAAATCAGGAATCTACAGCAGGGAAAAAGTCCTTAAGGAAAACCCGGATGTTATCTTAATTGCGACCATGGGAACATCCAAAAAAGCCGGAGAAATCGAAAAAAAGCGATGGATGAAATTTAGTTCCTTGAATGCCACAAGAAAAAATCAGATTTATGTTCTGGATCCTGAACTTATCTTAAGCCCTACGCCCGTTACCTTTGCAAAAGGTTTAAAACAGGTTTTATCTTTAATCCATCCCAGTCTTAATTTAAAATCTAGTGCTGATTTAAAATAATGAAAAAGAATAGAATAAAGTACTGGTCCATTATTTTGATCCTCCTTATGGTCATATTAATACTTGTCAGCCTTCTTTCTTTATGTGTCGGCAGCGCAGGTATCCAATTAAAAGATATCCCCCATATTCTTTTTTACGGCAAAGGAAGTGCTGACCACAGTATCCTTTTAGGCATACGATTACCAAGAATCATATTGGGCCTTTCAATCGGCGGGGCTTTAAGCCCTGCAGGCGCCCTGCTGCAGGGAATATTCAAAAACCCCCTGGTTGAACCTTATACACTTGGCATTTCAGGAGGGGCTTCCCTGGGTGTCTGCATCAATATACTTTTTAAGTTTTACAGCAAAATAGGCATCATCGCATACCCTCTTTCAGGATTTTTAGGAGCAAGTCTGGTTATTTTTCTTGTTTACTATTTAAACAACAGGACAAGGGATATCCAGTCAAACAGGATGCTTTTAACAGGTGTGATGATCTCCTATGTTGCCTCCTCCCTGGTCATGCTGCTCATGGCTATCTCAAAAAGTGATGATCTTCAAAATATTGTTCTCTGGATCATGGGCTCCCTTGACGAACCTAATACGATTTTAATAAAAATGGCGCTTTTCGGCTCCCTTGCAGGGCTTGTTATCTCATATTTTTTCTGTTTTGATTTAAATGCCCTGCTTCTGGGTGAAGATGAAGCAGCAAATCTGGGTGTTAATACAACCAGAACTAAAAAATATTTATTTATCCTTGCATCTTTTTTAACGGGATTAAGCGTATCTGTTGCCGGAATCATCATGTTTGCAGGACTTATTGTTCCTCATTTCATGCGCATGATAGCAGGGCCTGACCATCGAATACTTCTTATCAGTTCATTCCTGGCCGGTGCTGCATTTTTAGTTCTATGTGATGTGATTGCCAGGGTCATCATATCTCCCCTTGAACTTCCCGTAGGGGTCATAACGGGTATCATCGGCGGTATTATTTTCATCTGGGCACTTTCAAGAAAGCAGGTGACATTATGAGCCATACCCTCACCATAGAAAACCTCAGCTTCAGATACCACAAAGAGATCATACTGAAAGATATTTCTTTTTCAACAGACCCGGGTGAATTTATTTCAATCATTGGTCCTAACGGGTCCGGGAAAACAACGCTGATAAAAATTATTTCAAAGATAAACAAACCTGAAAAAGGAAAAATTTATATAAAAGGCAACAATATTCAAACAATGTCAAACCGGCAATTGGCCAGACATATCGCAGTTGTCATGCAGTCAGTTGAACCGGTTTCCATGAGTGTTGAAGAATATGTCCTTTTAGGAAGACTGCCTTTTTTTAAAAAATATCAATTCTTTGAAACCGCCAGGGACATTAAACTTGCCCATAAATATATGGAACTTACAGGTATTTTAAAGCTTAAGGATGCATCCATCAATAAAATAAGCGGAGGGGAAAGACAACTGGCTGCCATTGCCAGGGCCTTAACCCAGGAGCCAAAGCTTTTAATTCTTGATGAACCCACATCTCATCTTGATATAACACACCAGATTCAAATTCTCGAATTGATAAGTTCCCTTAAAAAGACGCTCTGCCTCACTGTACTGATAGTTCTTCACGATTTAAACCTGGCAGCGGAATACTCTGACAGGCTTGTTTTACTCAATGGGAAAAATGGAAAAATATATCAAACCGGAACCTGCGAACAGGTTCTTTCTGAAAAATCAATACAAGAAGTTTACAATACAAAAGTAAGAATTCAAAAAAATCCTGTATCAAAAAGACCCTGTATATTTCTTATTACCCAAAACGCTTTAAATAAAGAGGAGAACATAATCGTATGATGGAAATATTTCATAACGGTGGACCCATCATGTATCCCTTGTTATTATGCTCAATGATTACTTTGACCATTATCATTGAGCGTAGTTTTTTCTGGATTGGGATTGGTATGGAGAGAAACCAGAAACTTGTGGATGAAGTTTTTTCGCTTACCCGGAAAGGTGAGTGGGATCTTGTTCGTCAAAAGGCCTCGGGATCACAAAATTATGTCATCAGAATGATTATCAGCGGCATTCTTCATCGTGAATATTCTTTGATCAAGGCCATGGAATCATCCGCAGCGGATGAAATCAATCGAATGCAAAGATTTATGGGCGTGCTTGACACCATGATCACCGTTGCCCCGCTTATGGGCATACTGGGTACTGTTATGGGAATCATCACTTCATTTGACATGCTGGGAACATCGGGAATTGGAAATCCCCAGGCTGTAACCGGAGGGATAGCCCAGGCCCTGATAACAACTGCAACCGGCCTGTCTATTGCCATCATAACGGTTTTTCCCTACAACTATTTCAACTCCAGAATAAAGCGTGCAGCAGGCATCATGGAAAAATATGCCACCAGCTTTGAAATTGTTTATGAACAAATTCTGCTGGATAAAACAAACATCCCGGAAGAAAAAAAATGAAGCTGCGCTTACCTGAAAACAATAAACCCAGGATTGAGATGCTTCCTTTGATTGATGTTGTTTTCCTTCTTCTGGTCGTTTTTATCTATACCATGCTCTCCATGGCAGTACATAAAGGTATGCCAGTCTCTTTGCCTGAATCCTCTGTGGTCAAACCTGAAAAAGATACGGTTCTGTCAGTCACCATAAATAAAGATAATTTAATTTTTGTTAACAAAGAACCGGTCGACCTGGAACATCTGACCCATATTCTTGAGCAAAAGGCAAAAAAAGAAAAGACGCCTGACGTTCTTCTTTTTGCAGATAAAACCATTTCTTATCAACATCTCTTTAAAGTTTTAGACAGAATCAGAATGGCCGGATTGAATCAAATTTCCTTACAGGCTGACCCCGAAGATCAGAATTAAAGATGAGCCGTATTATACTATCTGCTGTAATTGCCATAGGGTTTCATATTGCCTTGATGGTATTAATTCCCTCCATAATAATAAAAAACAATAAAATTTTATCCCCCCAAATCAAATCGGTTATGGTCACCCTCTCCTACAGGCAGCCTGTAATCAAAAAAGAAACTCATTCAATAAAACAAATAGAAAAAATCAAACCAAAACCCAAGCCCATGCCCAAACCGAAAAAGACCCTATCTTTTACCCCGAAAAAAAAAACCAGACCTGTTATTAAAAAGAAAAACCTGGCTAAACTCCCCAAAAAGATAAAACAGGACAAACCTGTCATTCACAAGCAAGAAGAAGTGATAAAGAAGATATTAACTCCTGTTAAGGCTGCCCCCCCTGTTAAGGCAGAGGTGGCTGAGACCAGACAGATTAAAGCAGTAAAAAAACAGAGTTTTAAAGGTCAACCGCCAACCTTGAAAACAATAAGTCCCCAAAAGAAAGAAAATATCAAACAAGCTCATATTGAATTTGCAAAACCGCTTTATAAGAAAAACGCTTTGCCTGCTTATCCTGTTATCGCCCGGAAAAGAGGGTATCAGGGGATTGTCGAACTAATGGTATTGGTTTCAGAAAAAGGAAAAGTTTCCTCTTTAAAGATTTTCAAGTCAAGTGGTCATAAATCCCTTGATATTCAGGCATTAAAAACTGTTAAAAACTGGCTCTTTGAACCCGGCAAAAAAAACGGCAGCCCCCGGGAAATGTGGGTAAAGATTCCTGTGAAGTTTGAACTCAAATAATTTTATAGCCAGTATCGTTATGTTTATCTTGACAAATCCAGGGGATAAGTATAGCATTACGAGTTTTTTAAAATTGCGAAAAAGTATTGAAATAATAAGGAGAGTTTAAAAATGTACGCAGTTATCAGAACCGGAGGAAAACAATACAAGGTTCATGAAGAACAGATCCTGAAAGTTGAAAAACTTGAGGGTACCGAAGGTTCTCAGATTGAATTTGATGACATCCTCATGTATTCAGACGGTGAAACCATCACCCTTGGAAGCCCGAAAGTTGAAAATGCCTCAGTAAAAGCACACATTCTTGATCAGGGAAAGGGTAAAAAAACATTGGTCTTCAAGTATAAACGTCGCAAAGGCTTCAGGAGAATGAAAGGCCACAGACAGCATTATACTGAAATTAAAATAGAATCCATTTCAGTTTAGATACCAGATTTAAATATTAGGGAGAAATCTAATGTCACATAAAAAGGCAGCCGGCAGTACGAAAAATGGTCGTGATTCCAATGCGCAACGGCGCGGTGTTAAAAGATTTGGCGGAGAAAGCATTCTTGCAGGGACTATTATTGTAAGACAGGTTGGCACCAAAATTCATCCGGGCAATAATGTTGGTCTGGGCAAGGACTATACCCTTTTTGCCAAAATTGACGGTGTTGTGACCTATGAAAGAAAAGGCCGCGATAGAAAAAAAGTCAGCGTTTATGAAGCGTGAAATTTGTAGATGAAGCAATTATCACTGTCAAGTCCGGTGATGGCGGCCGCGGATGCACTAGCTTCCGGCGGGAACGTTACATTGAAAGAGGCGGACCTGATGGTGGAGACGGCGGCGATGGTGGTCATGTCATCCTGAAAATCGATGGGAGTAAACGAACACTCTTTGATTATCGCCGCCAAAAATTGCTCAAGGCCAAAAATGGCCAGCCCGGCCAGGGAAAACAAAAACATGGCAAAAACGGTTCACACTGCATCATCGCCCTTCCCCCGGGAACCATTGTTACCAACAAAGACACCAACGAAATCATTATCGACCTGACCGACACCGAAGATGAATATATTCTTGCCCATGGCGGCATGGGCGGACGGGGCAACAAACGGTTTGCATCTTCCACCAATCGGGCTCCCAGGCATTCTCAGCCCGGTATTCCTGGTGTTGAACTAAAAATTAAGCTTGAGCTGAAGCTTCTTGCCGATGTCGGCCTTGTTGGGTTACCCAATGCCGGAAAATCTACGCTTATCAGCAGTATATCCGCGGCCCGGCCAAAAATTGCCGATTATCCTTTTACAACACTGACCCCTATCCTTGGGATGGTGGAACCGCCTTTTGGAGAGCCATTTGCCGTGGCGGACATCCCGGGCTTGATTGAGGGCGCACATGAAGGAACCGGTCTTGGTATCAGTTTTTTAAAACATATTGAAAGAACCGGCATCCTGGTTCATATGATTGATTCTTTCCAAATAGATCCTGCATCCCCTCTTGAGTCTTTTAACCTGATAAACAATGAGTTATCCAAATATAGTCAAACGCTGACAAAAAAAACTCAGATTGTCGTATTAAACAAAATTGACTTACCGGATACACAAGAAAAGATTGAAGCGTTTAAACATGCTTTAAAAAACATTCAGGTTTTGACCCTTTCTGCGGCAACGGGCAAAGGGGTAAAAGAACTTGTTAAACTGTTAGCTTCCAAGCTTATAAAGAGTTAAAAATGAAGGCCGGACTTTTTGGCGGGACTTTTAATCCTTTTCACAATGGCCACATGGGTATTATTGAGTATGTCCAAAAAAAATATGGATTGATAAAAATATTTTTAATCCCTTCTTCAACCCCACCCCACAAACCCCATCTCAACCTTGCCCCTGCAAAGGACAGGTTTGCAATGGTGAAAGAAAGCATAAAGGATCATGAAGATTTTCTGCTGTCAGACAAAGAGTTGATAAGAAAAGGGCCTTCCTTTACCATTGACACCATCAATGAATTTAAAAAGGAATATGGTCAAGATATCAACTTTTTTCTTTTAATAGGCTCCGATGCTTTTTTAGATATAACAACCTGGAAACACAAGGATAAAATTTTTAAAGCTGTTCAGATTATCATCATGTTGAGAGGGCAGTGGAATAATTACAATGCCATTGTCTCTTTTATTGACGAAAACATATCAAAAGGGTACACCTTTAATGAACAGGACAATATTTTTTCCCATAAAACAAAACAGAAAATAATAATTTGCAAGGTACCCAAAATAAATATTTCATCCACCATGATCCGGGCACGGGTAAAAAACAACGAATCCATAAAGGATCTTGTGCCTGCAAATGTCGAAAAAATCATTAGAACAAAGGAACTCTATAAATGAAAGAATACCTGATTCCTGCATTTGAGAGAAAAGCAAAATCAATTACTGCCATTGATGTAAAACAACTCACCTCTTATACTGACACTCTTATTATTATTGAAGGCAGCTCCCAACGCCAGGTAACCTCCATTGCTCAACATTTAATTAAAAGCTTAAAAGGCCAGGGGAAAAAAGCCATTGGTGCTGAAGGTGTCAAAGAAGGGCAATGGGCATTACTGGATTATGGTGATGTCATTATCCATATTTTTGAAACTGAAACAAAATCCTTTTATGATATAGAAGGGCTGTGGGCTGATGCGCCAAGGATTGATCTTTCTGAATTTGAAGCCGCCTACAAATCCCAAGGAGAATGATGATGAGTTCTAAGCTAAACCCTGTCAATATTTTAATGATTCTTGACGGATGGGGTATTAATGATGAAAAAAAGGGGAATGCCTTTGCATTGGCTGACACTCCCTTTCTGGATTCTTTGTTAAAAAATTTCCCCAACTGCAAGCTTTTGTGCTCAGGCAGTGCTGTCGGCCTTCCTGATGAAACCATGGGCAACTCTGAAGTCGGTCATATGAATATCGGCGCAGGCCGCAAAGTGTTACAGAATTTTGTAAGAATCAATCAGGCGATTAAAGATCAGACCTTTTTTAAGAACCCTGCACTTTTAGATATCATGACAGAAGTTTCAAAGTCAAAAAAAGGCCTTCACCTCATGGGCCTGCTGTCGGACAGTGGTGTTCACAGTCACATCTCCCACCTCTTTGCCCTGATCGACATGGCAAAACAAAATAATGTTGAACATCTTTTTATCCACCCGATACTTGACGGCCGGGATACCTCACCTACCAGCGGTATCACCTATATAAAGCGATTGCAGGACTATCTGGATAAATATAAGTATGGTAAAATTGCCACCATTGTTGGCCGCTTCTGGGCCATGGATAGGGATACACGGTGGGACAGGGTTGAAAAGGCATACAACCTCTTTACAAAAGCTGCGGGTGTGATTGAACAAGATCCTGTTAAAGCCATACAAACCGCATATGATGCAGATAAGACCGATGAGTTTATCAACCCCATTTTCCTTGGAAACAATCCCCCGTTAAAGGATACCCCAAACGGTACAATTAATGATGAAGACGGCATTGTCTTCTTTAATTTCAGGGCAGATCGGGCTAAAGAAATCACAAGGGGCTTTACAGAACCCGGATTTAATGCGTTTACCAGAGAGAAAGGAATTGACCTTGCAGGCTTTGTCTGCATGACGCAGTATGATGAAACCTTTGATCTGCCGGTGGCGTTTGCCCCCCAGCACCTGGATAATATTCTCGGGGAGATATTAAGTCAAAACAGCATCCCCCAGCTTCGAATCGCTGAAACTGAAAAATATGCCCATGTCACCTATTTCTTTAATGGCGGCGATGAAAAGGTTTTTGACGGGGAAGAAAGAATACTGATCCCTTCTCCCAGAGATGTGGCCACCTATGATGAAAAACCCGAAATGAGTGCCTTTGAATTGGCTAAAACCGTTTGTGAAAAAATCAGGTCAAAAAAATTTGAGTTTATCATCCTCAATTTTGCCAATATGGACATGGTGGGACACACAGGGATTCTGGACGCTGCCATCAAAGGATGTGAAGCCGTGGACAAGTGTGCCAAAACGGTTGTTGAGGCGATATGGGCAACCAATGGTGTTGCATTGGTAACAGCTGATCATGGAAACTCGGAACAAATGATTGCAGATGACGGCTCCCCCCATACAGCCCACACCTTAAACCCTGTAAGGCTGATACTTGCAGGAGATAATTATAAAGTTGAAAAGATGAAGGACGGTATTCTTGGCGATATCGCACCCACCATTCTGAAAATATTAAATATAAAGCAACCTTCTGAAATGACAGGAACATCTTTAATATGAATTTTGATTATATTATCACCGATTATATAACCGGAAAAGCAGTAAGAAATGTAGGGCCTGAGGCCACCAGACAAATATTTGAAAAATTTCTGGTCGAGGAAAAAGGCTATGACAAAAAAGATATATGGGTGGATGAAGAACTCATTGTCCAGTTTAAAGGAGAGGACTATGTCTCAGCCATCGACCTGATTGTATATTCCAAAGACAAGGCTTTGATGGCCATTACCTGTGTGGCCGGTTCCATCGGGTCCTATGAAAGGGAAATACTAGCCGGGGCCAGGCTGATTTATGACTATCAAATCCCCTTTGCCGTTTCAACGGATGCAAGGGATGCAATGGTATTGGATACGCTTTCCGGGAAATATGCAGGACAAGGCCTTGATGCGATTCCCTCAAAAGAAAAGGCTCTTAAAATGATTCAATCCATTGCGTTTACACCTCTTGATGAAAGCAGAAAGGAGCGGGAAATGATCATTTACCGATCCTTTAACCTGGAAAAGGTCAATATCTAAATCAGGCTTTTATATAGGAGTTTTTCCTGATGGAAAAACTCAAGGCTAATATGGATAATTTAGCAGCAAAACGAAGAGAACGTGGTGAAGTAAATGAAACGGATATTTCAGACTTTGCTTCATTTGATGAATCAGAGCTTCTATCTTTTCTTCACTCAGAAAAAGCTGTTGAAAGGTCTTGCGCAGTTATTAATCTGCGTAAATATCACAATACTACTGTAGTAGATAAGTTATGCCATCAATTGGTTATTGAGAAAAAGCTGTACACCAGGATTGCATTGTGTGAAACATTGGCGGAGTGTGCGGAGTTGTCAATAGAGCCTCTTATTGGGTTACTTGGTCAAATTGGTAAAAACCAGGAAACAAAAATACCGGAAACAGGCTTCTATAAAGTATCGTATCCACTTCCGCGTGATATTGCTGCCAGGACAATTTGTCGGCTTGGAATTATTGCTGTTTTACCACTT
>NZ_JAIOSW010000161.1 GCF_021107415.1 Desulfobacula sp.
GGGTTGTCCAGTCGGAATTACCCTTTGTTTCAGGCAGTTTTGAAACCAATGACAGCGACTACCATCTGGCTGAGCTTGGTTGCGGCTTTAACAATGACACCATGATCTCACCGATATTTGGTGCCATGCTCATCTCGGCAGTGGTCAATTCAGGCAAGGTCACACTGCCAAGTATTGTTGAACATGTAACCAACTTTGATGGAGAAATCATTTACAAACATAAAAAAGCAATCTATAAGACAGCAATAAGCCCGCAAACCGCAGCGACAATGATGCAGTTAATGGAAAGAACCATATCAAAGGGGACTGCCAGAAAATCTTTCAGGGGTGCTTCACGGGATAAAGTACTTTCGAAAATTGTAATTGGCGGAAAGACCGGATCTTTGTATAACAAAAAGCATACGATTAAATACGACTGGTTTACCGGATTTGGGAAAGAGAAAAAAACAAATAAAAAAATTGTTCTGTCTATTGTTGTCGGGCATAGAAAATATATTGGAACAAGAGCAACGACTTATGCAAAGATGATTTTAAAACAATATTTTAAAAAAAATATAGCTACAACCGCACAATTGTAAAAATAAAAAAATCTTTTGGATGATGGAGGGAAGAATGATTGAAGCAGCAAAGCATTTTTTAAACCTTTGTTTAAATCTGGTCAAAAAATTATTTTCAATTAATATTGAAATCGGTAAAGCCATAAAACAGGTAAAAAAAAATTCCCTTATATTCTTCCCTTGCCAACTTAATACATTTTCCTGCGGCATTTCTGCTTTTGTTGCATTTAAGGCAAGCAGCGATCCAAACCATTTAAATTTAGACCCTATCCAGGAAATGGTCCTTTCATTAAAAACAAAAAGTTTATCGTCCGATGTCTTGTCTATCCGGGATGATTTTCCCGGCAGTGATGATCTTCTGAACGCCTTGTTTGAAGAGTGCCAGGGATTTAAACAGGTTTTTTTAATGAAGGAAAAAGAGACCTTCTTTTATCTATTTCAGAAACAATTGAACAATTGATAAAGGATCAAACTGTCATATTTAAAAAAGAAGTTTCAAATCTTTCTAGTTCAGATGTTGAAATAATTTCCCTGCGTCTTGAAAAACTCCAGGATATTTGCTGGTGTCTTAAAAAAGAAATTCTGGACAATATCACCGCCATCAGTAATCTTGCCATTGGTCTTGAAAATTCCGACAACGTCCCGGGGTTAAGAATATTTAAAAGGATTAATGCCGTATTGAACAGTATTGACCGGCTTGAAGTCAGGGGAAGAGATTCTGCAGGAATTTCGGTTATATTTACCTTGACCAAACAGGAATTTGAAAATTTCAGAAAAGGACTGATCAAGGCAGGACTTTCGGAAAGGTTGAAACAGCGAACAAATCACCTGGTATTATCCAATAACAGCCTTACCATCAAAGACACTTTC
This sequence comes from Desulfobacula sp., assembly GCF_021107415.1. Next base: position 1,428 of record NZ_JAIOSW010000161.1, read on the forward strand.
CCTGAAAATGACCAGCACTTCGTGACAATTTCTTTTATCTACAAATTTGCTGCGGAAATCGGTGCACTTGGAGACAATGTAAGTTTTATCCGAAGCCAGATTAAAAATGATCATATGCTTCAATTACTTTCAAATTATCACTTTGCTGCCAATTCCATATCTGCTCACACCCGATGGGCCTCTGTCGGAGACATTACCGTAGCCAACTGCCATCCCCAGGACAACACTCCCACAGACAGGAAAATCGGTAAGACCGGCATCATTCATGTCTGCCTGAATGGAGATATTGACAATTATCTTGAATTAAAAACAGAGTATGAAGCACGATATGACAAAATCCATGAGGATATCAATACTGACACCAAACTGATCCCGCTTCAGATCGAGCACTACCTGAAACAAAATGAATCCATTGAAGAGGCCTTCAGGTTGGCTGTCAATGATTTTGAAGGCTCCCATGCCATCAGCATGCACTCGAATCTTGCACCGGGAAAACTGTTTTTAGCCCAGAAGGGAAGTGGTCAGGCTATTTTTGTCGGGATTGCAAAAGATCATTATATTGCGGCATCAGAACTCTATGGCATTGTAGAAGAAACCCAGGATTACATCAAACTCAATGGAGGAAACAAGGGCCAGATTGTTATTCTTGATCAGGATTCATCGGGTGGTGTATCAGGGGTTCAATCCTTATATTACGACAATACACCCATCAGCATAGAAGAGGATCATGTACAGACAAGCCAGATTACGTCAAGGGATATTGACCGGCAAAACTTCCCCCACTATTTTTTAAAAGAAATTTCAGAATCCCCAGGTTCAGTTGAAAAAACCCTGGAAAACAAATTCAAAGTTTCCACGGAATCAAACCTGTTCACCACAAGCCTGGACGAGACGGTGATTCCAAAATCACTGGTCGATGACTTTAAAAACAACCGGATTAAAAAGGTTTATTTTATTGGTCAGGGAACTGCCGGGATTGCGGCCCAAAGCTGTGCTGATCTGTTAAATTTCTATCTGGGGGATATCGATATTGACATCAGGGCATTAAAATCATCAGAGCTGTCCGGATTCAATATTGTTGAAGAAAAAAATGCTGAAGACTCCATGGCCAGCACCCTTGTTGTAGCCATCAGCCAATCCGGCACCACAACCGATACCAACAGGACCGTTGACATGGCAAAAGGTTGCGGCGCCAAAACGCTGGCCATCGTGAACAGGAGAGATTCTGATCTGACCTTTAAAACAGATGGTGTATTATATACCAGCTCCGGCCGCGATATTGAGATGTCTGTGGCATCAACAAAAGCATTTTATTCACAAATTACAGCAGGAGCCATTTTAGGTCTTCACATTGCAGGTATTGTTCAAACAAGATCAAGTGAATTTATCACAGAACAAATCAACGAAATCATGAGCCTGCCGGATAAAATGAGAGTTATACTTGGGATGAAAGATCAAATCAAAGATTCAGCCTTCAGGCTTGCGGTCTCAAAAGACTATTGGGCAACTGTTGGATCAGGATCAAACAAGGCATCTGCCGATGAGATCAGGATCAAACTCAGTGAGCTTTGCTATAAAACCATTTCGTCTGACTTTATTGAAGATAAAAAACATATTGACCTGTCAAGCGAACCATTGATCATTATCTGTGCTGCCGGCACAAGAGAAAGCGTACTGGGAGATATTATAAAAGATACTGCCATCTTCCATGCCCACAAGGCAACTCCTGTGGTTATCACCACCATTGGAGAAGATCGGTTTGACATCTATGCCAGGGATATATTTAAAATACCTGAAACAAAAGAACATTTTGCACCTATCCTTAATACACTTGTGGGACATATCTGGGGATATTATGCTGCCCTTGCCATTAATGAGGGTTCCAGGTTTATGTATGACGGAAAAATTGAAGTCCAGGATGTTTTAGATGAATATACCTCCATGGGCCATGATGTTTATGAAGTTCTTCTGGAAAAACGATTCAGGGAAACCATTGCGCAATTCTATAACAAATTTTCAAAAAAACGAAGACAAGGCGGCTTCCCTGCGGCCATGGGGCTTGATAATGTTGCCAATATCACTTTGCTTTTAAAATACCTGTCAGGCAGACTGCCGGTGTCGGATTTTGAACTTGACTTTGAAACAAAAGGCACGCCTTCCAACATGCTAAATACATTTTTTGATAACATTGGCCAGTCCATCAACACCATGGCAAGACCTGTTGATGCCATCAAGCATCAAGCCAAAACCGTCACGGTGGGCACCAGCAGAATCAGTGAAAAATTTGAAGGTTATATTTTTGATGAACTGAATGCCAATGACATTCAAATCTCCCAGATTACCAATAAAAATGTCCTGGTGATTAAAAACCTCCAGGAGGTTATTTCAAAAGTCAACGGTGCCTTTCTCTACCAGATCTCGGGCCTCAGCCTTTTGGGCGAAGTCACTCCTGAAACAAAAATTAAAATAGTGAATAAAACCGGTGTATTAAAAGAAGAACATTCCAGGGTGGAAACTGATCCCAGGCTCAAAGGAACTAAGAATATTATCGTGAGAGAAGGAAATGTCTATATCGGAAAAGGCAGAAAGGACAATAAAAATATCCTGGTGATTCCCGGCATTTCTTCAAATCCTGCCACACCCAACATCATTGAGTATATTTTATCTTTAAATATCAGCTTTAAAACATCCAGCAACGTACCACTTTTAAAAAAGATCAAAGCCTTAGGCGGTAAATATAACAGGCTCAAAGACTGGATTCTTGAAAGTGATAATTTTCAATGGGATGACAAATATCTTAACCTGGTGGAAGTTGAAACCCTGTTTGGAGATACCGCAGAAAAAGTAGTTGAAAAAATAATCAGTAAAATTAAATAGAAGGCTGTTTTATGCCTGACTATAAAAAAGAACGGATGTATTCCTATCTCATCGTTCTGACTATTTGTTCCGCCGCAGGACTCCAGTGCTGGCGAACCCTTTTCGATAATTTCAGTGTTAACATTGTCGGACTTGACGGTAATCATATCGGTGTGCTTCAGTCTGTCCGCGAAATTCCGGGATTTCTGGCGTTATTGGTCACCTATGTGATTTTGATCATTAAAGAACACCGGCTGTCTGCGCTCTCCATCATTATCCTGGGGACAGGTCTCTTTTTAACCGGGCTTTTGCCCAGTTTTTCCGGTCTTATTTTTACAACCATTGTCATGAGTTTCGGGTTCCACTATTATGAAACAACCAACCAGTCTCTGACGCTCCAGTATTTTGACAAACTGACCTCCCCACTTGTTTTTAGCGAACAAAGAAAATCTGCAGCAGCTGCTAATATTGCTGTTGGCATCCTGATATTTGTGATCGCTCCTTTTTTAAGCTATACAGTCATATATATCCTATTTGGCTGTCTGATCGGTGCAGGCGGTATCTGGGCCATCACAAAAAATCCTGTCAATAAAAATATTATTCCCCAGAAAAAGCAACTGGTATTAAAAAAGCGTTACTGGCTCTTTTATTTTTTAACTTTCATGGCCGGGGCCCGGCGGCAGATCTTCATGGCATTTGCCGTATTTTTGCTGGTAAAAAAATTTGAATTTTCTGTTCAGGATATAACCCTGCTCTTCCTGGTGAATAATGTGATTAATTTTTTTATCAATCCTTTAATCGGAAAATTTATTGTAAAATACGGTGAAAGAAAACTTCTTTCCATTGAATACTTTTTCCTTGTCCTGATTTTTATCTCCTATGCCTTTGTTGACTCAAAACTGATCGTCGGTGTTTTATATGTCCTTGATCATATTTTCTTTAATTTTGCAACGGGCATTAAAACCTATTTCCAAAAAATTGCCGATCCCCGGGATATTGCATCCAGCGCTGCCGTTGGATTTACCATTAATCACATTGCAGCAGTGGTCCTGCCGGTCATTGGCGGACTGTTATGGATGGTCGATTATAAAATTCCCTTTTTGGCCGGGGCTTTTTTCAGCCTTATCTCCCTTTGTCTGGTCCAGTTTATCAGGATAGAAAAACAATGATAAAACTCAACAAAAATGATACTATCGGTTTTTATTCCCCGTCTACACCCATAACATTTTTTTGTCCCACCCGCTTTGAACGCGCTAAAGCATTTTTAGGCCATTAAAGATAACCCTAAAATATTTATAGGTTATTCTGATGTCTCCTCCATATTGCTGGCCATTTATCAGATGACCGGGGTAACAACATTTTACGGACCTGCTCTTGTTGCTTCCTTTGGAGAATTTGAACCCTATAATGAGATGACTTTTAAGTATTTTACTGATATTTTTATGGAAAATCCAAACCTGCCATATGAGTTTGAAAAACCTTATTTCTGGACAGAAGACAACATTGACTGGGAAAAACAAAAAAAAAGTGAAAACAAGACTGAAAATAAATGGGTTACCTGCAATAAGGGTGTTGCAAAGGGAAGGCTTATCATCGGCAACCTGAACACCATCGCCAGTATCTGGGGAAGAGTGTATATGCCCAAAATTGAAAAGGGGGATATTCTTTTTATTGAAGACACACAGAAAACCGCAGCCATGCTTGAAAGACTGTTTTCATTTTTAAATGTAAATCAGGTGTTTGAAAAAATAGGTGGCTTGATCCTTGGGAAACATGAAAATTTCAATGATCAGGGAACACTGAAGCACCCCTATCAAATTTTGGAAGAAGTCCTTGGGGAATACAATTTTCCTTTTCTGGCTGAAGTGGACTGCTGCCACACCCATCCCATGTTCACCATGCCCATTGGTGCAACCATAGAATTAAACGCCTCAAAACAGACCATAACCCTTCTTTCTTCAAAAGCAAAGATATCATAAGTACCTTCAGATAAAACCTGATTTATAAATACAGATGTTAATTTTGCTGTTTTGATTGATTTGAATTTTAGTGAATATTCAGCTCTTTTTCTATGCGCTCAGCCAAGAATATCTTCAGCAGCGATTGATAGGGTACATCCCTCTTGTTGGCTAATAATTTAAGATCTTCCAGTATAGATTCGGGAAGTCGAAGAGAAATTTTTTTAACTGAAGGCTTTAGATTAGATAATGTTAACCGATCTGCTTTATTCCAATCAAAAAAATCAGTTGAATCATGGGTTGACCAGAATTCTCTTTCCTCATCTTCACTTTTGAAATCAGGAATTTGCTTTTTCATATGCTTTCCTCTCTTTTCTGCTCATATCTCTTGCAGAAACAACTCGAATAAAATTGTTTCTGATAGTGAATGCAATAAATAATAATCTTTTGACATTTGTTTGGCCCAATGAATAATATCTGACTTCTTTCTCAGAATGTTTAGCATCATTCTGAATAATCAAAGGAAGGTTAAAAAAAATCTGTTCACATTCAGAAGGCGTTACTTTATGTTTTTTCCAGTTTTTATCAATATTTCCGTCATCCCAATCAAATCCGGTACAATGCCTTAAAAAAATTTTATTTTTATCATCCATACTATTATGTATATACTCATACCATACATTTTGTCAAGGTTGGCAAACTTTTATCTATAGATATTGTGAATTTGTGGGAGCTCTTTAAGCAATCACACGTAGATTGACCCTTGCTCGCATAGTGAAATTAAAATCTCTTTTCAAAAAGACTTCATATGCTATATATGGGGTTACTCATAACTTTTAGAAAACCAGCTCAATGAATACAAGTACCCATCGGTCGGATTTTAATTGCAGTCACTACTGCCAAAAGAAGTCAACACCCTTTAAATAAAGAGTCTTACCCCATAATGATAGACAGAGTAGTCAGTTTTTGAATACTCCTGTTTCGACCGTTTTTTTTAGTAAGTATTAGCTTGAGATTGATCCTGCTCGAACACCTTTTAGGTAATTCATACAAAAATCGTCATGATTTAAGAGCATGTCTGCGGTTCTGATAGTCGCCATGATTTTTTTGTCCAGAGGATCAATAATAGCGGAATCCATACCTGCAACCATCATCAGGGAGACAAAGGTTCTATTGATGACTTTTCTCTGGGGAAGTCCATATGAGATGTTGGACAGACCGCCGGTAATGTGAACATCCGGGAATTCGGCTTTGATGGACCGGACTGCATCCAGAACCATGACACCTTTTTTGGAGTCAACACTGATGGGCTGAACCAGTGGATCCACATAGATGGAGGCTGTGGGGATGCCGATTTTGTTGAGTTCTTGAACCAGGCTTTTTGCGCGGCCCAGGATGACATCGGAAGAGCTGGGCATGCCGGTATCATCCATACAAAGTGCAATGATTTTGCACTCTTTTCCGTCAAGAAAGGGCATCATGGCATCAAATCGTTCTTTTTCCAAACTGATGGAGTTAATCATGGGGGTCTTTTCCACCATTTTGAAGGCCATTTCCAGAACAGTCGGATCAGGACTGTCCAGGGTAAGCGGCACAGCGGCAATGGGCTGGATGGTATCCAAGAGCCATTTCATATCCTCAGTTTCATGACCAATGCGGGCTCCGGCATTGACATCAATAAAGTTAGCACCTGCTTTCTTCTGTTTTTTTACATCATCAATGATATAGTCAACATCCCTTTCTGCCACGGCGGCCTGGACAAGTTTTCTGGAGGTGTTAATTCTTTCACCTATTACTTCAAACATAGTTCTTCTCCTGTGTTTATACGTCCGGCTTAGTTGACAAATGATTTGGCAAGTTTTGAAGCAGAACCTGCATCAGCTGCAAATCCGTCTGCTCCGATTTCATCGGCAAAAGCCTGGGTCACTGGTGCACCGCCCACAAGAATCTTAACCTGGTCTCGGAGACCGCTTTCCACGATGGCATCCACGGTTTGTTTCATCATGGGCATGGTGGTGGTTAAAAGGGCTGACAGACAAACAATCTGGGCGTTTTTTTCTTTGATCTGGGTCACAAAATCTTCCGGGGCTATATCCACCCCGATATTATGGACTTCCATGCCCGCGCTTCCCATCATCATGGCCACGAGATTTTTACCGATATCATGGAGATCTCCCTTGACCGTGCCGATGATAACACTGGCACTGGTGGCGGACTCATCTTCTCCCAACAGGGGTTTGAGAATGGCTACGCAGTCTCCCATGGCCTTGGCTGCCATGAGGACTTCGGGGATGAACATGTCGCCGTTTTCCATTTTTTCGCCCACAATGTCCATACCTGCAATCAGGCCTTTATTGAGAATATCTCCGGCCGGAGCATTCTGGGCCAGGGCATTATTTACAAGATCTGTCAGTTTGGCATTGTCACAGGAAACAAGGGCATCTGTCATTGCATTAAAATCTGTCATTTTTTTACACTCCAATTTTTAACTATCATTATTTTTATTAAATTTAAATTTCATAAATACTATATTTCACGGGTTCCCCGATAACCTTAAAGGAAAAGGCAAATGACAGCACGTCATATACGTATCAACATAGATATAGGTGTTTAAAAGCATTATTCATCGAGCAACAGTATCTGGAGATCCATCACATTGGTACGAGTAGGGCCAGTGATCAGAAGATCTCCAAGTGCTTGAAAAAATGGATAAGAATTATTGTGAACAAGGTATTTGGAAGCGGACAAACCAAAGGCAACGGCACGTGAAGCCGTTGAACCGTCAACAAAGGCACCGGCCGCATTAGTAGGGCCATCCGTACCGTCAGTACCAGCAGATAAAAGCAGGGTTTGTGAAGCACCCGACAGTTCAATGCCTGCAGCCAGAGCAAGCTCTGTATTCCGTCCGCCTTTACCTTTACCTTTTATTGTTACAGTGGTCTCACCGCCGGAAAGCAAACAGGCAGGGGATGGAATCGGGCGGCCTGAAAGTCTGATTTCTTTGGCAATTGCACATAAAATTTTAGCAACCTCACTTGCCTCACCTTGGATCATGGAAGAAAGAATGAGCGGGGTAAACCCCTGACGTTTGGCTTCTTTTTCAGCTGCCGACAGTGCATCTGAAATACTTCCGATAATTTGGTTATCTACATTGACAAATTCAGGCGCGCCAGGTTTTGGAGTTTCCTGAATCTGCCCCGCAACCCCTGCAGAAATTCGATTATAAACAGGCTTTGGAATTTTTTTCCAAAGACCATAACGGCTAAGTATCTCCTTGCAGTCATTAAAAGATCCCGTATCTGGTGCTGTAATTCCCGACCCAATAATATCAAGATCATCACCAATGACATCGGATAATATCAATGAAATCATACGGGCGCCGTTGGCACTCCTACACAATTGGCCCCCTTTGATCTGTGAGAGATGCTTCCGAATGGTGTTGATCTCGTGGATGGTTGCTCCGCAGTCCAATAGCAGCCGGGTGGTCTCTTGTTTGTTTTCCAGGCTGATCCCTTTGGCAGGAGCTGGGGTGAGTGCGGAACCGCCACCGGAAATCATGCATAGGATCAAATCTTCTGGGCCAGCGTTTGAGACCAATTCCAAAAGATCCTTTGTGGCATTAACGCCGTTAGCGTCAGGGATTGGATGACCGGCTTCCAAGATCCGACAGCGGCTTAAAGGAACTCCATGCCGGTATTTGCTAATCACCAGTCCGTCATGGATATGACTCCCTAAAAGCTCCTCTGCTCGTTGCGCCATAACGGCTGAAGCTTTGCCGATACCAATCAGGTAAAGTTTGTTGATCTCTTCAAGACTATAATGGATCTTTCCTACCTGTAAATGACCGTCCGCTATTTTAAGATGTCTATTGACGCAGGCATACGGATCTACAGCTTTTATACCGGCATTAAATATGGTTTCTGCGACTTCTCTTAAATTCCGTGTAGATTCCGTCTGGCTCAAACTGTTTATCCTTTCAATATCCATAACCGAAAAGCCAAAATAAATTCATGCAAAATTTGCATTCTTTCATTTTCATAGGGACAACAACTAAAATTTAGGAGGAGAAATAATCAGGTAAAACTTGCAATCATCATGACATGAATTTTGTAATTTGTGAGGGATTGAACTGTCGAAATAAAGGCTCTCGCCTACTTTCAAAGAAATCATCTCATGTTCATAGACGATTTCCATTTCTCCTTCCAGTACAATTAAACACTCCTCGCCTTCGTGGGCAAGCAGATCGCTGCTGGTGGAACCACCCTTTTTTAGCGTACCGATATGAATTCCCATCTTTTTGTCCTGGTCGGAGTGGATAATTTGATACTCCAGTCCATCATTCGGGAATATTACCATTCGGGCATCTTTCAATTTTACTTTTTTATTTGTCGGCCCAGAGTGATCCAGTACCAGGAAAAAAAGGGGAACCTCAAGGCTGATTGCAATTTTACGTAACGTCGACAATGAGGGATCTACTTTCCCTGATTCGATTTGACTCAGCATACTGGGCGAGATGGTCGACATGCCTGCAAGTTTTCTTAATGACAGTCTTTTTTTCTCTCTGTATTCTTTAATTCGTTTGCCTTCAATCACTACCTAATATTCCCCGATACAATTATTGATTATTAATCCTATCCAATTGGATATTTTCCCGATTCTCTAACGGTATCATAGAGCGCCAGAACATTTTCCTCCGGTACATCGGCCTGAATGTTGTGTACTGAACAGACAATTAGCCCACCGCCAGATCCAGCGGCTTTAATCAACTGCTTCACTTCATTCTCCACATCTTTCACCTTACCCGAAGGAAGGATATGCTGAGAATCAATACCACCCCAGAAAACAATACGCCCGCCATATTGTTTTTTTAATTTCTCTGCGTCCATTCCTTCAGCCCTAACCTGGACCGGATTCAGGATGTCTATACCGACGTCAATGAAATCTTCTATCAGACTTGATACAGCACCGCAAGAGTGCCAGAAAATTTTTGCGTTGGTTCTTTCTTTTATAAAACGAATCGACTTTTCCTGTCGCGGCTTGATAAATTCTCGATAGGTATCCGGTGATATTAAGGTTGTCTTCTGGCCAGCCAAATCTCCCCCCTGAATGATAACATCCAGATACTTCCCACAAACTCCCAAAACATTATCCAATAATCTTAAATGTAATGATAATGTTTTGTCAAGTAAGGCATGAACAAATTCCTTGTCTGCAACCATATCCATGTAAAATTTATCCATGGCTCTGAGTTTCCAGGCCCTCTCATACCAGGATTCCCACGCAAAATTGCCTACCACACCATACTCATTCTCTTCGGAAAGTTGACGCGCCCGCTGCTCAATACCGTCAAGATAGCCGCTGTCATCTGGATCCGGCCAGGAGTAATTTTCCAAATCGTCTATAGTGGCGTTCCTCAAAGGGCTGTCAATCAGATTATAGTAAAGGGATGATTCAGGCATCAGAAAGCCGCAGCCCCATTCATCCGTGACGTAAAGGCCCTTATCTGTTTGCTGGGGTTGAAAATGCCAGAAGTGAGGCTCTCCAAGGTGAACATACCGTGTATCCACCCCAAGTCGCTCCAGAACATCTTCTTCAGGCATAACATTTTGCCTTAGCCAATCGAACACCTGCCCTTCTCGCTGGATACCCATTTTTTTCAACAGCCGATTATACGCATTTATACTTATCGTGGTGACCCAACCTCCCAGATCTAATGGAACACGATCCGGGTCTTATGGTTTAATGCTGCAATGAATCTCTCTTTACTGTTCATCATTTCTCCTTAATAACGATATGTCTATTCAAATACAATCCCGGGAAGCCAAAGAACCAGCTGCGGGAAAAAAGTAATCAATGCCAATGAAACTAAAAGCGGGATTAAGAATGGAGTGACGGCCTTCATCACTTCAGCTACACTCAGTCCGGACAAGTCGCTGAGCACATACAGGCCCACACCAAACGGCGGGGTCAAAAATCCGATACAGACGTTGAGAACCTCAACCACGCCCCAGTGAACAAGATCAATCTGGTATGCTGTCAAAACCGGTATAATCATCGGTGTGAATACCAGAATAATTGCACAGATATCGAAAAAGCACCCGGCAATTAAAAAAACAATATTTAATATAATCAAAACAACCCATTGCTGATCAGTGGAAGACATGATGAAATCACGGATAAGTGCCGGCACGTTCTCCATTGTGATGATCCAGCCAAAAACCGATGCTGCCCCCATAATGACCAGGATAAGGGCCGATGTTACTGCAGAGCCAACCATCATTTTCAACAAATCTTTCAGGCGCAGGGTGCGATAAATAAAAAATGAAATGACAAATGCATAAACCACAGCCACCACTGCGGCTTCAGTTGGTGTGAAAATGCCGCTGATGATTCCACCTAAAATAATTATCGGGGTCATCAATGCCCAGGAAGATTGCTTAAAGCTCTGCCAGATTTTTTTCCAGGGGGCCCGCCTGGCATCATGGGGATAATTGCGACGAACAGCAAAATAATATATAGCAATCATAATCGTGAGACCCATTATCAAACCTGGGATGGCCCCGCCTACAAAAAGCCGTCCAACAGACTGTTCCGCTATCATTGCATAAAGGATCATTTGAATGCTTGGCGGCATTATGGGGCCTATAATGGAACTGGCTCCAGTAACTGCAACGGCAAAAGGCTTATCATATCCGGCCTTAACCATCATGGGAATTTCTATTTTTCCCAATCCGGCTGTATCAGCTGTAATTGAACCACTCATTCCCGCAAAAATCATAGAAGCAACAACATTTACATGCCCCATGGATCCCTTGATATGCCCCACCAGAGATCTGGCTAACTTGAACATCTCATCTGTAATACGACCGGAGTTCATGATATCCGCCGCCAGGATGTATAGAGGGAGGGACAAAAGTGGAAATATCTGCAGGCTGCCTAACATTCGATGGGCTAGAATAATAAAGGGGATAGGTTCGATAAAAAGTACATAAAAAAAACAAGACAACAACAAGGAAAATACCACCGGCACCCTTAGGGCCATTAAAACCATTAAAATTGTAATCAGAATCAAAGCATTCATAAAACACACCCTTTGTCCCGGTCTTCCATTTCAGGGAAAGGCTCTTTATTTCGTAACAGAGAAATCAGACGCTGAATTTGGTAATAAAGCATAATGATAAAACCAGAAATCATGGCCCAACCAAACCATGATTCCTTTATCCTTAAAGCCGGTGTCGTAGAAAAGGCCAATCTACCAGTAAGTTTCCAGCTTTGGTAGATCATCACACAGAGCATAATAATCACTAAAATATCGGATAAAATTTTCATCCTCCGTGCCATTGGAGCCGGGCAATTGTCGCTAAAAAAGGTAATACATACATTTTTATCCTGACGAACAAGAATGGCGCCTCCAAGGAAGGTTATCCATATTAATCCCAGAACTGCCACCTCTTCCGACCAGAAAAGCGGTGCACTGAACACATAGCGAAGAATAACACCAACAAATAGGATGACTACAGTAGCACCCATAATCAAACCGATGGTCCAATCCAGCAACTGTGCCAGCCTTTGGTTAATTTTATTTAACATGGGATCCCTCCTTCTTGGGTAAAATCAGGAGTGCAGCAGTCGTCAGCAGCACTCCCGGTTATGCATGAACGCAGTATAGCAATTATTTACTCAGTTTCTTTAACAGACCTTTAGACCATAAACCGCTTTTTTCTAACTCCTTGTGTACACTCCCTGCTTTACTGGTCCATTTGACAGGGTCTCCATCGGTAAATTTAATACCTGCGGCTTCCATTGTCTGCTGAGCCTCAGCTTCCAAACCCTGTCCATAGCTGACAAACCAGTTGGCGCATTCCTCACTGGCCTGGGTCAGTATTTTTTGAATTTCAGGGGTCAATGTCTGCCATTTTGAATCCGATATCCAGGTCACATCATAAAGCTGCATGAAATCCAGTTTTGTGCAATAATCCAACTGCTCGTAAAATTTTTCATCTCTAACCTGAACAATGTTATGAACCATGCCGTCTACTACTTTTTGTGAAAGAGAAAGATAAACATCACCCCAAGCCAAAGGAACTGCAGTTGCACCAAGCCCATTCCATGAGTCAACTAAAGCCTTTGATTGCCATACCCGCAACTTGATACCATTCAATTCGTCAGGGGTTAAAATCTGTTTTTTCTGAGTCCAAAGATGGAATGCCGGCCGGAATGCAAATCCAGGCAATGTCCGGATACCGGTCTTTTTGCGGACACGTTCACGAACTTCATCAATATAGGCATTTGTTTTCAATTCTTCACGTGAGAACATGAATGGTGTCCCAAAAATTGCATAGTCTTTATCAAATGTGTCCATGAACGACTCGGCTTCTTGAACAATATCAATCGTCCCCATGCTGAGCCCCTGAAGGAGCTCCTTGATATTCCCAAGCTGCTGGGCCGGGTAGATTTCAATTTTTACCTTACCGCTACTTTTTTTGTCTACCAATTCTGCAAATTTTTGAGCCTTCTTATCAAGCATACCACCAGGTGCAGTGATATGGGCCAGTTTCAATACTACTGACTCTGTAGCAAATGCAGTCCCAACACAAAAGAACATAACCCCGATGAAAGAAACCATCAATAATTTTTTCATTGTACAACCTCCTTTTAAAGTGTTTATTCAAACTTTACAATGTTTAGTACAATTAAATTTTATTGTCAATAACTTTATTAAAAAATTTGATTAAAATGAATATTTATCTATTTATCTATTTAGATTTTATATATTTTTTAAGATTAAAAACAAACATTTCAATAAAAAAATAAAATTTAATGTTAAATGTCAATGAACATAGATAAGCTCTCCGCTGTATAAAAGGCAGATAGTTTATTCTTCAGTTTTGAAATTCATTTTTTATTGAAGACAAAATATCTGAAGTGAAAAATTTATAAATTCAATTTATGTATTTTAACGATTTTTACTAGCAAGTATAGATGGTATCATCAGTGACGAGTAAAATTGAAAATTGGGGTACGACTTCCAAAAGAAACACTCGGTGCTCAAGACCCTACCGGCAGTGATCATAGTAACGTGTTGGGCTCACTTTTTTAAAATATTCCAAATGCCAAATGTAGTATAGATAAACTTTTCAACGGGATATGGCTAAATGCCTTAAATAAAAGGCAGGATGGTATCGATTGTTTTATCAGGGTCTTCCATCATTAGAAAATGACCGAATTCTTTCAGCTCAACAAAAGTGCAGTTTTTGATTATTTTTGTCAGCCTGCTGGCGGCTTGTTTATGGAACAAGTCTGATCTTTCACCTCTGACGACAAGGACAGGAATATTGATATGGTTTGCATGCTGCCAGGTATTGAAGGGGACAAACTCATAAATCTGTGCTTCAAATTCAGGGTTGCAGCATAATTCCCAAGTGGTTGCGGTATCTTTTTCAATGGCCGTATCCACATAGGCTTGAACATATTCAGGTTTCCATGACTTGAACATGCCCTTGCCTGAATAATGGATCAATGCCTCTTCTCTGGATTGAAATTCAGATTTTTTGGTCCGGGTCATTTTAGGAAGAGAAAGACTCCCAGCAAGTCCTATTTTTCTAAATAAGGCTGCAAGCCAAACAATTTTCATTGGAAGAATAATGGGGTCCAGCAGGACTATCTTTGAAAAAAGATGGGGAAACAGGGCTGCGGCCGCATAGGTAAAATATCCGCCGATGGAATGGCCGATGCCGATGACCGGAGGATTTGTAATGGCGCAAACAACCTGTTCAAGATCCTTGATAAAAATATCCCAGCTTTTTATCTGAGTCGTATTTTCCTTTGTGGAGAACCCGTGTCCCCTGATATCTGTTGCATAGATTTTCAAGTCATGGGAGGATAGCTTTTCTAAAAAAGGCAGATAGGTTCCAGCACTCAAGGAGTTGCCGTGGCAAAAATGAATTTGATTTTCTGATTCCCCCAGGGCATGGTAATGAAAAAATCCCTGGTTTATATTTATAAATTTTCCCTTTATCATCGTCTCTTGCTCTTTTATTATCCTTGGTGCTACAGGTATTTGTAGTATTTCAGGTTCTGGCAAGCACCAGTGCTTCCACCTTTTTTGCACCATTTTTTAACAACTCCATAGCAGCCTCATTACAGGTTGCACCCGTAGTAAAAACATCGTCAATTAAAAGAATATTTTTATTTTCAATTGCTTTTTTATTAACGACCTGAAACGCTTTTTTTAAATTGTTTTTTCTCTGTTCAATATCAAACCCTGTTTGCGGATCTGTCTTTTTAACCCTGGCAAGTGAAGCAGTATCAATGTCCCATTGAGGCGGCTGTTGATAGATCTTTTGATAGGTTTTAATAAAGTTTCGGATCATCAGATATGCCTGGTTAAATCCCCTTTCCCTCAGTTTTTTCTTGTGCAAAGGCACGGGCAGGATCAAATCGACACGGGATGTTGAATAGTGCCGTAAAAATGTCTGAAACAATAAGTGTTCAAATACCTTTGCAACCGACAGTTTTGAATGATATTTAAAAAGGGGAATCGCATCTTTTACAATGCCTTTATACTCTACTGCTGCTCTGACCCGGTCCAGCTTTAAAGGTGCTTTCAGACAGGCTTCACACACATGATTTTCATCAAAATCCGATGCTGTAATCTGGTGGAACTGAATCCCGCACTTTATGCAAAAAGGTGTGTCAATCGGATGAAATCCAAGCCCCATGCAATGATCACAAAAACAGGCCTCCATTGTATGGGGTTTAACCGTATCGGGATCAATGTAGGCACCGCATTTTAAACACTTTAATGGATATAAAAGCTGTTCAAAGATCCTGATAGTGTTTTTTAATGCTGATACGGAATATATTCTGCAATAATCCTTGAAATACTTTAGCATGTGTTGCCTGTTCACCTTCAGGCTTTCCTTTATGTTCTTTGGCGAAGGGCTTCATACATGGCAATACCCCCTGCCACAGAAGCATTCAGGGAATTAACCTTTCCTATATTTTGGCCTATATCCAGGCCAATATTCGGAATAGATAATAAAAAATCACACTCTTTTTTTACAAGAGGCCTGATACCTTTGTGTTCACCGCCAATAACAAGCGCAATATTCCCTGTCAGATCAGCGTTAAACAAAGAAGTATCGCCGTCTGCATCCAGACCGGATATCCATACTCCATTTTCTTTCAAAGATCTTAAAATGGAAGCTGTATTGGTAATCATATAGATATCCGCATGCTCCATGGCACCGGCAGAACTTCTGGAGACGGTTGAAGAAGGCACGGCAGATCGGTCCTTTGGAACAAGAATATAATCAACCCCGGCGCAGAGCGCCGTTCTGATTAATGCCCCGAGGTTATGGGGGTCTTCAATATTTTCCAGGATCAGAATAAAACAAGGCGCTTTTTTTTCCTGTACAAGCATTACGACCTCGGATGCTTTTTTGACAGGAAAAAAAGATGTTTTGGCAACCAATCCCTGATGATTTGAAAAATCGGTCATCCTGTCCAGAAATTCAGGATCAACAGCCTGGATTTGTATATTTCTTTCCCGGGCAAGGGTCTCTATGTTTTCCATCCTTGAAAGGGATCTTTTTTTTGAAATCAGTATCTTATAAAAATTTCTTTTGTGTGCCTTTAATGCTTCATACACAGAATGGAACCCAAAAAGGATATCGTTTTTCTCTTTCATGGTTGCGCTATCTCTTTTTCAAAAATCGAGCAAAGCTCTTCTATGGCTTCATCAAGATCATCATTGACCACCACGTATTGATACATGTCTTTTTGGGTCATTTCAAGTTTTGCATTCTCAAGACGTCTGGCAATCACTTCTCTGGAATCTGTTCCCCGGTTTTCAAGCCGTTGAAACAAAATTTCAAAAGAGGGCGGCATGATAAATATGGAAACCAGATCCAGGTCTGAGTCCATGATTTGTCTTGCACCCTGGATATCAATATCCAGAAGAAGATCCCAGCCTTTTCCAAGGCAATTTCTTACAAATTTTTTGGATGTGCCATAATAATTATCATGAACCTTTGCCCATTCAAGCCAGTGATCCTGGCTTATTTTCCGCTCAAACTCCTCCAGGCTGATAAAGAAGTAATCAACGCTATCCTGTTCATTTTTCCTTGGACTTCTAGTGGTGTGAGATACAGAATAAAAAAGGCTTTTAAACCGGTTTAACACCTTTCTTACCAATGTTGTTTTGCCGGCCCCTGAAGGGGCGGAGATTAAAAACAGCTTTCCCATGCCCGTCATGGGATTATTCTTCTTCCTGGCTCATCAGGGATTCAAATCTGTTGGAAACAGTCTCAGCCTGAATGGCGGAAAGAATGACATGGTTGCTTTCAGTGATGATAATTGCCCTTGTTTTTCTACCGTGGGTGATATCAATCAGACGTTTTTCCTCGCGGGCTTCATCCTTGACTCGTTTCATGGGAGATGAATTGGGAGATAAAATTGCCACTACTTTTTGCGCCACCACAGTGTTTCCAAAACCTATTGTCAAAAGGAGCTGTTCCATTAGTTTATCCTTTACATATATAAAAACTACTCTATATTTTGTACCTGTTCTCTGATCTTTTCAAGCTCTGATTTCAAATCCACCACCCTATGGGATAAAGACGCATTTCCAGCCTTTGATCCAATGGTATTAAATTCCCTGTTAAATTCCTGAATTAAAAAATTAAGTTTTCTTCCCTGGGAATTATCTGAATCTATAATATCCCGAAACTGCCTGATATGACTGTAAAGTCTAACAATCTCTTCTGACACATCACTCTTATCCGCCAAAATGGCGGCCTCCTGGGAGATCCTGACAGGGTCCAGCTCTTCTGTGTCAGAGGTTAAATAGGATATTCTTTCCATGAGTCTTTGCTTATAAATCGGCGGGATTTTAGCGGCATCTTTTTCAATCTGCTTTAAATTTTTCTCAATATAATCAATTCTTGAGGTCAAATCAGAATATAGATTTTTGCCTTCCTCCCTGCGCATGATGTCCAGATCGGCACTGGCAGTTTCTACACAAAGCCGGATTGGCTCCCACAAATCTTTTGAATCCTGCTCCTTTTTGGAAGAAACAATCACATTCCTGGCGGCTAAAATATCTGTGAGATAGATGTCGCCCGACAGATTTAAATCTTGTTTTATCTTTTTTAATGCCTGAAAATAGGATATTGCCTTTGCCTCATCCACTTCAAACTGATCCAGGTCCTTTGCATCATCCCGAATAAACAGTTTGATATCAATCCTTCCCCTGTCATGGGTTTTGGCAATAATCTTTTTGATATCCTCTTCAAATACCTGGCAGAATTCCGGACAATAAAAAGAAACATCAAGGTGTCGTGAGTTATAGGAACGGATGGTGACATCCGCTGTAATGGTACCGTGAGTTTTAGACCCTTGAGAAAAAGCGGTCATACTTTTAATCATTTTATTTTTCCTTTGCCTGCCTTTAAATCCAAAAGATATTTATCCCTGACCTTTGATAAAAATAAAATCATACTTTGTGATGCATAATCCGGATATGTCCAGTCCAGGGTTTTAAAGCCCTCTTTTTTAGAATACATCAATGTCAAGTCTGCATAAATTTTGTGACCGATATAAATCCTGTGAGAATATTCCTTTCCCGTGGCCAGGATAAACCGGGAGGAAACAAGATATCCGGGATCAATATTGACCGCCCGCTTCCCAAAAGTCATAAATCTTGTTTCAAGTTCGTTGGTCTTTTTTTTAATTTGGGCCAGTTTATCCTGGTCAATCAGATTTTTAAACGTGAACACTTTTCGGAACAAAGGAGACCCCATCTCTTTGTAATAATAATCGGTAAAAGCAAAACCAAGCCATCGGCTGATCATGTCTACAGGGCCGAACTCCTCTTCCAACAGAGGGAAAAGTTTCTCAATGCAAGCCTTATCATTCATAATACAGCCCACAACCAATTTTGCAGGATCCGGATCTTTTAGAATGCTCATCCTTACAGCGGCCTTGCTTCATCAATCAGCATGATGGGGATACCCTCTTTTATTTCATATAAAAGGGCGCATGCCTCGCAGACAAGTCCGTCTTTTTTGTCATTTAAATGAATCTCACCCTTACATTTGGGGCAAACCAGTATTTCCAATAGTTCTTGGGAAACTGCCATTATTTTCTCCTTTAATTATTTAAATCTTTAGCGCCTGCATGGCCTGAAGTTTATAATATTCCCCTTTCAGGGCCATCAGATCATCATGGGTTCCTTGTTCTTTTATGGTCCCGTTTTTCAATAAAATAATCCTTGAGGCATAATCAATTGTGGACAACCTGTGGGCGATCACAAAAGATGTTCTGCCTTCCATCAGGTTTTCCAAAGCCTTTTGTACCACCCTTTCGGCTTGAGAATCCAATGCAGAGGTTGCTTCATCCAGAATAAGAATCGGTGCATCCTTGATCAGAGCCCTTGCAATACAGAGTCGCTGTTTTTCTCCCCCTGAAAGTCTTGCACCTAGCTCACCAATGATGGTATCAAATCCGTTAGGAAACCCTTGTATAAAATCATAAGCAAAGGCGGCCTTTGCTGCGTTTTCTATCTCAGAATCCGTTGCATCCATTTTACCGTACCGGATGTTATCTTTCACAGATTCGTTAAAAAGGATGGGTTCCTGGGTCACAATGGAAATATGATCCCGCAAAGATTTGATTGAAAAATCTTTTATATTTTTTCCTTTGACCAACAAGGCGCCCTCGGTGACATCATACAGCCGTGGCACAAGATTGACAAGGCTGGTTTTTCCTCCCCCGCTCATTCCCACAAGGGCCAGGACTTCTCCGGGTGCCACCTTTAAATTGATATCATTTAATGCAGGCGCCTCGTTATCATTATAGGAAAAACCGACATGATCAAACTCAACATCAAAGGCACTTCCTGTAAGAATTTCAGGGTTTTGTTTTTCTAAAATTTCAGATTCCTCTTCTAAAACATCAAATATCCTTGTGGCGGATGCCACCCCTTCCTGGATGGTGTTGTTGAGCCTGGACAATTTTTTCACCGGATCATAGAGCATCATCACTGCAGTCAGAAAAGAAAAAAAAGTTCCCGGTGTTGATGTCCCGCTAATGACTCGAAGGCCGCCAAACCAGATAATAAATGCAATGCCAAGTCCTCCTAAAAACTCCATGACAGGAGAAGACAGAGCCATGGCAACGACTTTTTTCATCTCAAGCCTGAAAAGTTCCCGGGTTTTCTCTTTGAATCGTTCCTTTTCAAAAATTTGCAGATTAAAAATCTTGATAATCTTGCTGCCGGTAAAGGTTTCATGCAGAAATGAATTCAAATCCGCCATGGTCTCCTGGGTCCCTGTAGAAAATTTACTAACGCGCCTGCCAAACAGAACAATGGGATAAAAAGCCAGGGGCA